>JAFDWQ010000009.1:300000-417895 GCA_018268395.1 Armatimonadota bacterium | reverse complement strand
TCAAGTCCTGTACCGCCCACCATCCACCCCGACGTTCACCCTGACTCCTGCGGATTGCGGTCGGTCGCGTTTCACGCCATGTTCGAAGCTGCCGGCTCTTCGGTCCATAACGTTCGATCGTCGACGCGGATCTGAAAAGGTAGAAACGTGTATACTGGTGGGATGTCACCCATGGACGCGCTCGTCGAAGCTTGGGACGAGGGGCACCGGGAGTTCGGGATCGCCTTGGAGGGATTGGCCGACGCAGACCTGTGGACAAGGGCCCATCCCCGTCTGCTGAGCGTCGGAGAACTGGCCGCGCACGTCGCCTATTGGCAAGCCGTTTGGGTGCTGGGCGAAGGGGCTGAGAAACCGGACCTCGAGCATTTGCCGTTCAAAAGCCCGCTGATCGACCATGCGTTCCGGTACTACACGTCGAACGTCGAGGCTGCAACCAGGCTGGACCTGGGCACGGAAGCGGTCTGGTCGGAAGTCATGCGCGCGCACGATGCGGCGAAAACGGCCGTCGCCGGAAAGCAAAAGGACGAACCGTGCCCGGGGCAGTGGGGGACTTGGGGGAACGTCGTGCAGTACCAGGTGTTCCATGTGGCGTATCACACGGGACAGGTCTATTCCGTCCGTCACCTGATGGGTCACGAGACCGAAGACAATTGATTTCTGGAACATCGGCCACTCGATGGGAACGCCGTCGGTGGAGACAGCGTCTAGGTGGGTACGGGCTGTTCACCCAGGGGAGCCGAAAGGCTGAGAGTCCTCGATCGAGGAGACCCTTATGACCGGATCTGGTTCATGCCAGCGTCGGGATACGTGCGCAGCCCCTTTTTCCGTTTGCCTTTCAGCGTTCCTGCGGACGGGAGCCGGCGCGTCCGTGCCGTCGTGAGGTCGACCTAAGGATTCCTTCCCTTGACGTTCTTGTGACGGCACATCGGCAGAATGCAGGCCATCGTCCTTGCACTTGCAAGGCACGCCTGTGAAACCGACATGCCGAAGACGTTCCGATCGACCTGTATCCTAGCGTCCATTGCGGGTGCCACCTTGGCTTCCGCACAACCGGTCACGCTTTGGACGAACAAGACCGCCAACCGCCTCAACGGCATGAACGGGTGGTCCAACGTTCGGGCCTTGCCAGACGGCGACTTCGTCGCTTGTACGACGGTTCAGGAACAGTCACTGGACCGAAAGACGGTGGTCCGATGCTGGGGCCCGAACGGGGCGACCCGTTGGACGTACGAGAACAACGCCTTCAATCCAAATTCGGTCCGGTTGGCTGTAGAGCCTGGAGGGACCGTCGCCGTCATAGACGTCGATTCGACGAACGCGGCGACGGTCCGGCGTATCGACGCTCAGGGAGTCGAGACAGATTCGGCCCCAGCTAGCACCGATATCCATGATTTCGTGGCGGCGCTGGACGTCGCCCCCGATGGGAAGATCTACGCTTCTTTGAAGTTGACCGTGCTGTGGGGATTCACCTACACGTTGATCGCCTACAGGCCAGACCTGACGGTCCGGTGGAGCAGTTCGACGCTCTATGATCCTCACTTTGTCGTCTTGCCGAACGGACGGCTTGCCGCGTGCGGGACGGACACCGTGCAGACGGGCGCGCCCCTGGTCATCGTCTTCAACACTGACGGGACCGAGCACGCCAGGTTCCAGCTGAACGCTCTTTCCGTCCCGGTCGACATCGCCGCGGATTCTCAGAACGAAGTCTTTGTCTGCGACGGGCTTGGCAAAGTCCATAAGTTCGACGGAGACCTGAACGCCCTAGGGAACGTCCAGACGGACGCGACGTCGAGCGAGGCCAAGATCGCGTACCACGAACCGTCGGACACCCTTTATGTGGTCGATGCCGAGTCCGTCGACGACCTCTTGGTCCAAGGCTATTCGGGCGCCCTTGTCCAAAAGTGGGGCCACACCGAACCGGAGAACCTTTCGCCCTTCGCCAGGATCGAACTTGAACTGGACCGGTTCGGAAACGCGTTGATCGGAACGACGGACGAGTCGCTCGACACGTTCGGTGACATGAAGGTGTTCTGTTTCGACCCTCGCGGACGTTCCATGTGGGAGAACGCTCTGGGCACCTTTCAAGGAACGAGCGAGTCCTTGACGGGACTCGCTGTCAACAGCAGATTGCAGGTCGTCGCGGTCGGAGGGACGAACGACGGACTGGACGACTTTGGATTGGCCTGGCGGACGACGCAGTATTTTCACGTCCCGCCAGATTCGGCCACTCTCCGCATCGGATGGCGGACGGCCGGCAACGCCGCGTCTCTGGCCCAAGAAGACGGTGACGAGTACACGGTCTGCAAGTTCGTCGTCCCGAACCTGACGACCAGGCCCATCATCTATGAGTTGGACACAGAGTTCCCGATCAACGACGTCAACCCGAACGTCACAGACGTCACTCTCCGGGCCAGGGCGCGCGCAAGTACGCCCGGACTCGGCATCGTGCTCCAACTCTACAACTGGCAGACCGGGACCTGGACCGTCACGAACAACGATCCCTTGTTCACGGGAATCAGGTCGTTCACTCGCACCTATACGAACGTCGGACGGTACTTCCAGTCCGGAACGACCCGGCTCAAAGCGCGGATCGCCGTCGCCCCGATCGGCCCCGTGAGCACGAACGCGTTCTGTATCGCGACCGACCTCTTCGAGTTCCAATCGAACACGCAGTGAGTACAGAAGCCTGACTCGGGGCGTCCGGTCGAACTGTCCAAGCCCGGCTTGCGGGACTTGGTCCACGGAGCCGAGATACCCAGCGGGGTATAAGAGGAGAATGACCGAGGAACGTCGGGCCGTGGACAGGAGGCTGGCCCGGATCGAGGGGCAGGTCCGCGGGTTGAGACGGCTTGTGGCGGACCAGGCGTATTGCGGCGACCTCCTGACGCAGCTCGCGGCAGTAAGGTCTGCTCTCGATCAAGTCGCCGCCACGGTGACGGTCAACCACATCAAACACTGCGTCGTCGGCCACGGATCCGACTCTCCGCATCCGACGGCCCAGGCCATGTCACGTGACGACCTTCTCGATGAACTTGACGACCTCTTGAAGAGGCTTGTGCGCTGATAGGGGCAGGGGTATAAGGTGAAAACGACGTACAAGGATCCGGTCTGCGGCATGGACGTCCGGCTGGAAGACGCCGCTGGGACGGTCGAACAGGACGGAGAGACCTACGCTTTTTGCAGCAAGAGCTGCCTGGAACGCTTCCAAGCGGCGCCGAGGTCTTATGTCCGGCCGCTCGGCACTTTTCTCGATCCGGTCTGCGGGATGGACGTGACGCCTGAAGAAGCGGCAGGTTCGGTCGAGCATGGCGGTGAAACGTACTACTTTTGCGGCCAAAGTTGTTTGGAACGGTTCAGCGCCGACCCGGATAAGTTCCTCGACACCTCGAGGTCGCAGCACGAGGACGCAGATCCCGACGCCCTCTACACGTGTCCTATGGACCCGGAAATCGTTCAAGTCGGGCCTGGAGTCTGCCCTGTTTGCGGAATGGCGCTCGAGCCCATGGACGGGGGCGGCGCCATGTCGGACGATCCCGAATTGGCGTCGATGTCGCGGCGGTTGCTCGTTGCTGCCCTGCTGAGCGTCCCACTCCTGGTCTTGGCGATGGTCCCGCACCTGACGGGTCGGCATTGGCCACAGCCTTTGTCGTCGGTCCAGAATCTTGTCGAACTTCTCCTCTCGTCGCCTGTCGTCTTATGGGGTGGACGGCCGTTCTTCCAAAGAGGCTGGGCTTCTGTCGTGAACAGGAGGCTCAACATGTTCACGTTGATCGCCGTCGGTACGGGGGTGGCCTGGCTTTACAGCGTCGTCGCGACACTGGCCCCTTCCATGTTCCCGGCCGGATTCCGTGGGCACGACGGCCAAGTCGCCGTCTACTTCGAGGTTTCGGCGACCATTGTGGCCCTAGTGCTGCTCGGACAAGTCCTAGAACTTCGGGCGCGGCACGCGACAGGAGGCGCCATTCGGGGACTGCTCGATCTGGCCCCTAAGACCGCGACAGTCGTCCACGGGTGTCATGACGAGGAAGTGCCCCTCTCTCGCGTCCAAGTCGGCGACCTGCTCCGGGTCAAGCCGGGCGAAGCCGTCCCCACAGACGGCACGGTGACCGAAGGCCGAAGTTCGGTCGACGAGTCGATGGTCACCGGTGAGCCGTTGCCCGTGCAAAAGGAGGCCGGGACGTCGGTGATCGGCGGCACCGTCAACCAGACGGGGTCGTTCGTCATGAAGGCGGAGAAGGTCGGAGCGTCGACGCTCCTTTCTCAGATCGTCAAGACCGTCCAAGAAGCGCAAAGGACGAAGGCTCCGGTCCAAAAGCTGGCGGACACGGTCGCCGCGTACTTCGTGCCGACCGTCGTAGCGGCAGCGGTGGTCACGTTCGTCGTCTGGGCGTTGTTCGGACCGCCGCCGTCTCTTGCTTATGCGGTGATCAACGCCGTCTCGGTCCTGATGATCGCGTGCCCGTGCGCCCTTGGGCTCGCCACTCCCATGGCGGTGACCGTGGGGCTCGGAAAAGGAGCCCAAAACGGCGTCCTGATCCGGAACGCCGAGGCGCTCGAAGCCCTTAGCCGTGTCGACACGCTGGGGATCGATAAGACGGGGACGCTCACCCAGGGTCGGCCGGACGTCACCGACGTCGCTTCCGTTCCGGCGTCCTCTCCGGACGAGGTCGTCGCAACGGCGGCTGCGCTTGAAGCGCTGAGCGAGCACCCGCTCGCCCAAGCCGTCTTGCGGGCCGCTGCGGACAGGGGCCTTCCGTTGTCTCAGGTGGAGGCTTTCGAAGCCGTGCCGGGGCGGGGTGTAAAGGGCCTGGTCGGTTCGGAACGGGTCTTGGTGGGGAACGCGGCCTTCTTGCAGGACGACGGGATTGAAACGGCTCCGGTCGCTTCGACCGTCGATACTTGGAGCCGTCGTGCAGGGACCGTCGTGTACGTCGCCAAGGGGGCCCGGCTCTTGGGGGCCTTAGGCCTGTCCGATCCCGTTCGGACCGATGCAGCCGACTCGGTCCGGCAGCTCCGGTCGGAAGGACTGAGGCCCGTCATGCTGACGGGCGACAACGCGGTGACGGCAGCGGCCGTCGCCTCATTGGTCGGGATCGAGGAGATCCGCTCCGAGGTCTCCCCGCTTGAAAAGGCAGACGCCGTTTCGGCGTGGCAAAGGGAAGGGAGGAAGGTGGCGATGGCGGGGGACGGCATCAACGACGCGCCGGCCCTGGCCCAGGCCGAAGTCGGGATCGCCATGGGGACGGGCTCGCAAATCGCCATTCAAAGCGCCGGCGTGACCCTGGTCAAAGGTGACCTGCGTGCCCTCGCCACTGCACGTCGCCTCAGCACGGCGACGATGAGGGCGATCCGTCAAAACCTCTTCTTCGCCTTCGCCTACAACGTTCTCGGCATTCCAGTAGCCGCAGGAGTCCTTTATCCCTGGACCGGCGTCCTTCTCAGCCCCATGCTTGCGGCCTTAGCGATGAGCTTCAGTTCCGTCACCGTGATCGCCAACTCGCTTCGGCTGAAACGTCTTCACTTTTGAAACCGGCGTAACCGGAAACGTGTTGGAACGTTAGTGCGCAAGAGAGAAGACGTCATGACTCGAAAAGCCATCATCGGAACCGTAGCCGTTTGCGGCCTGGCCACTGCGGTCGGGGTCGCCTGGGCCCGCGGCTCGTCTTCGGCCACTCACGTTAACGGGATTTCGTGGAGGAACTCGCTGAAGGACGCTCTGGCAGAGGCGAAGCGACAGGGCAAGCCCGTTCTCCTGCTCAGCATGTTCGGACGCATCGACGAGGAGATGGCGTGCGCCAACGCCAGGACCCTTCGTGCGACTTTGTTCAAGGATCCGGAGTTCAAGAAGCTGGTCACGACGGAGGTCGTCCCCGCCTGGGAAATGGTACGCGCCGTGCCGAAGATCGAGATCGACCTGGGCGACGGCAAGAAGATCCGCCGGACCGTGCGAGGCAACGCCGTAATGTATCTGGTCAACCCCGACGGGAAAGTCCTTGACGCCTACCCGGGCGTCTACACGTCCGACGACTTCTTCCCCATGGTCAGAGCCTCGATCAGGGACTTGGCAAGAGCGGACGACGCGTCGGTCGTCGCTTACCACAAGTCGCTCGGAAACATGATCCCCAGAACGGCGACGACGATGGGCAAGTCCGTTATGGAGTCGCCGACCCTCGATCTTCTCGGTGCGGCACCGACCGACGGCGTCCAGACCCCGAGCCGAAGTTCGAGTCCGGAACGGGACAGGTTCCTGGTCGCGGCTTCCCGGATTTCGGACATGAGCCTGACGCCCATGCCGGCTTCCGTCGCCATCGCCAGGGTTTCCGGAAAGCCGCTCGGCGACCGTGACCCCAAAGCGGTCGCGGCCGAAGTCATGAAGCGTGATTCCTCGGTGAACATGACGCGCGTGCGGCCCGTCGTACACCTTTGGCTCGCGTCCGAGCCGTCGCTTCCTGAGATCGACAAGGCCCGGGACGCCGTCCTGGAAACGATCCTGAAGATCCCTTACAAGGACCCGTACTTCGGCCTCAAGGACGTGCTGTTGCCCGGCACGCCGGAATAACGACCGTTACTCGAACCGGACGTCGCCGACGTTGATGTGGCCCCATCCGCCGCGCTCGTCGTCGACGATCCGGAGCTGGAGCACCGTGTCCTTAAGACGGGAAACGTCCCATGTCCGCCGGTCCATCTTCTCGGCGTCCCGGCCCCTTTCGACGTAGATCCGCTTGCCCGTCGAAGCGTCGATCAGTTCGACGAAGACGCCGTTACCCTTCCCGCCTCCCACAAGGAGGGACATTTTTGGTTTGGAGACCTTGAAATTCGGTGAGAGCAGGGATCCCGTATAGGCGTCGTCGTATCCGCCCGTGCCGTCCTCGCACGTCCCGATGAAGGGTCGTCCGGCGTTTCCAAAGTCGAACCGGGTCGAAGACGTCGGCACTTCGGCAAAGTCTCCGACGACCGTCCAACCCTTCATCCGCCAGTCGGCAAAGTCGAAGACCGGATCGACAGGAAGCGGAGGAGTGGACGCTTTCAGCATCTCGATGCCTCGGGATCCGCCGTCCACGAGGACCGTCCAATCCTTGCCCTTAGCGGTCGGCCCGTAGGCGTCCAGCAAATAGGCCATGCTCGTCAGGCCCGAACCTTCGCCCCAGTCGAAACCCGTGCGGCCGGCCTGATGGTCTCCGCCGCCGTGACAGCAGTTTTCCGGCTGAAGGCCGAGCGGATAGTTCGGGTTCGGATAGATCCCAAACTCGGCGTGCAAGGGATGGTTGATCAAGGTCATCGCGGCTCTTGTCGCGGCGACACCGCGTTGGAAGTAGTCCTTCCTTCCGAACTGCATCCCGAAGTCGCACAGTGTCGTTCCGAACTGGGCTTGGCGCGCGTCGTTGTACTCGCCGTCAGAGTTCTGTACCCCGAACCCACCATAGGTGTACGCCGTCTTCCGGTACGAGATCGGCCAGACGTTCTGGTAGAGGTTCATCATGTCGAGGGCGCGGAGCGCGTACGTGTGGTACTTCGCGTTCCTTGTCGCGTTTCCAGCGAGGCGCAAGGCTTCTGCAGCCCAATGCATGCTGAGCGTGTTCTGCGGGGGCGACATGGTGTGGCGGTCCCACATCGCAAGGTCGTCGATCTTGCCGTCGGCTTGCAGACACGTTTTGGGCGAGCACGAGAAGAACGTCTCGAAATCGTAATAGAGCTGCTTGTCGACGACGTGCTTCACGAGGAAATCGGCCGCCCGAAGAGCCGCCTCGCGGTAACGTGCCTGTTCCTTGTGCCGTTCGGCGTACGCGAAGAGGAACCATGCCGGCAGGGCCGATTGAGCACTGTGGTCCAGGACCGGTACGACTTTGAGATCTTGGGTCAACCACGTGGGGAACGAACCGTCCGCGTTCTGGAACCGGACCATACAATCGGCCATCTCCCGACACTGGCGGTCGATGTCGTCACGCCTCGGACAGTCGTCGAACTTGAGCCATTCGAGCATCCACACGCCCTTCCACGCCATATTGGTCAAGTCGTAGTAGCAATCCTTGCGCGGCATGATCAGGGATCCCTTCCACGTCTTCTCCCGCGATTGGTACGTCGTCGGACAGGCGCCTTGCTTCATCGGAGCGGCCAGTGCCAGGTTCAGCATCTTGTCGGCTTTTTGCACCCAGTCCGGCTCGCCGAGCTTTCGCCCCCACCATCGCATGCCCCAAGCGCTTCGCAGATTGTTGAACCAGGGTTGCCAACTCACCCAGCCTTGCTGGTAGCCCCAGCCGGCCATGACGCCGCCGCACGGCTTTCCGTCGATTTCAGTCTCGAACCAGCCGAGCACGTTGTTGCCTTGTCTCTCAGCGAACGCGGCGGGATAGCACACCTTCGCGTAGTCGGCGAACGGCATGGCCTGGGGCAGGATCTTATCGAAGTAGCGCTCGCCCGTCTTCCACGTCTCGTCTGCAGCGAGTTGGAAGGCGCCAAAGGGAACCGCCTTCGCCGTGACGATGACGTCCATCGCCAGTTCGAGTTCCTTGGGAACGCGCCGGAGCATCGACGGATCGTGAGCGTACGCGACGTGACTGACCACCTTGTGGTCGCAGAAACCATAGGAGAGCAAGGGAGCGTCGACGACGCCGTTCCGACAGTCCAGGTCGACGATCGTCGGCATCGGTCTGTTCTCTGCCAAGACCTCGACGTCCGGAAGCACGATCGCAGCCAGCGTCCCTTTCTGGGCCGAAACCGCAGGGCATCTAAAGAAATGGTCCCCGACGACTTCGTTGTCGTTCTTGCGCAGGCCAGGGCTGAACGTGGAATCCGGCAGACCGGCGACCGACGTCCTCTGTCCGTCAGGCGTGAAGGCATAGGACAAGAGCAAGTACTCGAGCAACGGCTTTCCCGAGCGGAAGGTCGTCGTCATCTCGATGCGGAGTTTGTGGCCCTTTGCCGGTACCGTGATCCTCTTGACCATGAGGACGCGGTCCGATTCGGAAACGAGCACGATCGTTTTCGTGCCGCCTGGGCCGGTGTTGATGGCCGACTTTGTAAACCGGAGGGTCGGCGCCTCGCTGAACAGGCGCGACGACGTCGACTCGCGGAGCGCCGTCGGGACGCGCGGCCCTTTGCTCAAGGGAAGCCCTTCGGCGGTCGGCGTCGATAAGACGGTGCGAGTCTTCCCTTGCGCGTCTTTGGCAAGCCACGTTTCGACGATCTCGCCGTTCGTTTCGGTCAGGCGGACGCCGACGTCCTCTCCCCAAACGTCGCTCGGGCCTGAAATCGTGACGGCAGCCCTATCCGGCAGGACGCTTCCCAAATCGGCGCTCAAGGCCGTCAAGCGGGGTTGTCGCGTGCCGGTCGCGACCGTGGCCAGCGCAAGCGCGGTCAGAAGCTGCATGGCGGGACGTTACCCGTCCCGACTGGGCGCGCTCAATCCGAGTCTTTCGCACGCCGCATCCAAACCGTATACGCCGACCGACCGTCACGGCCGGCGAACGCGAACGGCGTCAAGAGAACGGTCCGTCCGAGCCCTGTCCGCGATACGATCCGGGCGCTCAAGCGGACGTCACCGGCCGGCTTGATCCCGTCCGGTGGAGCGACGCTCACGGTCGACGGGACGAGCGCCCAATCCGCAAGGTCGCCGATGCCCGGGTTCAGGTCCGTGTCCAACGCCATGACGCACGGTCCGTACCGGACGTGGACTTGTCCGGCGTTGCCGTCGGTTCCTTCTACGACCCACGGCCCCATGTGCATACGAAGGCTGACCTTCGTCGTCCGAGACCAGGAGCGTTCGAGCCTGACATAGCCGTGTCCGTCGGTCTTCACGCTGATTTCGCGCCCGTCGATCTCGAGCTGAAGGTCCTTCGCCCATCCCGGAATCCGGATCCAAAGAGGGAACTTTTGGCGGCTCCCGTCGGTGCCCAGGATCAGATCGACGTCCCCACCGTCGGGGTAGGCCGTCTCCACTTTCAAAGAGACAGGACGGGAATCCAGCTTCGTCTTGACGAGGGCATCGGTGAAGAGGTTGACGACGAGACCTCCTTTCGGAGTCGTCATCACTGCGGAGAACGGGAGCAGCGCCAGACCCCGAGGGCCGCTCGACACGCAGCAGTTCGTCGTCGACCCGTACGGCTTCGTCCCTTTGAGGGCCGAGTAGTACGCCCAGGCCCCTCCGTCCGGCCGTTGGGCGCCGAGCAAATGGTTCGTCACCGTCTGCTCCAGACGGTCCGCGAACTTGGACTCTCCTGTGATGCGGAGCAACTGGTGGTTGAGTTGCTCCCATGTGACCGTAACGCACGTCTCGTTCGGGTTGACGGACGCATCGTTGGGAAGACAGCGGTCGTCCGTCCAAAGCTCGCGGTTGCTTCCGGAACCCGTCACGTAGAGCCTGTGCCCCGTAATGTCGTTCCAAGCTGTCAGGACGTCGTCGAGGAGGCGCTTGTCCCGCGTCGAACGGTAGAATTCGAGCAGCCCGACGAAGTTGGACGTCATCTCGTAGGCTTTGGCGTTCGCGACGGACCGGACGTTTCCCGTCCGTTCCAAGGACTTGAGGACCGCAGGACCTCCGGGCGAGTCGTAGTTATCGACGATCCACCGAGCGAACTCCAAGTAACGGTGGTCTCCCGTTTCTCGGGCCAGAAGGACCACTGGCTCGAGAACGCTCGTCGCGGCCATTCCGACGTGTTCGCCCGCTTTGTTGATGTCGCGTTGGCCAGGCCCTACCCCGAACGTCCGGACAAGGAGGTCACCGATCCGTTTCGCGGCGGTGGCGGCCCGTCCGTCCTGGGCATACCGTGAATACGTGAGGAGGCCGATCAGGTTGTACTTATGGACCCAGACGTCCCACTTGGTCCATCGCTCGGCCTTGGGATAGGTGCCGAGGTAGCCGTCAGGCTCTTGCGTCCTGATCAGCCTCTCGACGACCCTCTGCGTCTTCTTGCGGAGACCGGGATCGCCCGTGACGGCCCAAATGAGCGTGGCGGCGTGCAGGAACTTGCCGACGTGCTCGCCTTGCCAGTCCTGGTGCGGTGCGTCCCGTCGCTCGAAGCAGTCCAGCAGATCGTCCTCGCCGACCTTCACCAGCCGGTTATGTATGCTGGCCTTGTAACGGTCGCCAAGCAGACCGCCCTGCAGTTTCACGGCGCCGGCTTCGAGAGGGATCAGTGCGTCTTCGGTCGTGGCAGGCCCGTTGCCCATCGCGTTAAGGACCAGGGCGAGTCCGATGGCGGCCGTGGTCACATCGCGGACGGTACCCGCACCCGGGACCGACCGGCCCGTCGTCAGCTCATCTTGCCTTTCTTCAAGGTCGCCCAGTGCGACTTTACAAGTGGGGCGTACCTCATCGCATAGTTCCGTACGTCGTTGTCGTCGGCCGCGGTCGTCATCCGGTCGAAGGCCGCGTAGTCCTTTTTGTGATCGTCGAGCATTAAGGCTCGATAGGCTCGGTCGAACGCCGCGCCGTTCAACTTCGACAGCCTGTCGAACACCTTGTAGTGTTCGGCGTCCAAGCCGTCGTCGATCTTCACGCCTTTGATCCGCGCCAACTGCACGACCTCGTCGTGGGCCGCGTTGTGGTCTTTCACCATCATCGCGCCGAACATCTTCACGAACTTGGACCGACCCTGCCGCTGGGCCAGTTCTCCCAGCTTGACTTCCATCATGTGGCCCATGTTCGACCGCCGGATGAAGTTCGCGTCCTTGTCGGAGGGTTGAGCAAAGGCGCGTTGAGTCACGACCAACAGGGTCGCGCAGCACAGCATCACGCCGATCAAGGGTCTAAATAGTGGACTTCGCTTCATGACGTCGTGTCTCCATGTACGAAGACGCCTCCCTCGGTCCTTCGTCCGAAAAAAAACGATAGGAACGGGAACCGGCGTTCTCGAGTCGTACCCGGCTCCGACGTCGCCATCGGACACCGACTCCTTGGGACGCGACCTACTTGGCGAGGTTCGGATTGTCCTTCATGTACTGGTCGGCGAACTCCTTTGTTACAAGGGTCGTCGGCAGGACGATCTTCTTCTCTTTCGGCATGTTGCCCTTCAAGATCTCGGCAGCGACTTCCACTCCTTTCGCTCCCGGAGTCGGGTATTTGAACGTCGCGTCGAGCTTGCCGTCCTTGATCATGTCCACGACTTCCTGCTGGCAACCGTCGATCCCGACGAACACGGGCACGCGGTTGTCGCCCGGAAAGGCGTTTTGCGCTCCAGCGTCCCAGGCGAGCCTGGCCCCGATCGCCATCTCGTCGTTGTGGGCATAGACGCAGTCGATATGTTCACGTTTCTGCAGGAACGTTTCCATGAAGGATCGCGCCTTTTGGCGCTGATAACCACAGTCATCGCCTTCGATCACCTTGATGCCCGGGTTCTTGGCCATGACTTCCATAAAGCCTCCTCGGCGGTCTTTCGTGGGCGTTGCCTGGGCGATGCCCTGGATCATGAGTACGGTGCCCTTTCCGGCGAGCTTCATGGCGACGTATTCGCCCGCTTTGCGCCCGATGTCGACGTTGTCGCCGCCGATCCAAGCGGTGTACTTTTCTGAGTCGATCGCCCGGTCGAGGAGGATCACGGCGGTGCCGGCGTCGAAGGCTTTCTCGATGGACGTCTGGACGGACGTCTCCGTCGGCGAGACGAGGAGCACCTTCGGCTTGCGCACCATGAACGTGTCGATGATGTTGTTCTGCTTGGCCGCGTCGCCACCTGCGTCCTGCATGTCAAACGCGAATTCGGCCGCATGCTTCTCCGCCTCGGCCTTGGTCTCCGCGTCGAACACCTTGCGCCACGGGTCTTGAGAGTTCGCCTGCGAGAAAACGACCAGCGCTTTCTCCGTGTCCTTCGGCTTGTCGGCGGTCCCGCCGGACGTCCCCCCTTCCGTCGCTCCCGAGCCACAACCGACGAGCACCAGGGCGGCCAACACGGCGAAGGCGTAAGACGTTTTCATCTCTTCTTTTCCAGGTTCTGCAGGTACACCGCGACCAGGACGATGATACCTTTCCACCCCATTCCGACGTACGTGTTCACGCCCTTCAGGATGAGCAACACGTTGAGGCACACGATGAACATCGCGCCGACGAACGTACCGAGAACGCCCCCCGAACCTCCAAGGAGCGACGTGCCTCCGACGACGACCGCCGTGATGGCGTCCAGTTCGTAACCCGTGCCCGCGCTGGGGTCGCCGTTCGTGTTCCTCGCGGTGAAAACGAGTGCGGCCAAGGCGATACAAAGCCCGTTCATCGCATAAGCCCCGATCCGGACGCGACCGAGAGGAAGTCCGGCGTACCGTGCCGCCTCTTCGTTCCCCCCGACCGCGTAGACCGACCGGCCGAACACGGTCTTCGAAAGGAGCACGACGGCGACGACCGTCACCCCGAGCATGATCCAGGCGCTCACCGGGATGCCGAAGAACGGCTGGATCAAGAATTCGAGTTTCTTTCCGAGGCCGCTGACCGTGCCGTTGTCGGTGTAGACGTACGCCACCCCGCGTAAGGACACCATCGCGGCCAACGTGACCACGAAGGGTTGAAGCCGGGTCGCGTGCACGAGCCAACCCAGAAGGGCTCCGGTTCCCAAGCCGACCGCCACCGTGAACAGGATGGTCGGACCGACGCCGCGACCGTCGACCAGCCAGGTCGCGCAAACGCAGTTCAACAGCCCGAGGAGGGATCCGACGCTGAGATCGATACCGCCCGTAAGGATGACGAACGACATGCCGACGGCCAAGATGCCGGGTACGGCCAGTTGGTTCAAGACGTTGGCCAGGTTGCCAGGCGTATAGAAGTGCTGCGGGTCGAGGATCAGCGCGACGCCGAGGAGCAGGGCGAGTCCGACGAGCCCCTGGTAGCGCTGAAGGGTCTGCAGCCAAGTGTCACGGGAGGCCATCGGCGGGCGTGATTATGACCTCTGCGAGGAACCGGAAGACCAGATCGCGGGCGGGTTCCAGCGGGCACCGATCCTTAAGTCGTCCGGTTTGATCCGCACTTGTTTTCCTTGACCATCGAGGTAATAGGTGTCGACGGGCTTGGCTCCAGGAGCGAGGCTCAAGAGTCCGAACGTCGCGGGATCGAGGACGTCTCCCGTCGGTGGCCGGGTCCAAGCCGCTTGCAGTGCCGGCGACAGCCCGGTCCCTTCAAAGGACACATGACGGTCGATCCAGTTCCCTTCGCCGAAGACGTTGGCCCGCAAGGCACCGTTCGCAGCTTCGGCGAGCTGAGGGCGGCCCTCACCCTCGACCACGAAGGCACAGTTGTCCAACCGGGCCGAAGCCGACGACGAGGTCAGGCTTACGATCGGCGACGAAAACGGCGTGACGACCGTGCACCCGAGCATCCACAACGTGCCGTCGCGTCGACCCTTCTCTTGACCGAAGTGGACGACACCACTGTTACCGGCACACCGGGGGTCCTTGACGATCACGGTGTTCACGAACACGGCGTGTGAGTCCCGGCGCTCGGTGTCCCAAGACTCGACGATGTCGGCCTCGCGGTTGGCGGAGTCATGGAGATAACTGTCGACCACGAGAGTGAAGTGGGCCCGAGACTTGAGGTTGTGCCCCGTTAACGACCCCCAGACTTCGCATGCTTTCAACTTCGCGCTCGTTCCGCCGAGATAGAGGTTGTGGTTGTAGCCCGGCTCTTCAAGACTCCCGTTCTCATGGATGCGGCACGCCTCGAACAGTTGGTCCGAAGCTGCCGTCGGATCTTGCTCGACACCGTTCGACATCACGCCCATATCGTTCGAGTGGATGTCGCAATCGACGACCGAAACGTTGTCCGCTCCGTTGATGCGGATTCCGGCACCGTTGTGAGAGGCGTTGTGCGCGCCGCGCAGTTCGAGGTGCTCGATCCTGACCCCGTCCGCGCCGGGGTCCACTTGGACGATGGCCCGGGGGACGCTGCCGGAGCCGCTGTAGTCGAACCCGCTTCCGTCGATCACGACCCGCTCCGGTCCCTTGCCGACGATCCGGATCCGGGGCATCCGGATCCGGAGGGCCGTCTGCGCATAGCCTGACTCGGACGGATGGACTTCGATGACGTCGCCCGCTTTGGCAACGGCGAGGGCGCCCTCGATCCGGCTGAACGGTTTACCGTCTCCGACTGCGAGGACCGACGGGGCCAAGACGGCGGCGGCTAGGGCGGCGGTCATGTCACGGATCCGAGTGTTCTGACGCCTGGGAGTCCGCAGCGGGTGCAGAGCCGCGCGAAGCGGCCAGCACCTTGGCCCGGGCGACGGCGCCCGCGAGGTTGGGCTGCACGTTGTCCTCGCCGATGACCTTACGGAAGCGCGAAGCGTCGATCATCTTCGCCGGCTGGTCGCGAAGCCCGCAGACGACGAGGTCGCGGCCGGAAGCGTGCAGCTTTTCGGCCAGGCTCTCAAGGGCGTGGACCCCGGTGGTGTCGATCGCGTTCATGTTGCGGAGCCGGAGGACGACGATCGGCGGTAGCTCGTCCATCTCCCGCTCGACGACGTCCAGTTTGTCCGTCGAACCGAAGAGGAACGGCCCGTGGATGCGGTAGACGGCGACGCCTGCCGGCAGACCGTGAACTTGAAGGCTGTGTTCGTGCCCTTCCTTGACGTAGTCCTCGGTGACTCGCGAGACCGTCGTCGTCGACGTGACCCGTGCGATGTAGAGGAACATCGCAAGGATCATCCCGGCTTCGACCGCGACGGTCAGGTCGGCGAAGACCGTCAAGGCGAACGTGATCAGCCAGACCGCGACGGGCGCTTTACCGAGCCGGAGGATTTCGGGGATCTCCCGCCATTCGCCCATGTTGTAGGCGACCACGAACAGAATCGCGGCGAGGACAGGCAGCGGGACGTGCTTGACGACGGGAGCGGCGAACAAGAGGACGGCCAGTAGAGTCAGGGCATGAACCATGCCTGCGACCGGAGTCTTCGCTCCCGACCGGATGTTCGTCGCGGTGCGTGCAATGGCTCCCGTCGCCGGTAAGCCGCCGAAGAGCGGCGAAAGGATGTTGGCCGCACCCTGCGCGACGAGTTCGACGTTGGGATTGTGCTTGTCACCAGACATCCGGTCTGCGACGACCGCCGAGAGGAGCGATTCGATCGCACCGAGCATCGTAACGGTCAAGACCGGAGACAGTAACGGGATAAAGAGGTCCGGCCGCAGCCGAGGGACTTCGAGGCGTGGCAACCCTGCCGGGATGCCGCCGAACCGCGTTTCGATCGTTTCAAGGGGCAACCGCAAGAGAAAGACCAGCGCGGTAAAGCCGACGAGCGCGACGATCGAACCCGGGACGCGCCTGACATACCGGTTGAAGACAAGGATCGTGGCCAGTGCACCGACGGATACGGCCGTTGCAGTCGGTGACAGGGTCGACGCGTGCCGGCTCACGGCCTCCATCCTTCCGATGAACTCACCGGGTACGTGGTCGATCCTTAAGCCGAAGAAGTCTTTGATCTGAGTGCTTGCGATCAGGACGGCGATGCCGTTGGTGAACCCGATCACGACCGGTCGCGGAATGAACTTGACGGCCGTGCCCAAACCTGTCAGCCCGAGCAAGGCGAGTAAGACGCCGGCAAGCAACGTGCACGTGAACAGCCCGTCCATGCCGTGCTTCTGGACGATCCCAGCGACGACGACGACGAACGCCCCGGTCGGGCCTCCGATCTGGGTCGACGATCCGCCGAGGGCGGAGATCACGAAGCCGGCCACGATGGCGCAATAAATGCCTGATTGCGGATCGACCCCGGATGAGATCGCGAAGGCCATCGAAAGCGGCAACGCGACGAGACCGACGGTGATCCCGGCGATCAGGTCGGACACGAACTTCTTCCCGTCGTAGTTCCGCAACGCTTGGAACGACTTGGGAAGCGATTCAACGGTCAGCGCGGCGCGCATCGGTTTGGGCGAAGGACGAATCGGGGATACCCGAGAACTGCGGTCGTCTGCGCGCTGCAGTCCCGGTGAACGACGGTACTTAGACGGTCATCGAATAAACTGGCCGTATGCGCCTGGCCGCATTCGCCATCGGACTCGTGTGCTTAGTCGTCATGGTCCGCGCCGAAACCGTGAAGACGGACGTCCTCTTGGGAGGCAAACCGATCGGGTCGAACTCGTACGAGTCGAAGCCGGACGGCTCGTTCGTCTCGGTCACGAAGATCAGCGTCAGTGGAATGACGATCGACTCGAGCCTGACCGGACGGACCAAGAACGGGCTCCTCGCCGAATGCACGATCGAGGAATCGATAGGGAAGCAAAAGGGCAGGGCCGTCTGGAAAGACGGCAAGATCAACGGCTGGGTCGGGGACAAGCAAACGGCCAAGGACGTCCCTTATACGGAACAGCCGAAGGCCGTCTTCGCCAGCTACCATCCGCAGCTCTTCGGATCGATCCTCAAGGCCTATCAAGAGGCCAAGGACAAGAAGGCCCTCCAAGTCTTCAACATCGGATCGTTCACGTTCCTTAAGCCTGAGTTCTCCGACCGGTCACAGACGGTGTCCCTGAAGTCCGGTGCGGCGGTGGTGACGTTCCTCAAGGGGAGCTTCGCAGGCGTGGCGATCGAACTGGCCTTCGATGCATCCGGCAGGACACTCGGCATGAACATTCCGTCTCAGAACGCCCAGTTCGTCCTGTCCGGTTTTGAGGGCGTGTTCGTCGACCCTCTCAGCCTGTACCCCGAATTGAGCCGACCGGTCCATCTCACGGTGAGGGAGACGCGGGTCCGGCACAAGACCCGCGACGGCGTCCACCTGATGTCGGACATCGAACGCCCCGCCGGCGAAGGGAAGGTCCCGACCGTGCTGGTGCGGACGCCTTACGGGCGGGCGCAGTCCCTGGCGTCGTACGCGTGGTTGGCGACCCGGGGCTACGCGGTCGTCGTCGAAGACGTACGGGGCCGTGGGGGGAGCGATGGCGACTGGGACCCGTTCGTCCGCGAGAAGGAGGACGGATTCGATACGCTCGACTGGATCTCGAAGCAACCTTGGAGCGACGGGAAGGTCGGCATGATCGGGGGCTCGTACCTCGGCTCGGTCCAATGGGCCGCGGCCGCGAGCAAGCACCCGGCGCTCAAGTGCATCGTTCCTCAGGTCAGCCCTCCGGATCCGATGAGCAACATTCCGTGGGACAACGGGGCGTTCATGCTCCTCGGAAACGTGTGGTGGACGCGCGTCGTGATCGACCGCTCGGCCGGAGTCGCGGGCGCGTTCGAGCCCATGAAGAACGCCGACAGCCTGAAGGCCCTCCCGATCACGAAGGTCGACGACAAGTTCTTCGGACGAGACGTGCCGTTCTTCGATTCGTGGGTCCGGCGCGACGCACGGGACAAGTGGCCGGGGCCGTACACTCAGGAGGACGTTGCCGGCGTCAAGATCCCTGTGCTGCACGTCAGTGGGACGTGGGACGGGGACGGCGTCGGAACGATGGTCCATTGGCAGCTCCAAAGGGCCTCAGGAGGGGATCAGTGGATGGTCTTCGGGCCTTGGGAACACGGCTTCAACGCGAAGACCCAGTTCGGCGACGTGGACTACGGGCCGGGTTCGGTGCTGGAAATGGACTCGGTCTATCTGCGGTTTTTCGACACGTACCTGAAAGACCAGGCCGTGCACTTCGAACGGCAACCACGGGTCCGAATGTTCGTTTCCGGATCCAACACGTGGCTCACGACCAAGGACTGGCCCCCGGCCGGGGCCGTGAAGACGACGCTCGCCTTCGGCGGCGGCAAGGCCAACGGGACGAAGAGCGCGGGAACGCTCGTCCGCGTCCCGGAAAACCCGGGCAAGGACGCCTATGTCTACGATCCGAACAAGTCCGACGTCCCCGCGTCGGAACTGGCCGTCTCGTCGGACGGAGCTACGACCAGACTGCCGGTCGACAAATGGGGCGACGGCGTCCTGGTCTACAAGTCGTCGCCGTTCCCCTCTCCGACGAAGATCGGAGGTCCTGTGACGGTCGACGTGGAGTTCAAAACGACGGCGAAGGACGCGACGTTCCACGCTTGGGTCGTCGACTTTGCACCCAACGGCGAGTGCCGTTTCATCGAACTTCCGGGGACGATGCGGGCGACCTATCGGGACGGCAAGCTCGCTCCGATCAGACCCGGACAGACGTACCGGATCAGTGTCAAACCTTGGCTGTTCTGTCACGAGTTCGCTAAGGGGCACAGGCTCGGCGTACTCGTCTTCAGCGAGTTCTTCCCGAAGTTCGCGCGGAATCCGGGCACGGGCGAACCCGATTGGAAGGCGACCAAGCTCGTGAAGGCCGGTCATACCGTGTTCAAAGGTGCCGGACGGGCGAGCCGCGTGACGTTCTACGTGATCCCTTGAAACGGTGCCGGTTCGCGATCGCTCCCGCCGTGCTCGCGGCGGCTTTAGCCGGTTGCCGCGCCGATGGTCCCCGTACGACGTCGCGACTCCGGAATGCCGACGTCCGACGGCTGGTCGTCGTCCCGCTCGGCGACGTCCCCGACAATGCCGTGAAGGCGACCGTCAGTGCCCTGAGGGACAGCTTTAACCTTAAGGTGGAAACGGGTGCGGCGACCGGCCTCCCGAGGGCGGCTTACTATGAACCCCGCGAGAGGTTCCGGGCGGACAAACTGATCCCGTATCTTCAGACGCTGGGTTATCCGAAAGACGTCAAAGTGGTCGGGATCACGAACCAAGACATTTCGACGACCGCGCGAGGTCGTTACGACTGGGGCGTATTCGGTCTTGGCGCCTTAGACGGCGGGAGTTGCGTCGTGTCCACCTTCCGGTTGACTTCCCCAGGGCCGAAGTCTCCGGTCGACCGTCTTGCAGACGTCGTCGTCCATGAGGTCGGCCACACGTTCGGCCTGCCCCATTGCAAGACGCCACGGTGCCTGATGAGCGACGCGGGGGGATCGATCGAGACCGTGGACACGTCGACGGGCAAGTTCTGCCCTGAATGCCGCAAGAAACTGGGGCCGGTCGTCCGGTGAAGCGCATCGCCCGACGACCTTCCGCGTAGGAACGAGGAAGAGATGGCGCTACGGACCGATCAGAAAACGCTCCTTGCCGCAGGGGCCGCCTCGGTACTCCTTTGGGCCGTGCCCGCGTTCAGGTTCGTCGCCTTACCGCTGATCTACCTGAACACCCACGTCCACGAGTTGTGCCACGCGCTGATGGCTCTGGCGACGGGAGGACGGGTCGAGCACATTCTCGTGTTCTCGGGCGGGAACGGGGTCACGCCGGTATCAGGTGGTTCGATCCTGCTGACGGCTTCGGCCGGCTATGTCGGCGCGGCGGTCGTGGGCGGTGTGCTCGTGGGCGGGGCCCGGAGCGAAAAGGCGGCCAAGGGCGTCCTCTGGGCCGGGTGCGTGTTCATGGCCCTCAGCCTTCTCCTCTTCGTCCGAGGCGACATCGTCGGCCTTGTCAGCGGGGCGTTCTGGACGGCCGTCTTCGGCGTGGCCGCCGCGAAGTTGAAGCGGGAAGCCGCGATGTTCGCGGCAGGGTTCTTGGGCGTCCAAATGGCATTGACGAGCCTCGAAGCCCTTCTGGTCCTTCTGCGCCTGACGACCGTGCCGATGGTCGAGAACGACGCCCTGCTCCTTCAGAACGTGACAGGGGTCCCGAGCATCGTTTGGGCGGCGGGATGGTCCCTCTTCGGACTTGTTGCCGTTGTGTCGTCCCTGGCCGCCGCCTGGCGGCCCGCATCCCGAAAGGCACGTTCCACGTAATATGGGTGAAATGGCGAACGAAATCGTTCCCGGATTCACCGAGCAGCGGTCACTGACCGCCTATGTCAGGCCGAGTCCGCCGGCCAAAGGCTTCGCCAACGCCCTTCAACCGCTGATCTTCATCGGCGCGTCGTGTATCGGCTTTGGTGTCTTCGGTCCGCAGATCGCCACGGTCGGCGGCATCATCGGTTTTCTGAGTTCGGCCGTCGTGGGCGGACTTCTCGCCTACATGACCCGGATCGCTGCACAGTGGGAGAAGGCTCTCGTCTTCCGGCTGGGACGACTGGCCGCGGTGAAGGGTCCAGGGGTCTTCCTCGTCTTGCCGTTCGTCGACGCCGTCCGGACGGTCGACACCCGCATCCAGACGATCGACATTCCGCACCGCCAGGCGATCACCAAAGACAACGTTCCCGTGCGGATCGACGGCGTCATCTTCATGCGGGTCGACGACCCTTCCGCAGCGGTCGTCCGCGTCCAGAACTACACCCGCGCCGTCTTGGAGTACGCGCAGACCGCCCTGCGGGACGTGGTCGGCAGCATGACCTTGGACCAGATCCTTGCCGACCGCGAACTTCTCGGTCAGAAGGTCCAGACCATGGTCGAGACCGAAATCTCGGGCTGGGGGCTCGACGTGGCCGCGATCCGCATCCAGGACATCGAGTTACCGGAGGACCTCAAGCGCGTCATGGCCCGGCAAGCGTCGGCCGAACGTGAAAAGAGGGCGACGATCACGAAGGCAGAAGGAGACCGTGAGGCGGCCGAAAACTTGGCGGCCGCGGCACAGATGATGGCCCAGTCCCCCGGCGCTCTCCAATTGAGGACGCTCCAGTCGCTGGACAGCCTCGGCGTGTCTCCATCGAACACGATCGTCCTCGCCGTCCCGGTCGAGCTGACACAAGCGCTCGGAGCCATACCCCAGCTAGCGAAAGCTTTGAGCCCGAAGTCCGACCCTCCTGCCAAGGACGCTTGATTTGCGAAGGCTGTGGCAGGAGCGCCCCTGGCCGACACGCTCGGCGTTGACGGCGTTCGTCCTTTCGATGGTGGCGGTCGTGATCGCGACGTTTGTGGCCTGGAAAGACCCCGCAAGGGGCGGACGGCTGCCGGAACCCTATCGAAGCGATCTCCTCGCGAACGTCGTCGAAAACCTAGCCTTCTCTTGGTTCACTCTCGGTGCGCTTACGGCCGGGTTCGGCTGGATCGTAGGGCTGGCCATAGAGTCGTATCAGACCAATTGAGTCCGGGGAGGCCTGGTCCGCCCCGGTAAAATCAGGCCCGATGCTCGAAAAGCTCGCCGAAATCGAACGACGGTTCGAGGAGATCGAGGCGCAGCTTCAAGACCCTGGCGTCGTCTCGAACCCGAAAGAACTTCAACGCCTGGGCAAGGCCCGAGCCGAGATCCAAGACCTCGTCGGGGTCATCCGGGATTACCGCAAGACCCTGCAAGAACTTGAAGACGCCGAGACGCTTCTTTCCGACCCGGAAATGCGCGAACTCGCCCAAGCTGAGCTCGACCCGTTGAAAGCCAAGGTCGTCCGGCTGGAAGACGAGCTCAAGGTCATGCTCCTTCCGAAAGACCCGAACGACGAGAAGAGCGTCATCATCGAGATCCGACCGGCGGCAGGCGGCGATGAAGCCGGCCTCTTCGCGAACGAGCTCTTTAGGATGTACGCCCGTTACGCCGAGCGTCGCAAGTGGAAGTATGAGGTCATCGACCATGAAGAGAGCGGCATCGGCGGAGTGAGCAGGGTCGTCTTCGAGATCGACGCGGCGGGCGCTTACAGCCAACTGAAGCACGAGAGCGGCGTCCACCGGGTCCAGCGCGTCCCTGCGACGGAGAGCCAAGGCCGCACCCACACGTCCACCGTCACGGTCGCGGTCCTGCCTGAAGCCGAAGAGGCCGACATCGACGTGAACGAGAAAGACCTCGAGGTCAGCACGTTCCGCAGTTCGAGCGCGGGCGGGCAGCACATGCAGAAGAACGAGACAGCGATCAGGATCATCCACCGGCCGAGCGGGATCGTGGTGACCTGCCAGGACGAGCGGAGCCAGCAGCAGAACAAGTTGCGCGCGATGCAGGTCTTGCGTACGAAGCTCTACGAAGCCGAACAGGAACGGCTCGCGAAGGAGCGAGGCGAACTGCGCCGTGGCCAGATCGGTTCCGGCGACCGGAGCGAGAAGATCCGGACGTACCACTTCCCCCAGAGCCGCGTCACCGACCACCGGATCGGCAAAGACATGCACAACATCGCCGTGTTCATGGACGGCGACATCCAAGACATGATCGACGCTCTGAACCAGGAAGAGCGCGCTCGGAAGATTTCAGAGGAACTCGGTGCGGCGGCGGGCGCTTAACGACAAGAGGACGCCGAGTGGCTTATACTGAAGGGCATGTTGGCTTCCGTGGCCGCACTTTTCACGATCGCGAGCGCTCCGGTCTATAAGATCACCCCGCTTCCGTACATCGTTCTTCAAGCAAACGAAACAAGGTCGGTCCTTCTCCGACAAAGCCTCTCAGGACAAGACGCCTTTTGGGTTTACAGGAACGGAAAGACGTGGAAGCTCGCCATTCAGGACGGCGACGGTCCGAGCAAACTTCGTGAGAACGGCGAGGTGATCGGCACTTCGGACGAAACGGGAGAAATCCTCTCGTGGAGAGCGAGTCCATCGTCGGTCCACCACTATGCGCGGTATGTCGTCGGCAGGCCGAACGGACACGACGCAGGGTACGTCTATGGAAAGCTCCCCGATGGAAGCTACTATGGAATCGTAGAGGGCCTGTCCTTGATCTTTCCGGACTGGAGTTGGACGCGAATCGGCTACTACGATACTCAGGGTGGAGGCAGCGGAATTCGTCACGCGAACGATTTCGGCCAAGCCGCAGGACGGTCACAGTCGTACTTGAGCAGCTATCACGATTGGGCGGTGGTCTTTCTAGGGGGCACGGCCTTCGATCTCACGAAGGACATGAGGGTCGGAGGCGAGTCTCACTCCGGGATTTGGGTGAGTCCGGCAGGGAAGGTCGCCGTGCAAGTGGACTTCGGCGAGTTCAGTGACTCGCCTTGGAATTCCTATGTGTGGCGCAAACCAGGCGACTTCCAGAAATACCCGACTATCGCTGGAAACGACCAGATCTTCGTCGTATCGTTAAACGATTCAGAGCAAGCGGTGGGACGCATCAAGAAATACAACAATCCCGAGATACCTGCTGTGTGGGACGCATTCCAAGCGTACGACTTTCGTGACGTCAGCGATGCCGATGAACTCGGCCTGACTAGCATCAAGCTCCTTCAGATCATTAACGACAGCAGCATCTTCGGTTACGCTCAACAAGGCGGCGTGACCTACTCCTTCATGGCGACGCGCCAGTGATTGGCCGCTTTGACGCCTCCCGTAAGAAAACAGTATGAATTCGCCATAGGCATGACCTCGAAGGCTTCAGACGGCGAAGCTCGGGTTATCTTGATGGCACGACCGCACAGAGCTGGCGCGACCCCATGGTTCCGCCGATTGTCGGTGCGGTGCGACCGGTGAACTTCACGACACGGACACGCGGCTGGAACAGGACGATGGGCTCGGCACCGCCGTACAGCCACCTCGTCCTGTTTTGCGCTGCCTACGTCCTTGCGGGCGGCCTTGGTCAAGGCCTTGCGATCGTTCCCGGTGTCGCGATCACGTTTTGGCCGCCGGCCGGGATCTTCGTCGCGACGTTGCTCCGAAAGCCCCCGTCCGAGTGGGCGTGGTTCGTCGGTGCGGGATGCTTGGCCGAACTGACGTGCAACGCCGTTTGGTTCCACAACCCCGTCGGATTCGCGTTGGTGTACTTTGTCGCGAACACGCTCGAGGCCCTGACCGCAGCATGGCTCGTCCGAAAGGTCGTCCGACAGACTTTTCAACTCGCTTCGCTCGAAGAAGTCGCGGCGCTCGTCGTCCTGGGCGCGGGAGCGGCACCGATCGTCGGGGCGACGGTGATCGCGACGACGGACGCGCTGCGCGGCCGACACGCGTTCGGGACCGCTTGGCCGCTGGTCTGGCTCGGTGACGCGACAGGACTCTTGGTGTCCGCCCCCTTGACCGTCGTCCTGCTCCAGGTTTGGAGCCAACGGGGAAGGCTCAAAGCCTGGCGGGTTTTTGAAGCGGTCGCGACCTTTGCCCTGATCGTGTTCGCGACGGCCCTGGCCATCGGTGGCTCTTTACCGACCATGTACGCGGCGTTGCCGCCGGTCCTATGGGCTGCGGCCAGGTTCCGACTCAAAGGCGCGGCGATCGGCTTGTCGCTTGTGACGCTCGTGACGGCCGTGATGACGGCAAGCGGCCAAGGGCAGATCGTCGAAGGAGCCAACGTCCTCCAGAGCCACGTCGTGCTGCTGCAAGCGTTCCTCGGTATCTCCGCCGTGTCGGCGCTGATCGTCGCGTCGGTCTCGACCCAGCGTCAGCAGGCCCTGGACCGGGTCGCCGCTGCCAACCTCGACCTTGAAGCGCGTGTGGAGGAGCGTACGGCAGCGCTGCGCGAAAGCGAGAACCGATTGGCGTACTCGCTTCGGGCCGCAATGGCCGGAAGTTGGCATTGGGACGTCCCGACCGGCCGACTCTCTTGGTCGGAAGAGAACTACCGGCTCCTTGATATAGGCCCGGTCGGTCGAGACTTGGACTATTCGGACTGGACGTCGAGAGTCCATCCGGACGATCTCCCCAGGATGCAGGCAGCTGTCGACGATTTGGTCGAGGGGCGTTCGGACGAACTGCACGGCGAGTACCGCGTCGTCCGGAGTGACGGCACGTTCAGGTGGTTGCTAGGGTTGGGCAAGATCGAGCGAAGCGAAGACGGCGGTCCGCTTCAGGTCAGCGGATTGAACCTTGACATCACGGACCGGAAGCTCGCTGAAATGGCGCTCAAGGAAGCTGACCTCCGGAAGGACGAGTTCCTTGCGACGCTGGCCCACGAACTGCGTAACCCTCTCGCTCCGATCCGCAGCGGCCTCGACCTTCTCGAAATGACCCGCGATCCCGCGATCACGGACGAAGCGCGCCGCGTCATGGGCCGGCAACTCGGGCACCTGGTCCGGCTCGTCGACGACCTTCTCGACATCGCCCGCCTGCAGACCGGAAACATCACCCTCAGGGTGAAGCGGGTCGACCTCAGGACGGTCGTCCAGTCGGCTGTCGAAGCCGTGCGCCCTCTCGTGGAATCGCGCTCTCATACCGTCGTCGTCCACGTCCCCGGTGTGGCCGTCGACGTCGAAGGCGACGAGACCCGCCTCGTCCAAATCGTCGCCAACCTGCTCAACAATGCCGCCAAGTACACGGATCCAGGCGGCACACTCGAGGTCTCGGTCTTTGTGGCCGACGACCGTGCCGAGATCGTCGTGACCGATAACGGCATCGGAATCCGGCCGGACCAACTCGAGACGCTGTGGGACATGTACGCCCAGGTCCGGTCGAGCCGCGATCGGGCCGAGGGAGGATTGGGCATCGGACTGTCTCTCGTCCGCCGGCTCGTCGGGATGCACGGCGGATCGGTCTCGGCCCAAAGCGAAGGCCCCGGCAAAGGGAGCGCCTTCACCATCCGACTTCCATTGTCGGTATCCCTCCCCGTCCTGGAGCCCGATATCCTGACGGGGGTCGACGCTTCGCCGACCGGACCGGCCATGGAAAGGATCCTGATCATCGAGGACAACGCCGACGTCGCCCAGATGCTTTGCGCCTTGTTGCGGCACTCGGGACGGACGGCCGAGATCGCTCCGGACGGACGCACCGCGTTCGCGATCGGCCAGAAGTTCCGGCCGGATGCCGTTTTGTGCGACATCGGACTTCCTGACATGGACGGATTCGAAGTAGCGCGGCGGATAAGGGAACAGGACGGACTCCGGGACGTCCGCTTGATCGCCTTGACCGGCTGGGGTTCGGAAGACGATAAGCGTCGGGCCGTGGACGCGGGTTTCGACGGCCATCTCACGAAGCCCGTCGACTTGGACATGCTGGAACGGGTGCTTGGGCGCTCAACGTCCCAGACCGCTCAAGACGGACCAAGCGTCTTTTGACAGCGGTCGTCTCGACCCGGACGGACTTGCCTCGGCGGCCCGGGGATTCATCGGTGCAGGAGCGGCCAAGACTGGCACCTTCGTCCGTCATTCATCCCTCATCGCACCATTCTGGTCACGTCGACGGCCGCTCCACCGGCCTTGGCCGACCGCCATGCCGCTTCGGTGAGCCCGATGGTGTGAAGGCCGCACTCGAACGGTGCCAAGACCTCTGAACCACGGAGCACCGCGTCAACGAAGTTCGCCACAGGCGTGACGGGCGGGGGGAAACCGTCCACTTGCGTGACCTGTCCGGACGGGTCATGAAGCGTCACGCGGTCGGTCTCGATCACCACGGCAGCGTGTTCGAGCCAGACGTGGTGACGTTCGTGCCAGGCGCAAGAGTCGCCGATGACGGTCAAGGTCCCGAGCGCACCGCCCTCGAACTCGACGTTGACGACCGAGTCGATGTCGACTTCGGTGCCCCGGTGGTCCATGAAGGCAGAGACCCGTCGTGCCTGCAGGCCGGTGACCCAAAGCACCGCATCGATAAGGTGAGAGCCGCCGTCGTTGATTTGTCCTCCTCCGCTGACGTCGAGACGGTGGCGCCATGTGCCGGCACACAGCTGGTGCCACGGGCGGGCGAGGTGAGCGTTCACGCCGAGCACACGGCCGTATCGGCAAGACAGCACGGCTTCGCGCGCAAACTGGAAACGCCCCGTTCCGTGCCTCTGGTAGGCGACGGCGCCGACGACGCCGGCGCGGTCACGGGCGGCGATGGCGCTGCGGGCATCGGAGACGGAGAGGGCGAGCGGCTTTTCGACGAGGACGTGCTTGCCTGCCGCGATGGCGTCCAGCACTTGAGGCGCGTGGAAGCAGTGAGGGGAACAGACGATGACCGCGTCGACCGTCGGGTCGTCGAGGAGGGCGCCGTGGTCTTGGTAGACGGGAAGCCCTCCTAAGTGGGGGTATTCGGCGACCGTGTCGGCTATGGCCTGGTGGCGTGGGCTGCAAAGGGCGACGACTTCAGCGCCGGGAAGGTCGCGGACGAGCCCGATGTGGTGCCGCGAGTAGTCGCCGCAGCCGATGATCCCGATACGTAAGGCCATCGCCGGCTTAGAGCGACGCCACCGAAACGGGTGTCCCGCCTTGGGCCGCCGACTTCCAGGCTGCTTCAGTGAGTTCGATGGTCCGCAATCCGTACTCGAACGGAGCAAGAACCTCGACTCCACGAAGGACCGCATCGACGAAGTTCTGTTCGGGAGAGAGGTCGGCCGGCCAATGCGAAACACGCACGTGGCGGCCCTGCTCGTCGATGATCAGCAGATCCTGCTCTTCCAGGACAAAGGCCGATCTTTCGAGCCAAACATGATGGCGCTCGTGCCACAGGCAGGCGTCGCCGATCACCGTGAGCGTTCCGTACGCTCCGCCTTCGAACGCGATCGAGGTCACGGAATCGATGTCTACGGGGGTACCGCGGAAGTCCATCATCGACGACACCCGCGACGCTTTGAGCCCCGTGGCCCACAACAGGACGTCCACCATGTGCGAGCCGCTGTCCCCGATCATGCCGCCGCCCGAAAGCGCAGGGGCCTGGCGCCACGTACCGCCCGTGAACTGGAGCCATTGCTGGGTGAGGTGGGAGTTCAATCCGAGGATCCGACCGTGTCGTCCGGACGCGATCTCCTCTCGAAGGTAGCGGAACGTGGCCAGACCGTGCCGTTGATAGGAAACGGCGGCCACTTTGCCGTTCCGGTCCCGCGCTGCGATCAGGTCTCGGCAGTCGGCGGCCGTCGTCGCCAGAGGCTTGTCGACAAGGACATGGTATCCGGCATCCAGACAAGCCACAGCCTGGTCACGGTGAAGGGTGTGGGGGGTGCTGACGAGGACGGCGTCGAACCCGCCTGCCGCCAGCATTTGGCCCGTGTCGTCATAAGTGGGGACGCCACGCAGTTCTGGGAAGGCCTCCCGGGCCACATCGAACTGTGAACCGACGATGTCGCACAGGGCCGTGATTTCGGCCTCTTTGACGCTCTGGAACTGTCGAAAATGGTATCGGGCGAAGCTGCCGCAACCAATAACCCCGATTCTGACCTTATGGCTCACCGAAAGCGATTCTAGCCCAAGAAAATACGGGGGTCTGTTCGGCCGGTCGGCCTGTTAAGCGTGCTTGTGGAAAATTTGCCGTATAGTATTGCCTGTTCTTTTGCCGATCTCTTTTGATAGAGGGTGGTTGAATGACTGTCAAATCTCTTCCTTTGATTGCTGTCGTGATCTGCGTCGCCGGCTCCGCCACGGCCCGGGCCGACATCGGGCGGCTGTTGCCGTCGGTGAGCCGGCAGCTCGAACGTGCCGAAGCGTGCCTCGAGTCCGGGCGGCACGCCGAAGCCCAGGCTTACGCGGACTTAACGCTCCTGTCGCGCGACATCGGGGTGTCCGTGACGGGCGACGTCAACGGTATCGCCTGGTCGGCCCTTGAAGATTGGGAACAGGCGCTGGGCGGTCAAGTCCGGTTCGTCCCTGCGTCCCTGTCGCGGGCCGATCTGACGATCTCGTTCCGTCCGACCGTCGCGATGGCAGGTCGTGACGTCGTGGGAACGGCGACTTGCACCAGAGGCGTCCGCGAGTGGACGGGGGGCGTCTTCACCTATCGGGCGACCGGAAGCGTCGAAGTCGCGCTCTGCTCGCCGCTCGGGACGACGCTTTCTCCGGCGTCCCTCAAGCAAGCGACCATGCACGAGGTCGGACACTTCCTCGGCCTCGACGACACGTCCAAGGTCGGATCGCTGATGGGCCCGATCGACTTTGCGAAGACCGTTGCCGGGCCGACGTCGTCCGAGCTGACCGTGCTCGTGGACATGCGCGCCCAGGCCAATGTGATCCGGGATCGCGCCGTCATGGCCTTGACGCTGTCGTCCGGAGCCTTGCGCTAAGTCGCGTGTAGACTCGGGCCGCATGCGGCTCGACAGGATTCTTTGGTGCGCTGCCGCCATGGGGGCGGGAGCGCTCCTTTATGGAGCCCTCTTCGAAACGGACAAGCTCCGCGTCGAGCGGCGCAGGTTGATCGTCCCTCGCTGGCCTGCTCCGCTCGACGGCTATAAGGTCGCGGTCCTGGCCGACGCCCACGTCCGTGACCACCGTTCCGTCCTCTTGACCCAAAAGGCCGTCGAGTACGCGTTGATGGAGGAGCCGGACATGGTCGTGATCCCGGGAGACTCGATAGCTTACTGGAAGCGGGACGTGCTCGAACTCGTCGAGACCGCGTTCGCCGGGCTCAAAATGATGCACGGTCGGGCGGTGGCGGTGGCGGGCAACCATGATTACGCGGCCGGCGACGCCCGCTGGCTCGTGCCCGTCTTCGACCGATTGGGGGTCAAGATGCTGTTCAACGACGTGTTCCGGTTGGACGGGATCAACTGGGTCGGCGTCGACTCCGAGATCGCGGGGACGGCAGACCCCTACGACGCGATCCTTAAGAGCGACCCTGACGATCCGATCGTCGTCGTCTGGCACGAGCCCGACATGGTCGACGTCCTGCCCTTCGGTCCGGAACTCATGATCAGCGGGCACTCTCACGGAGGTCAGTTCACGACGCCTTGGGGTTGGGCCCCGGCCACGTCCCACCTGGGGCGAAAATACCTGCGCGGGTTCTATCCGCACGCGCCTGTTCCGCTTTACGTGTCGCGCGGGATAGGGACGACGGGCCCCCCCGCCCGGCTCTTCTGTACGCCGGAAGTATCGGTCCTGACCCTTCATGGCCGCCCCGTACGTCAGAATCCGTGAATGTCCACACGGGACAAACTGGTGCTGTTCGTGCTGTTCGGCGGCTTCGCGACCCTTGTCGTCGAAGTGCGGTACGAGCACCGTGAAGCCGTCCACGAAGCTTGGCAAGCGTGGATCCCGGTCTACTTTTCGGCCCTCGCCGCGTTGGCTTCGTTGGCGGCCATGGGAGCGAAGAGAGGTTTCCGCAAGTTCGTCAACGCCGTGTTCGCGTTAGGTTTGGCCGTCGGCGTGTTCGGACTCTACATGCACGTCCGCAAGGACGACGGCAACGTAGACGTCAGCAAGTTCGAGAAGTTCGTGTTCCCGGATAAGACCGTGTACTCGGATGAAAAGGACGTCCGCGGCAATCCGATCCCCACGTCGATCCGGCGGCCGCTCGCCGCTCCTATGGGGATCGCAGGCCTTTCCGCGATCGGTTTCTTGATGACTTCGGCGCTCTTTAAAGGTGGCCGTGGCGGCTCGAAGGACGCCTGAACCGCTCCCACCGGGCAACGGTACACTGCCTTCTTCCGCCCCGGTAGCTCAGTGGATAGAGCAGCGGCCTTCTAAGCCGTTTGTCGGAGGTTCGAGTCCTCTCCGGGGCGCCACTCCGGGCCTGGAACGATCAAAGCGTTCCAAGTGTGAAAACGCGACTGGTCGCGCCCGACCCACTAGGTAACCTCGATCGGATGAAACGGGCCGCACTGTCCGTCGCCGCTGGGGCGTGTGCCTTGGGACTGATCCTGGGAGGCTGTCAGTCAGGGCCGGCACCGGTCGCCGGGCGAAAGGTCGAGCCGGGCGCACCCTACGGGGTCTCGATCTGGAGTCGGACGTTCGAACCTTCATCGACGACCAGCGAACCGGGACACAGGTGGTGCACGGCCGGCGTCTCGATCGAAAACCAGTCGCGGGAAAGGTTGACGTCGATGACGGTCGTGATGAAGCTGACCGAGGGTCGGCAAGTGATCTTTCAACAGGACGTCGCCCTCGACTCGTTCGTCGATCAGGATACGGGCGAGATCTGGCACAGCAGCCAACCCCGCTCGTTCTTCAAGGCCACGGGCCGGGTCTCCGTTCCGGAAGAGGTTTTGCGCCGGAACACGGGTTATTGGTACGACGTCGCCTCGACAGAGCGGGCGGACACCCTTGATTTCTCTGATCCTGAGAACATCGTCGCGGCGCTGAGGGCCGAGCGGTACGAGGAGGCTTACCGAGCGGTCAAAGCCAAACCGGCACTTGCGACCTCGACGACCGAGTCGGGCCATCAAGCCGTGCATTATGCGGCGTTGTCGGGCGACGAGCGGTTTCTCGAATTCCTTTTGGCGAACGGTGCCGACGTCGACGCGAAGACGCAGTGGGGCTTGACGCCCGCCAGCGTCACCGCTGGGCGAAGCGAACTTGATCCGAACAAAGCTCTTAAGGCGGTCCAGATGCTGAAGGACCACGGCGCTGACCTCAAAATCCCGACTCGAGGCGGAAGAACGACGTTGGACTTCGCCGTGAAGTCGGGAGGGCTGCAACTTTGCCGCTACCTGCTGAGCGAAGGGTTGGACCCGAACAAGGTCACAACGAACTGGACGACCCTGTACCGGGCCGTTTCCGCGAACCGCCCCGACGTGGTCGGACTCCTCCTCGAGTCCGGTTCGAAGCCGAACTTGCCGAACAAGCAGGGGAACACGCCGATGCACATGGCCGCCGAGTTGGAGACTCCCGACTGCCTGGCCCTGATGTCCCGCTATGGCGGCGACGTGAACGTGACAGGAGCCGACAAGACGACTCCCTTGCATATGGCGGTGAACGCGGGAAAGCTCAAATGCGTGACGTGGCTCCTCAGCCATGGAGCGAAAAAGAACGCGCGGTGCCGATACGGAACGGCCCGCGACATCGCTGTCGGCCGGAACAACCGTGAGATCGTCCAGATGCTCGACCGGGCTAAGTAGCCGCCGGACGCCGGGTCGGGTCTGGGGGTAAACCCGCCAGATGCCTCCCGCCTACGATACGCCCCTTGGCTGGGCGGTCCTTGTCGTGGCGGGCTTTGTCGCATCGAGCGTCAACGCCTTCGCAGGGGGCGGCACGCTCGTGTCGTTTCCGGCGTTGATCGGACTGGGGGTCGCGGAGCAAGCCGCCAACGCGACGAACTCGATGGCCCTGTGGCCGGGGTCGCTGTCTAGCGCCGTCGGGTTCAAGGACAAGTTCGCCGCGACCAAGCACCACTATCCTGTCTTAGTCCCGGCGACCGTGATCGGTGCCACCGCGGGTGCTTGGCTGATGATCGTCACGCCGTCCTCGACCTTCCGCGTCCTGATCCCGGTCTTGATCCTGCTCGCCACACTGATCTTGGCGTTCCAACCGAAGGTCAAGGCGTGGTTGACCGGTCCGCACGGTCGGACGTCGCGCTGGACCGGGGCCGTCCTTCAGTTCCTGATCAGCGTCTACGGAGGCTACTTCGGGGCAGGGATGGGCATCATGATGCTCGCCGCCATGGCGCTGTTCGTCGAAGGAGACATCCATGACCTCAACGCCTTGAAAAACACCTTGGCGGTGGTCATCAATGTGGTCGCGATGGGTTGGTTCCTTGCTAAGGGGCTCGTCCTCCTTGGCCCGTGCCTCGCCCTTATGGCAGGTGCGGTCGCAGGCGGATATGTCGCCGCCCGTGTGTCCCAAAAGGTCGCATCGGACAAGCTCCGCACGGTCGTCGTCGTCTACGGGCTCGCCATGTCAGCCTACTTTTTCTACCGGCTCGTCGGTGCGCGCTGACGGCCCGCGCCTGCGTGCGGCAGTCAGCAAAAGCACAATCGGCACGAAAACCTGTCGTTTTTGCGGGGATTCGCGTTACAATACGGCGGTCCGTCCGAGTTGGGACGGCATCTTTCAGGAAAGCTCATGCGAAACATCTCTTTGGCCATGACGGCCTTAGCCTGTCTGACTTGTACCGTGGCGGCCCGCGCCGCAGACCCGTTCACCGTCGACCCCGGCGATCCGTCGGTCCTTTATCCGAACTTCACCGGTGTCGACGACACGTACAACATCCAACAGACCGTCAATTACGCGCTCACCCGGTCCGGCGTCTGGCAAGGGACGCGACAGAACAGTTGCACCATTCGGTTGACTTGGAAGGGGCGTCCGTGGGTCTTGACCGATACCGTCCAGATCAACGGGAGCGGTGCGGGCATGCCGAACTTCGACCAGGTCGACATCGCCCTCGTCGGTGACGCCAAGGCGAGCCTGATCGAATACCGACGGTCGCCGCTGGGGCCCTTCCGCGGGTCGCGGGCCGCTTTCCGGACCTGGGGCGTGAAACGGTGCCGGTTCGAGAACATCGGGATCCGCATCGCCGGTGACGCGATGTCCCAGGCGCAGGCTGCCAAGAACATGGTCGGCTTTATGGTCGACAGCCGTCCGAACGCGTTCTCTTCGTCCTGGAACTCGTTCGTGAAGTGCCGGGTCGAGTTCGCAGGGAACACGACGACCGGGACCGGCTTCCTGATCGGGGCCGAAGCGCCTGGAGCGGCGGGCGCGGACTTCTCCGTCAACAAGTTCGACCATTGCGAAGTCTCGAACAGCGCCGTCCAAGGGGCCGGGATGACCGCACGACAGAAGACGACCCTTGCCGTGTCCAGCGGGCACACGGGGTTCGCCCTTGTCGGGACGAACAACCTCGCCGAGACGTTTACAGACTGTAGCGTCAACGGCTTGGCCGTCGGTTTCAAGGCCTTTGGACACTCGACCACGGTGGACGGACGGGACGTCACGTTCCCGGCCGGCGGTTCGGGAAGCATGTTCCGAAGCTGCGGCGGCTCCTACGTCGGACTGGGTTACTGGTTCGACGGAGGTTTCAAGATGCACATCGACGGCGGTCGCTGGGAGCACGTCGGGAGCTTCCTGCTGGTGGGTACGCCGTTCCAGAACCAAGGCACAGGAGGGAGCCTCGTGCTTCGTAACGTGACCTGTCAGAACTCGCACCACTTGCGCGTCGACAACGGCTTGACCTACCGGGGCGAGCTGCTCGGCTTCCATAGCCCGAGCCGGATCATCGTCGAAGGCTGTCAGTTCAGCGACTACGGGCGAGACGGACGGCACGACGACGAATCCGGCGATCCGGTCACCTTCGCGACACAAGGCGGTTATGCCCCGCTCGTGCTCGACATGAACGTCGGTCAAGGGCAACCCAACGACTCGAGGCGGTGGCCGATCGTCCACTGGGACGGGAACGTCGTCTCGAACATCGGCGGACAAGAGCCGTTCGATCCTTACACGTCGGACGTCGGTTCGGTCTTCACATCGGTGCGTGGCCAGTGGCGACTGGTCAGCGACGGCATGACGAAGGTCGTCGCTCCTTAGGCGCCCGTGTGCGGCCCTCTTCCGGCCAGGTGGTAACGTCTGGCCGGAATGGGTTCCTGGAACGCACGCTGGATCAGCTGGTCGCAACATCCCGACGGCGACTTAGGGGCCTACCTGTTCCGGCGCGAATTCGAAGCGAAGCCGGGGCAGTCTCTGGCGGTCAAAGTGACCGCCGACCAGAGGTACCGCCTCCTCTTGAACGGCGAAGCCGTCGGAGAGGGGCCTCAGCGCGGCGACGGCATGCACTGGTTCTACGAGACGTACGATCTGGCCCCGCAGCTCAGGGCCGGCAAGAACGTGCTTGAGGCCGTCGTCTGGTCGTACGGCCGTTATGCCCCAATGGCGCAAATGGGGCACCGACTGGCGTTCCTGTTACAGGGCGACGGTGTTTCGACACCAGACGGATGGAAAGTCGCAAGGATCGCCGGACGCGCGTTCGAAATGCTCCATTCCGAAGTGGGCCCGTTCTACATCGACATCGGACCGGGCGAGACGATCGACCTTCGTGCGCTGGAAGCTCAAGACTGGAAGGATCCCAACGTCGTCGGACACGCCTTGGAGCGCGGGGAATGGGCCGGCGATTCGCCTTGGAACTTGATCCCGCGTTCGATCCCCGCGATGCGCTGCGAGCTCCGGACCAAGCCCCCGATGGTCGTCGACCGTTCGACCGACGACCGGAATCCCTTCGGCTCACTGATGCTCCATGGCGGCGAGAAAGTACTGTTGGACTTCGGCGAGTTGGTCTGCGGCTATCCCGAGCTCTCGTTCGAAGGACCAGAGGGGGCCAGCGTCCGTGTCACGTACGGAGAGGGGCTCTTCGACAAGGGCGGCAACAAAGGGGACCGCGACAAGGTCAAAGACAAACGGATCCTGGGTTATCAAGACAGGTTCGTCGTCGGACGTCCGCCCCGCGACGGTGGGCCGGCCGTCCAAGGCCTTCATGCGGCGGAAGCGGGAGCGGAGGCGAGCGTGTCCACCCTTTGGTGGAGAACTTGGCGGTACTTGCAGCTCGAATCCGACGCCCCGGTCCGGCTCGCCAAGTGTTCTGTCCGGGAGACGGGATATCCCTATCGCGTGGAATCCTCGTTCCGAGCGGACGACCCTTGGGTCGCGAAAATCTGGGACGTCGGTGTCCGGACCGCTATGAGGTGCGCCGGCGAGACGTATTTCGACTGTCCCTATTACGAACAGCTCCAGTACGCGGGCGACACGAGGATCCAGGCCCTGGTCCATTCTCTCTTGTCCCGTGACCGCGCGCTCCCAAGGAACGCCGTCGAACAGTTCGCTTGGTCGTTGCTGCCAGAGGGCCTGACACAAAGCCGGTATCCGAGCCGCGTGACGCAGGTGATCCCCCCGTTCACGCTCTTCTGGATCCAAATGGTCTGCGACCAACGCCTGTACGACACTGTCCAAGACCGCCGCTTGGCGGACGTCGCTTCTTCCGCATTGCTGGCCGTGGAGCGATGGATCAAGGACGGCCCTGAGTTCTGGCCGTTCTCCGATTGGGTCGACGACTGGCCGATGGGGATCGCTCCAGGCGGACGGCGCTCGAAACTGCTGGAAGCCCTCTTCCATTGGACGTCACTGACGGTGAAGAACATGCCGCCCGTCGACGGCCGACAAAACGTGACGAGTGGAGACTCCGGTTCGAAGTTGCGTCACATCGACGACGTGTTCGTGAAGGAGGGCGGTTTACGGAAGTCGACCAGCGGCGGCGAGTGGGGGCCGTCCGAGCATCTTGAAGCGATCGTCCGCCTCTGCCAGTCGGCCGAAGGGCGGAGACCTGACCCCTGGCCGACCGAAGCCCTGGCCCAGGCCAAGGCGTCTCAGACGACCCTGTACTTCTCCTATTACAAGCACCTCGCCATGGCGGCCGCCTCCGGACCGGACTTCGATTACATGTCTCGACTCGGGCCCTGGAAACGGATGATCGAAGACGGACTGACGACGTTCGCCGAAAAGGAAGACCCGGTCCGAAGCGATTGTCACGCGTGGTCGGCTCATCCCTTGCTCGGGTTCCTCCAGACGGTCGCCGGAGTCACAAGCTCGGCTGTGGGCTGGGTCGAGGCCCGGATCGAACCGAAACCGGGAAGGCTCAAATGGTTCGAGGCCGACATTGCTCACCCACAGGGTGATTTGCGCGTCGTCTACCGCGACGGCAGGCTCGATGTCGACTCGCCCGTCCCTTACACGCTCGTCTGGAAAGGGCGCACCGACCGACGGCCTGCAGGCAAGGGTCGTTTCTAGCCGCCGATCGTCTCGAACGTGTTCGGATAGAAGCGGAACTCGAGTCGGACGTCGCCCGTCGGGCGCCATCCGTCGCGCTTCCAGAACGCACCCTGGTCACCGATCTGCCAGCCGTCCTTGGGCGAAGTCGAGACGGTGTGGAAGACGAACCCCTTCGGATACTTGACCGAGAACTGGAACTGTTCGAGCGCCTCGTCCTGGTCGAACACGGTGAAGCGGACGAACCGCTCGACGAGGTCTTGCCCTCCTTTGGGCAACGGCCGGGTCAAAGTCGACTCGAACGCTTTCCATTCACCGGACTGGAACGAAACCGGAAAGTCCCACCACTGTGACCATCGCGACTCGACGTTCGGATCGGCGTAGAGGCCCCGTCGCGGGACCGAAATTCCACCCCACGTCGCGGTGATGCCTGTCTTGAAGAACTCGGTGTCTCCTCCGTCTCCGATCACCGGCACGATGATCCGCCCCTTGAGAGGTCGATCGCCCGTCGACTTGAACAAGGTTTTCACCCGGTACGTGACGTCCTTCCGGGACAGTGTGACGTCGACCTTGTGGAAGACCGTCCTGACACGGGCGGCGTGAACGTCGTCCGGAACCCACCTTGGAGTACCGGACCATGAAACAGGCGGGACGATCAGGCAGGAGACGGCAAGCAACGGTGTCATAGGAAGACCCTTCTAAAGGTATGACGGTTATCTGTGCCTGCCGCACGTGCCGGCTGAGGACTTCGGACAGCCAAACGGTAGGGTGATGGACGAGGAGCCGTTCTGTGCGACGAGTCCTCGGTCGAGGGCGAAGGGGACCGTTCCCGACCATAAGGTTGAGAACGGTCACTGCAGGGCGAATTCGTGCATCGCTTGTGGGACGGCGGTGTCGAACCCGACCACGTCCAACATGCCCGGATCGTGGGGGTCGGCGATCGTGAACCGGTTCGCGCACATTCCCACGACGATCAGTTTCGCGCCGATCCCGGTCTTCTGGCGGTAGTCCTCGAGCGCTTGAACCGGATGGACCTTGCCGAACCAGGTCTCGCTGTCCGTGTAAACGATGAAGACGTCGGCCTCGACCTTGTTCCTTTGAGCCCAGATCATGGGCAGCGCACAGTCGGTCCCACCGAAGTTCACGTTCCGCGTGTGCTTCAAGGCGTCGGCAAGACGCATCTTTGGCGACAGTGGCAACCTTTTGAAGCCGTTGGCGAACGCCATCGGATGGCACGACTGTTCGGCGGTCAAGGTCACCATGGCCATGGCCGTCGCCGCTTCACACGCGCTCAGGCTCGATCCCGCGACGGTCGCCGAAGACATCGAACCCGAAACGTCGATCCCGAGCACGTACCGCTTCTCCGTCGGCTCCACCGAACCGAAGGCGAGCACGAACGCCTCGTCGAGAGCGTCCACGATCCGAGGCACCGGCTCCCACTCGCCTGAACCGCGGAACCCCCGTCCCTGCGCATAGGTCGCATGGGCGACCAACAGGGCCAGAGGGTGCAAGCGCGCCCTTCGGATCAACGTCTCGTTGCCCAGTCGCTCGGTCACAGCCTTCGTCGCTCGGGATCCCGGCGACAGCAGACCGCAACGGGTCATGTTCGCCAAGTTCCGGACCATCGCTGTGACAGGCATGTCTTCGAGAAGAGCTTCCCAGACTTCCGGCTTTGTCAGGAGCGTCGTGGGCACGCACTCGCGAGTCAGTTTTGACTCCCGGACGATCGCTGCGGCCGCCTTGGGGTCGACCGTCGCCTTCAGTCGCTCGAACGCTTCGATCCGCCCGTTCTGACCGACGATTTCGTCGTCGACGATCCACTTGAACAAGACTCGGTGGGCTTCCGATGGCGGTTTCGGGTGCGAGAGACGGAGCAAGTCGCGGTGCGACCAACCGCCCCGCTGCTGGTACTTGAGGGCCTGGTAGGTCAGGTCCTCGGGATCGCTCTTGACGTACCAGTTTGCGATCGCTTTCCGCATCCCGCGCCCCCAACCCCGCAATTGCTCGGCCTCGGCGACGAACTGGAACAAATGCGTCCCCGTCCTGCAGACCGTCGGCAGGGCCGCGAAGGCCGCCTGCCGGGTTTCCGTCTCTCCGAACGCCGAGGCAAGGGCAAGGGCGAAGATCGCAGGATCGTTTTTGGGCGCCCGTCCGCTCTTGCTGACTTCGGCTGTGCGCTGGACGAGCCGGAGACCCTCGGTCTTCGCCAGGTCCAAGGCGTTCTGCGCTTGAGCCACGGTCAACGCCGGCTCGGAAGCGTAATACGTCCCTCCTTCCGTTCCCAAGATCAAGAAGCGGTCCAGCAGCTTCCAGGGATCGATCGCCCAGGAGTGCCCTCCTGCGCTGTTCGGGACCTGGCCGCTACCGGGGATCGGACGGATTTGCGCTGTCCGTCTCTTGCTGAAACGGGTCGTGAACTTCATGTTCGTTTCGTTCTCCTTGTGATCGTACCGATCCTCCGGACAAGTCACGGCTTGGGCGTGTGGTGCTCTACCCCTGAGCTACAGGCCCGAGGGACAGGACGCGCCCGCTGCACGGCGGTCGTGGACGCTCCATGTCCCAGGGGCCCGGCAGGATTCGAACCTGCGGCCTCCCCGGTCGTTAGCGGTAACCCAGGCACTTCGGCCCGGAGGATCGATGGCGTGTCCCAGATGTCCGGGAACAGTGACGACGGGCGGTCAGCCGCCCGAAAAATCGGTCGAAAAGGCCTTCAGGCCGATGGGCAAAAATCGAGACGGAGCCTAATAGGCGGGTGTCCGTACTCTGCGGCCCATCGACCGGTCCAGCGTCGGGCTCGTGCGGCCGGCCGGAACGATCGTTTCCGGAAAGCGCACGGCCAGGAATCGTGTCGTGTTCCCCTCGGTGGCGTGGCCGACGGCTACGTCGGCCGGCTCAGCGACGTGGACTCATCGTCGCTCGGCCCGCACGGATGCGCCGCGCGCACCAAGGGTGACTGGATTCGTCAAAGGGGAGGGTGGAACCCGCCCGCGCTCGTTCTTCGGTTTCTGAGCGCAGGCTTCGTCGGCGAAGGCCGGCTCAGAAGAGGACTGGTCTTGAGATGCTCGCCCAAAGGGCTGCGTCGCTGCTCTTCATGTCGTTGTTGGTCCGTGCCCGTAAAGACATCGGTCTTCGGGGAGACGAATCATAGCACCGGAAGGTCACTCGGTCTCGACAGTGGCAGGCCCATGGTCCCGAAAGCCGGCAGGTTCCGACGTCAAGGCTCGTTCCCCCAGAGCGGTCCTCCGCCCCGCTCTCGGCGCCACGCGTCGCGCCACTTATGGATCTCGACGACCCCGATCTCCGGACGCGGCAACCGTTCGCCGGCGGACGGCAAAGGCGGGAACGGACGGGAAGGCAACGTCTGGTACCAGTAGGCGACGGACGAGATTTCGAGCGCCAGCACGTTCGCGTGACCGTGCTCGATCGATGCGCGAAGCGACTTCTGGAACCTGACAGGGTCCTCGATGTGGAAGCGGTACAGGTGCGTCTTCCCGATCCATCCGAACCGGCCGGAGCCGTTGTCCCGTCCGGGAGCCCGGGCGCATCCGAAGTAAGGGTGAAGATAGACGGTGTCCGGGCACCAACTCATGTTGAAGTAGTCCTCGGTCCCCGTCCCGTGCGCCGAACCCGGCCACGGTTCGCCGTCCACCAAGAACATGTCGTCGCCTTCGCCGTACCAGACCGGCCCGGGCGAATGGACGTAGTAGTTCAGTCCGACGAAGTGCCCGCGGCCCTCGCATTCGCAGATCACGTAATTGCCCCGGTCGGAGGGGTTGACCGGCTCGGGCCCAAGGATGGACCACTCGTTCTCTGAGTCGCCTTCGGGCACTGTGAGCTCTTGGTTGTACCAAGAGTGGAACCTCGGGACGTCGAGCTCCACGGCGTCGTGCTCTTCATAGTCGACGTAGTAGTAGAAAGCGTCGATCGGCTCAGGGCCCTGGTTCTCGACCGTGATCCTGGCGCCCTGTCCAAAGGGCATCGGCCAATAGGAGACGAGGGCGTGGCCTTCTTTGGGGGCCGAAGCGAGAGGGAGCGACACGAAGTCGTATTTCATGCCCCACCCTTGGCCGAAGAAGTCGCCCAGAGGCGCTTCGACCGAAGGATGCTCCTGACCGTCCCAGTACATCCGCAGGACCAGGTTCTTCCTCGACATCAGGTCCTTACTGCTCAGCGTGATCCAGATGTGCCGCACGATTCCCGCGCCTGGGATGTCCGCCAGGACGAACGTTTCCCCGACGCCGAAGCTCCGTGAATCACGGTTGCCCCCGCTCGGGTCATAGCTGGACACACGCTTGGAGCGGGCCGTGGAAAGGGTCAAGAGGCCGTCGAGCGGGCTCGGCATCGGGCAAGAGTACTCAAAGCTGGGCGCGGTCTGGCGAACCAGGAGTCGTCCCGTCCCCAGTCGGCGGCGCCTGCGGCTGCCCGCCCTGGTCTGGTCGTCGGACCCCGTCCACGGGTGCGTCCGGGACGGTGCCGCCTTCCGTTGCTGACCGGTCTTTGTCCCCGGCCGGCTGATTGAGCTTGTTCGATGCCGGGATCTCGGAAGGCATCATCATCGTTTGGCCCCGCCCCATCCCGACGGGCGAGTACGACGGGTTGGAACAACCGGCCGCACCGGCGAGGACGGAGACGCCTATGACCCAGAGTCCCACGCGCATGCTGTCCTTTATTGTGGCCCAATACCCTCGGTTCTCGACCGAAGGTCTACTTTACGCTTCGTCCCCCCAACCAGGGGCGCCCGGCCTCCTCTGAAGCCATTCGTGCCTCCAACGGTGGACGGATTCGACGATCGTCGGCTTTCTCGGCGACCGGGCCGACGCGGGCGGAAGTTCGGGAAAAGGACGTGACGGGTGCGACTGGTACCAATACGCGACGCTCGCAAGATCAAGGACCAGGCCGTTCGCGTGTCCGTGCTCGATCGAGGCCCTGAGGCTCGACCTGAACCGGATCGGGTCTTCTAGGTGGAAGCGGTAGTAGTGCATCCGGCCGAGCCAACCGAACCGCGGATCGTCGTTGTTCCTCCCAGGGGCATAGGCGATGCCGAAATAAGGGTGCAGGTAGTGCTCGTCCGGCCCCCAAGCCGTGTTGAAATAGTCTTCGGTCCCGGTACCGTGGAGGCCTGGCCAGGGCTCGCCGTCGACGAAGAACATGTCGTCCCCTTCGCCCGGCCAAGGGGGGCTCGGGGAGTGGACGAAGAAGTTGACACCGACGAAATGGCCCGTGCCTTCGACGTCACAGAAGACGTAGTTGTCCCGGCCCGTCGTGTTCTTCGGATCGGTCGAACCGTCGATCCACGCGTTCTCACGTCCGTCACCGGACTCGTTAAGGGTCAACTCCTGGTTGTACCAAGCGTGGAACCGGCCCTCGTCCTCCCCGATGTCTCCGTGCTCGGTGTCGACGTAGTAGTAAAAATGGTCGCAGTCGTGGGGTCCTTGGTTCTCGACCGTGATGCGGGCATGGCTCCCGAACGGCATAGGCCAGTACGACACGAGCGACAAGCCGTCTCTCGGCGCAGCGGCTAAAGGAAGGGACGTAAAGTTGTAGTTGAGAGCCCAACCTTGACCGAAAAAGTCGCCGATCGGGGCTTCGACGCTCGGATGGTCTTGCCCGTCCCAATACGCCCGGATCACCATGTTCCTCCGGATTTCAGGATCGTCCTTCGCGAGCATCGTCACCCAGAGGTGTGTCACCCGGCCGGGGCCCGACGTGTCCAAAAGAGTGTGGGTGGCGCCTGCTGGGACGGCCACCCAATCATCGTTGCCGCCGGAACGGTCGTAGCTGCTCGAACGGTGGCACGTCGCAGATCGGATTCGGGAAACGGTCGAGAGCGGTCCAGACACGTATGGATTATGTTGCGTCCCTGGGCTCTGAGGTGTCCGTCGGTAGACTCAAGACATGGCTGTCAGAGTCGGCATCAACGGTTTCGGACGCATCGGACGCCTTTCGCTCCGCACGATCATCGAGCGGCATAAGGGGAACATCGAGGTGGTCGGTCTCAACGACCTGACGGACGTGGCCACGAACGCCCACCTCTTCCGGTGGGACACGGTCTACGGCCCTTACTCTGGCGACGTCAAGCACGATGACGATTCGATCCAAGTCGCGGGTTACGACATCAAGGTCTTCAAGGAAACCGACCCGGGCAACATCCCGTGGGACAGCGTCGGCGCCGACATCGTCGTGGAGTCGACGGGCCGGTTCACGGATGCGAACCTCGCCAAGGCGCACCTGGGCGGTAGCGTCAAAAAAGTCCTCATCAGCGCTCCGGCCAAGAACGAGGACGTGACGGTCGTTTTGGGCGTGAACGACGAGATGTACGATCCGGCGTCGCACCACATCGTCAGCAATGCGAGCTGCACGACCAATGGCCTTGCCCCCGTCGCGAAAGTCCTTCACGATAAATTCGGCATCGTCAAGGGCCTCTTGACGACGGTCCACGCCTACACGAACAGCCAGAGCACCGTCGACACCGCCAAAAAAGACCTTCGGGACAGCCGTGCTGCCGCCGAGAACGTCATCCCGTCGTCGACGGGCGCGGCCAAAGCGGTCGGGCTCGTCATCCCCGAACTGAAAGGCAAGTTCACGGGAATGGCGTTCCGCGTACCCGTCCCCGCCGTCAGCGTCGTCGACTTCACCGCTCAGCTCAAATCGGCGGTCAGCGCGGAGCAGATCAACGCCGCGATGAAGGAGTACGCCGCAGGCCCGATGAAAGGGATCCTGCAAGTCACCGACGAAGAACTCGTGAGCACCGACATGCGCGGGAACGAGCACAGTTCGATCTTCAGTGCCGTCGACACGATCGTCATCGAAGACATGTGCAAAGTCGTCGCGTGGTACGACAACGAGTGGGGCTACGCCTGTCGTATCGCCGATATGCTCGACTTCATGGCGAAGAAAGGCCTTTAAACCTGGATACGTTCTGGCCCGGACGGAACGTCCGTCCGGGCTAGACTAGGCCATGCCGTTCGATCCGATCCTGACGGACGAACCCTTAAGCGAGCCCGCCAAGCAAAAGCGCAAAGACTTCGAGGCGCAGTTGATGGCCGGTTGCATGTCGATCGGCGTCATCAGCATCATCACCTATGGGCTCGTGATCTGGCCGTTCGCGGTCTTCCAAGAATATTCGCTGAACGGCCTGCTCACGATCCTGGCAGCCGGGCCTTTGGCCGCCTGTGTCTTCGGAGCCGTCGCCGGGCGGAGGCTGGCCTTAGCCGGGGCGACAGGGTTCTTCGGGGGCGCCATGGCCGGAGCGGTCTTCATGCATCTCAGGCTCCAACAAACGATGCTGGGCCGCTACACCAAGGATCTTCCCGCACCGGAGTATCCCGACCTTGTCGCCTACGCCGTGCCCGTGGGCTGGTTCCTCCTTTCGGGCTTGGTCGCACTCGTTTTTTGCCGCAGAGAGCCCTCCCAGGGATAAGACACGTCCGGGTTTCGACCGACAATGTGCCATAGAGCCTGCGCGCTCGCCTTGTGGCCGTGACAGCACCGAACTCAAAGATCGACCAATACCGGAAGAGCGCGGTGGCGAGTGCCTCCCCGCTCCAGTTGGTCGTCATGCTCTACGATGGCGCCTTGAAGAACATCGCTGCCGGCAAAGCCGCGATGGAGCGAAAGGACACGTTCAAACAGAACGAAGCCCTGTTGAAGGCTCAGAAGATCATCGCAGAACTGATCTCGTGCCTGGACATGGACAAAGGGGGCGAAATCGCCCAAAACCTCCTCGCCTTGTACAGCTTCTGCTACAACAAGCTTGTCGAGGCCAACATCGGGGACGCGACCGACGGGCTCGACCAAGCGTCTGAAGTCCTCAAAGACCTCCGTTCAGGCTGGGTCGAGCTCGAACGCAACCTCAGGGTCCAGAGCGCCGATGTCGCAGCCTGACACTCCGGCGGGCCTAGCCAGACGGCTTCATGTCTTGACGAGCCTTCTGGCCGAATCCGAACCCGACGCCGAGGAAACCGGGGCGACCCTGGTCGAGAGGCAACAAGTCCTGGACCGATTGGCTTCCCTGGAACTGGATCCCGAAGCCCGACGGTGGATCGAAGATTCGAAAGAACTGGAAGAGTCCCTTGTCCAGCGTTGGGAACTCGGACTGAAATCCATGCAAGGCCAAATGCACGCCTCCCGGCAGACGAAACGGGCGATCTCCGCGTATAAGCGGCACGAAGCCGCCCGCTAAGATGCGACAGGGGCCCTGCCGTGTCGGCAAGGCCCCTGTACCGCTTCCGACGAAGGGCTTCTAACCCTTCGGAAGGATGTAGACCAAGGCACCGTCGGACTTCGCGCGGAAGGTGGTCGGCGCCTGCCCGTTGTTCCGGATCGGATCCAGGATACGGGTCATCGTCTTGACCTGCCGCGTCGTGCTGACGTAGTTCCCGGCGTTCACGTCGACCTTGGCCACGTAGACCTTGTTCGTGTTCGAGAACGTGTAGGTCTTGATGTTGTCCCACCTGTTCGTCGAGTAGTTCCACAGGAACAGGAAGCACGTCGGAGCCTTGTTCTGCGCGACGTAGCCCTTGTAATTGAGCTCGATGCCCGCCACGTTGTTCTTGGCCGTTCCGACCGTGAACGTCGTCTGGACGGCGGTCGCGTAGCTTCCGTCTGGTTTCTTGACCGCGTCCGTGTCGTACGTCGAGTTGTCGAACGCCTTGACGGAGTTCAAGTTCCCGGACACGAACGTGCCTTCAAGGGTGCTGACCCCGTCCGGACTGTATTTCGTCCCGCCGTTGCCGCCGCTGCCCGTGCTGACCTTCCAGCTCGCGATCTCGGCCGTCCAGGTCCCGTTGTTGTTCCCGACCATGTTGGTCCCCCAGAACGTCGCGTTATCCGTCGGATCGATGCACACGGCGCCGTAATCGCCCCAGCGACCGCCGAGGCGGTAGGTCGTCGACGAGGTCGCGACCTGGACGGGCGCACCCATCGAGCCGGCCGGGTCGGACTGCTTCCTCGAGGCGATCATGACGTCGGAGACGATGCTCGAGCCGCTGCGCGTGAACATCACCGAGATATCGCCCAACGAGTTCTTGTTGATGCCGGCGAGAAAGGCCCAGGCGTCCGTCGAGAAAGCGACGTTCCCGGTCTGGGCCAACGTCGGGTTCCCGGAGGTCGGCCAGTTGCCCGGTTTGATGTCGTACCACGTGACTTGGCTCTTCTGGTTACCCTTGGCCGCGGTCGTGTGGGTCGTCAGAAGGCTTCCGCTCTGGTGGACGGCGTCGATGAGACGTCCACTGAGGCTGTCCAGGAAGACGCCGCCTTTGCTCGGAGGCGAACCGATGAAGTTGAACGACGGCACGGCAAGGGTCGTGTACACCATTTCCGGAGTCGTCGTCAGGTTCCGCCAGGCGTAGACATGGAGGCTGGAGGTCGAGTCGAGGCTACAGCCGTAAACGAGGGACGTCGTTTTGTCCGTGCTCTTCGCCACTTGGATCGTGAACGTGGACGTGTCTTTGAACGCCGTCACGACAGGCTGGCCGCCCGTGAGGAGCTCGGCCTTCTTGATGACGAACGCTTGCACGAAGCTGTTGCCCGCCGCGAACGGGAACATGTTGCCCGTGGCCACGATGGCGTCCTTGTTGAAGCCCCAGCCCGGATAGTCCAGCCAGAACTCGTTGGAGCCGTCCACACCATGGTTGTCGATGCGGTACTTGAACCAGTTGCCGTTCGGGTTCGCGTCGTCCGAGACCGCGATCAAGAAGTGGCTGGTCGAATTGTCCGCTTCGAGGCAGACCACGAAGAACCGGTTCGTCGACGTGTCGAAGAAGACCTTCGGGTCGAAGCAGAACGAGGTCGCGTTCAGACCTGAGAAGAAACCGTTCGCGCCGATATCGATCTGGTACGTCTTGCTGCCCGCTTTCGTGAAGAACGCGATCGTCGTGTTGACGACCTGAACGATGTGGCTCGTGCTGACCGCGATCTGAGGGTCGGCCGGGTACGAGTTCCCGAACGAGATCCCCGGAAACTTCGGACCGAGGTCGTTGCCCGTGGTCAACGTCGCCGATCCGGCCGTCAACGAGTTCGATCCCCCCTGCTTCGGGCGCGTCATGAAGCTGGGGTTGTTCGGCGACTTCCACGGGGTGGATACCGTTTCACTGATCTGGGGGAAGTCCTTGGTCGTGTCGTGTTTGATCCCGACGGGACCCTTGAAGGACTTGACCTTAGGGACGACGTGGGTGTCCGCGGCGAATCCAGCGCTCGTCAATGCAAAGGCCGCGGACCAAACCGCCAGCCCTCGGAGCGCGTCCGAGTATCCGATCATGAAGTTGTTCACCTGTCCTGACGGCCATTCCTCCGCGGGACGCGTGGGGCCTGTCTGTACTTTAGCAGAACAACGGGGCCGGAACAAAACCTCTGGCCCCGGAACGAGGTCTTTTCTTTAGAAAGTCCTTACGGGACCATCCAGTTCGTGATCCTCGTCCCCCACTTTCCATTGGTTTCGAGGACTTCTCCGCACGCCCAGAAACGCTTGGCGTCGGACGGGTCCATGACGATCGATTGATAGTCTCCCCAGCGGCTGTTGAAGCCGGGGTTGTGGCCGCTCGACGCGATGAAACTCAATGGCCCCATCGTGTTCAACGCGTCGGTCGAACGGTGGGAGACCCCATAGAGGTCCGCAGGGCGCGTCGGGTTGCACCGCGTCAGAATGATCGAGATCCCGCCGACGCCGTTACGACAAATGGCGGGCATGAAGAGGTTGTTCGGCGCGGCCAAGGCGATGTTCCCGCTTTGACGGCGGGTCACGGAACCGGACGTCGGCCATGAACCCACCGAGAATTCGTACCAACGGACCATCGCGCGGTTGTCGTTGCTCGCGACCTTGACCGTGTGGGCAGCCAAGAGGTAGCCGCTCCGGAACGTGCAGTCCATCATCCGGTCGGAAAGGGCGTCCAAGGTCCCACCGCCGCTGCTCGTACAGTAGCCGAAGAAGTTCAAGTACGATGGAACGGTGACCGTCGTCTCGACGTAAGACGGCGTCCCCGTCAGGTTGCGCCACGCCGAGACCGCGACCGAGGACGTGGTCTTGAGCGAAATGCCATAAGCCGTGGCCGTCACGCCTTCCAGACACTTGCCCGGCTGGATCGTGAACAGGTTGTCGTGGAACCAATAGTTGTACGACGCGGTGCCGCCCGAGAGCAGGCCCGCTTTCTTGATCGAATAGGACGTCACGAACCCGTAGGCGTTGCCGCCGAACGAAAACATGTTGCCCGTCACGATGAGGGCGTCTTTGTTGTAACCCAGCCCAGGATAGTCGAACCAATAGGTCTTCGAATTGCGGGAGATCTTAGCGTTGATCCGGTACTTTGTCCAGTTCCCGTTCGGATTGCTCGTGGCCGAAACGGCGAGTAGGATCCCGCTGTTCTGGGTGGCGTCGTCCTGCTCGATCGCCAGGACGATGAACCGGCCGCTCGTTTGGTCGAAAATGACCCGCGGGTCGAAGATGAAGTCGGTCTGGGCGACCCCGCTGAAAAAGCCGTTCCCGTCGAGGTGCTGCTGAAAAAGTTTCGTTCCCGATTTGTTGAAGAACGCGACGTCCGAATTGACGACTTGGACGATATAGGAGTAACCGACCGCGATACACGGGTCGGGCGGGTTGTAAACGGTCGCCCCCATGCCGGGGAACTTTGCTCCCGTGTCCGGTCCGATCTTGGACGGTGCGCTCGAAATCGGAAGGGCGTTCGGCACGTCGCCCGGGACTGCGGGGCTCCGCTTGGGGTTTCTCGGCGTCACCGGCCAGAGCCGCACGGACGTGTCGATCTGAGGGAAAAACCGTGTCGTCGTGTCGACGAACGGGCCGGTCAGGTATCCGTCCCCCTCGGGAGCGACAGCTTTTTCTTGAACTTGGGCGAACGACGGCACGGCCGTGAACGCGGTGCAAACGAGAAAGGCCGATAGGCGGCCGAAAAGAGTCATGGCTTTCCTGTCCTAGACGTCCGGCCCGCGCCATGCGGCTCATACCGGACGCCAGCGGCTGGTATACCTCGCCGCATGTTGACCCCAGAGCAGCATGAAGCGCTGTCCGGTGCTCGCGAGAGACTGGACGCTATCAGGGGGCATCTTTGACGTCCCCGGCTTACAGCGCACGATAGCGAAGCTCGAAGAAGAGTCGTCTTCACCCGAGTTTTGGAACGATCCGAAATCCGCACAAGCGGCCCTACGCCAGCTGTCGCGGCTGCGGGGTCGCGCCAACCCGATGCTCGAACTCGAGAAGCGCCGATCGGACATCGTCGAGTTCTACGAGATGCTGGCGGAAGACCCGGACGTCGACCTCGAGAAGGAAGCCGACCGGAACACGGTCCAGTTTCTCAAGGATCTGGATAAGTACGAGCTAGAGACCTTACTCAGTGGAGAGCACGACGACCGCAACGCGCTCGTCGAGATCAGCGCGGGCGCAGGGGGAAGCGAGGCCTGTGACTGGGCTTCGATGCTTTTCCGGATGTACACCCGTTGGGGCGAGGAGCGAGGCTACAAAGTCGAAATGCTGAGCGAGACTCCGGGCGACGTCACCGGGTTCCGGAACGTCAGCTTCGAAGTCTCCGGGCCTAACGCTTACGGCTACCTCAAGAGCGAGCACGGCGTCCACCGACTCGTCCGGATCTCGCCGTTCGACGCCGCGAACCGTCGTCACACGTCGTTCTGCAAGGTCGAGGCCTTGCCTGAAATCGAGGATTCGGAAGTCGACATCGACCCCGACGACCTGAAGGTCGAGACCCTCCGGGCCGGGGGTGCGGGCGGTCAGCATGTCAACAAGACCGAAAGCGCCGTCCGGATCACGCACGTGCCGACAGGCCTCGTGGCCTTCTGCCAGAACGAGCGGAGCCAGCACAAGAACCGCGCGAGCGCCATGAAGATCCTGGCCGCCCGCTTGGCCGAGATCCAACGTGACGCCGACTCGGCCAAGATGGCCGCGATCCGCGGGGACACAGGTCCTGCCGAATGGGGCAGGCAGATCCGGAGTTACGTCCTTCAACCTTATACTATGGTGAAGGACCATCGGACAGGTCATGAAACCGGGAACACCACGGCCGTGTTGGACGGTGATCTGACGGGTTTCATGGACGCCTTCCTGAGACGACCGCCCTCAGGCGACACCTTTATCGAGTAATCGGGGCCCCGTCGGCCCGTCTAATCCAGGACCACATATGAGCACTCTCTTCCTTGCAGGACTCTTGATCGCCCGAACGGGGGCGCAAGACGCCGCTCCCGGTCTGCCCCTTGGGAGTTCGGGCGAGTTCCAGGCGACCGCTTATAAGGTCGAGACCTTGCTCGAACAGGGCAAGTTCGCCGAAGCCGCGAAGCTCGCCGACCGTCTGCCGAAGCGACAGTTCACGTTGCACTGGGACTCGAACGCGATCCCGGCCCGGATGAAGTCGGTGTACCTGACGGCCTGCAACGAAGCCATTCAGGACTGGGGCAAGTTCGTCAAAGGCCTTCAAGTCCGGATCTCGGACAAGGGCGAGGTCAAGGTCGGGTTCAAAGAGACGCTCCCGCCCCCGCCTGACGGGGTCTTTCCCGCCGGAGCCGCCTTTTTCACCTCCGATTCGGAGAGCGAGCCCCGCATCGAAGCCGTGATCGCCCTGAAACGCGACACGCCGCCTGTGGCGATCGGGCCACGTCAGGTGCAGAACGAGGTCGGCTACGCGATCGGCGCCTACCTGGGCCTGGCTCGGAACCCTCGGGTCGCAGGCTATATGGGCCGGATCGACACTCTGGCCGACGCCCGTCTTCACGGCAACCTGAACGACGGCAGACTGGCCGAAGAGCTTCTCGCCTTTGCCGACACCCTTCGGGACGCGGCCAAGAACAAAGTCAAGTTAAAGGCCACGAAGCCGACGGCCATGATCAGCCCGACGGTCTTGAAGCACGCCGACATGAACGCCGGAGACCCGCTCCAGTTCACGGTCGAGGTGTCGAACCGGGGCAACAGCCCGTTGCTTCTGAAGGCCGTCCCTGAGTGCGGGTGCATCCACTTGACGTGCCCGCCCAAGGTCATGCCGGGCCAAGTGGGCGTGATCTACGTCGACGTCGACACGTCGCTGTTCCCCGGTGCGTTCAACAAGGCCTTTGAAGTGTTCACGAACGATCCCGATACGCCCAACCGTCGGATTCCGATCGTGTCCCGGTTCGTCCCGGCGTACCAGTTCATCTCGCCGGCCGGCGGCAACTTCATCGTGATGGACGACGTCGGGTCCAAGCAAGACGTCTTCCTCGCGATCAACCCGTCCAAACCGTTCAAGGTCAAGTCGGTCAAAGTGACCGGCATCCCGGGCGCCGCCGAGTTCGCCCCGTGGGAAGGCGTCATGGCCGACCCGATGAAGGGCGAGGACGCCCTGCCTCGAAAGGGGTACAAGATTTCGTTCCTCCTGAGCCCGACCCAACAGAAAGGCAGGATCCCGGCCGGCGTCGTCGTCGAGACCGATTCGCCGGAGAACCCGTCTCTCATCGCGACCTTCTCCGTCCAATGGGGCATCCTTGTCGAGCCCGAGCGGATCTACTTCGGTGAGATCCCGAAGAAGGACTATGCGGCTTACTTCGTGGTGAACAGGCCGGGCAAGCCGTTCAAGATCACGTCGGTTTCGTCCGACAACGAGTTCATTTCGGCGTCCTACGACATCGGACGGGGCGGCGGCTACAAGGTGACCGTCCTGCTGTCCGAGAAGGCGCCGTTCGGAGAGTTGACCGGGAACGTGACCCTTAAGACCGACGATCCCAAACAACCTGTGCTCGTCGTACCGGTCCGGGCCGTCTTCAAATGAAGCTGCTCGTCCTGGCCGCAGGCGTCTGCAGCCTGGCTTTCGGGATGTTCGCGAAGTCCCCGGAGAGTCAGGGGACGACCTTGGTCGTCGCCGGAGACCTTTTCGGATATCTGGCCCCTTGTGGCTGTACAAAACCGATGGCCGGAGGGGTCGCCCGTTGGGCGTCCGCCGTCAAGGCCCTAAGGGAGCAGGGCGAGACCGTCGTCGTCGTCAACGGCGGGCTGGTCGACGCCGTCGAACGCCAAGACGAACTGAAGGCCGAAACCTTGGCCGAAACCTTTAAGCTGGCCGGGGCCGACGCTGTCCACCTGACAGGTCGGGAAGCCCGCCTTGGTCTCGGACAGCTCGGTTCGATCGACAGGCTCTCGGGAAACGCACTGGTCACGTCGTCGATCGCCGAATCCCCGACGTTCGAATACCGGCGGTTCATAGAGTCGGGACCCTTTCTGATCGGTGCCGTCGAGACGAATCCGGACGCCCTGGCTGCGAAGCTCGGCGAATCGAAGGTCGATCCGGACAAGGCGGTCTCCGAGCTGCTTTCCGAAGCTCAGGCCAAGGGGCTTGCCCCTGTCTTGCTTTTCGCCGGGGACGAAGACATGGCGAGGGCTGTCGCCAAGTCGCGGCCCGGCTTGGCCGCCATCGTCTACCAAGGGTCGTCGCCGCCGAGCGCTAAAGCTGAAACCGAAGGCTCGACGGTCTTGTTGACGCCGGGGGAAAAGGGGCGGGTGCTCGTGTCCGTGTCCTGGGACGGCCGATCGTTCCGCGACTACAGAGTCTTGTTGCTAGGCCCCGAGTTCAAAGACGATGACGACGCGGCACGGGCCAACCTTCGATACCTTGACCGCGTGACCGAGGAGAAGCTGCTCGAGCGGATCCCCCGTGCCGACGGTCCAGACTTTGCCGGCAGCGAAGCGTGCGGCGACTGCCACAGCGACGCGATGAAGGTTTGGAAGGCGTCCGGACATGCGAAGGCCCTGAAAACCCTCGAAGACGTCCATCACGACCGGGATCCGGACTGCGTGCACTGTCACGTCGTGGGGCTGGGATCGACAAAGGGTTTCATGGACCGCGCGACGACGCCGCGCCTGGCGGACGTCGGTTGCGAGTCGTGTCATGGACCAGGGGCGGCCCACGCCAAGGATCCTGGCGGCGCGAAGATGGGGACGGTCGGGCCAAAGTCCTGCCAAGGCTGCCATGTCGGCGACCATAGCCCTAAGTTCGAATTCGACACCTACTGGCCCCAGATCAGGCACTAGTGTGGAAAACTTGCGGAAAGCCGCTGAAAGTCCAGTCCTTTAACGCGAAGTTCATCATTATCAGCGAATTCACGGGGATATGTACAAGGCTTGAGCACCAACTCTCCACTGCGGCGGGACTCTCTGGGCCTTGACCGCGGGCTCCGACTCCTAGGAGAATGCTAACGGCAGGAGCCGGCGGCGCGGGGGGCCGACCGGACTTCGAGCGATAGCCATGCTGCAATCTTTGCTGGAGCATTCACGACCGGTCGACAAGCGTCCTCGTTTGTCGGAAGCCGTCTCAGGGCGGACGGCGGCCAGTCTGCACTCCCTGACGACCCTCTCCTCGAACATCGAATCGATCGAGGCCGGCATGCGTTTTGCCGGCGGGACCGAACCGTTCGTCGCCGTATACGGCCCGTCCGGTTGGGGCAAGTCCCACCTTTTGATCGCCGTGAGCGAGACCATGGGCGTCCCCGTCCAGTCCGCCTTCGCTTGGCTGAAACAGGCCAAGCGCGGCCCCGACCAAGGCCCGATCATCTTGGACGACATCCAAGACGTCTTGTCCCATCCGCGTTCTAGGCACCACTTTAAGCAGCTCGTCGAGTTCCGGCTCCGCACGGGCAAGCCCACGTTGCTCGCTTGTAGCATGGTGGGCGGGTCCAGCCAGTTGAGCGCGATGCTGCCGTGTCCGGGAGCCTGGGTCATGTCCCAACTCCGTGAACCCGGCGTCGGAGACCGGGCACAGGTCGTCATCCAGATCGCCCAGAGGGTCGGCCTGCAACTGTCTTGGACGACGGTCAAGCTCATCGCGAGGCACCTCCACGGTAACGGTCGGTCGATCGCAGGCGCTCTTCAACGCCTCAGGCTCGACCGCTCTGACTGGAGCCGGCCTGAGGACGTCATCCCTGCTTGTGGCGTCCTGAGTCCATACTTGATGGGGCACGAAGGATGGGACCCTCGTGACCATGTTTTTGAAGCGGTCGTTCGGACGATAGGCCCGGTGACGACCGTCTTCAATGCAAGCGAAGTCGCTTGCTTCTTGATGTTGGACGATATGGGTTTGAGCGAAGGAGAGGTCGCGGCGTTCATGGGAGTGTCGCCGAGCACGGTCTACGGCCAGGCCCTGATGGTCAGACGGCGGCTCTCCGAGCCTGAGGCGGCACGCCTCGTCGACGCCTGTAGAAGTGCGGTACTTCTGGGCTTTGAGGAGGACTAAGGCCGTACTTGGCGAGGTAGTTGCAGAAGATCGTTCGTCAGAGGCCCAAGGGGCAAGGAGCTCGTGGCGGCCCCTGACGACGATCATCATGAGGACTATCGGCGATCTCGCGCTGATCAAGGAATCCGTCTCCTCGCTGGCGACGGTCTCCTTGGCCGTCCGCTTGATGAACGAGCACGGCGTCCGGGTCATGCCCGTGATCGACGACGGCGCTTTCCGAGGAGTCGTCACGAGGGAGAGGGCCCTCCTGTCCGCACCGGACGCTCCCGTGCGGGACATCATCGCCACCCTCGTCCTCGACATGCCCGAATCGAGCCCGGTGCGGTACGCAGCGCGGCTTTTCGTGGAAAACGGCCTTGACTTCGTCCCGGTCATGAGGGGCGACGATTTCGTCGGTCTCCTGACCGCGACACAACTGCTCGTCGAACTCGGACGTTCGTGGGACCCCATGACGGGCCTTTCCTGGAGCGACCGCTTACGCGATTGGGGCTCGGACGCGCTCGATGCCGGGAAAGAGATCACGCTCGTGTTCTTCGACCTTGACGGGTTCGGCGCCTACAACAAGCGGCACGGGCACATCGTGGGCGACCGCATCATCAAGGCGATGGCCCAGTCGCTCACACGCATCGCCGACTCGGACCGTGACATCCTCGTCCGGTACGGTGGTGACGAGTTCGTCCTGGGGTCCGTACGGCCCCGGATCGAGGTCGAGGCCAGCGTGACCCACGATCTGACGGGTTCCTTGCGGGTCGAAGGGGTGGCCGAAGACGTGACCTACAGCGTCGGCGTCTCCGGTGGAAAGCGGACGCGGGAAAGAGAGCGGATCCATTACGCGTCGACCGTCGACAACCTGATCAACCTGGCCAGCCGGGACTGCATGGCGAACAAGCCCCTCCGTTCCTCGCCTTCAGGACGTCCCGAGACGGGGCAACCCGTCGAACGGACGTGCATCGTCGAGGTCGAACGGGACAACGGCACGTGCACCGCGATGGCTTCGGTCTCTCTGAGCGGGACGAGCGCGATGGCGGCCGTCACGGGAGATAGCGACGACCTGTTGGGGCTAGCGGCCCGTGCCGTGTCCCGGGCGCTGAACAAGATCCGGCCTGAGATCCAGGCCGAGTTGGAAGACGCCGTGGTCTACCGTCGGTGGGACGGGCGGCCGGTCGCCATCGTCGACGCCGTGGTCTCGATGAGGCAAGGCTCCGTCAAGGTCCGGTCCAGCGCGTCGTCTCCGGACGGCGTCTACTCGGCCCTGGGCGACGCGTTGACCGACTGCCTCCTCAAAGGTGCTCAGGACCTTGTCCGCTCGGGTCTGATGTAAGTCCATCGTTCTCGGTCGTTTCGCCGTAGAATGAATCTATGACTCCAGCATCGGCGGCCCTTGAACTTCTCGGACGCCTGGAAACATCAGTTCCCAAGGAGGAGGCGAAGGCCCATGCCTACTTAGCCGAGCTTCGTCGCACCTTAGAGACCGACGCCCACGCTCATGCGGAAGCAGAAGAAGCCCTAAAAGCTTTTGAAGAGGCCTACGAAAAGTTGACGGCGCCCGCCAACAAGATCGGCGTGTTCCTGAAGACCGTCGACGACGCCTTCGCGCTCGTCGTCTTGGGAGACACCGAGTACGTCGCCAACGTCGATCCTAAGATCGACCGCAGAGAACTCCAGACCGGGGTGCGGGTGCGCCTGAACGACGCCTATGCCGTGACGGGAGTCCTGCCCGCTGGCGAGACGGGCCATGTCACGAAGGTCGCCGAGGCCTTGGACGACGGTCGCATCCGGGTCGGAACCGATCCTCAAAACCAGCAAGGGCGGCTGCTGTTCCGCAGCGAAGGCCTGAAGGAAGCGAAGATCAAGCCAGGCGACGAGGTCCGGACCGACAGTTCGGGTCGCGTCGCCGTCGAGCATTTCGCCCACCAAGAGACCCGCGAGTACTTCATGGAGGAGGTGCCTCCGATCGCGTGGGACCAAGTCGGCGGGCAGGACGAAGCCATCGCGCTGATCCGCGAAACGATCGAACATCCGTTGCTCTATCCCGACCTGTACAGGAAGTTCGACAAGAAGCCGATCAAAGGCATCCTTCTCTACGGGCCTCCGGGTTGCGGCAAGACGTTGCTCGGGAAGGCCGTCGCCCACAACTTGGCCAAGGAGTACTCCGAACGGTCGGGACAAGAGGTCAAGGAGTGTTTCCTCCATATCAGCGGCCCTAAAGTCCTCAACATGTGGCTGGGCGAGACAGAACGGATGGTCCGCGAGATCTTTGCGTCAGCCCGTGAGCAGGCGAAAGACGGCCGGCTCGTCGTGCTCTTCATCGACGAGGCGGAATCGATCCTGCGCACGCGGTCCAGCGGCCGGTGGCTGAACATCAGCAACACCGTCGTGCCACAGTTCTGCGCCGAGATGGACGGCATGGTCGGGGCCGACAACGTCGTCTTGATCCTGACGTCGAACCGCCCGGACTACATCGACCCGGCGATCCTGAGGCCTGAGAGGATCGACCGTAAGGTGAAGGTCAATCGGCCCGACAAAGAGGCGTCGCGCGACATCCTGGGCATCTACCTGCACGACAGGCTCCCCCTCGAACCTGCACTCGTCAAAGAGCACGTCGAACCGGAATGCGCCCGTCTGGCCCTGATCGAGTCGACCCTTGCTTTCCTATGGCGTTCGGACAGAGACACCGAGTTCATGCGCGTTCAAATGAGGAACGGGACGACGAAGACGCTCCATTGGCGTGACATGGTCAGCGGAGCCCTGTTAAAGTCCATCGTCGACCGGGCTAAAGACGCCGCGATCCGAAGGGCGGTTTCCGCCGAGGGTGCGGACGACCAGACCGGTCTCCGAGAAGAGGACCTGCACGAAGCCGTGGCCGCTGAATACCGGGAGAACGAGATTTTCCCGAAGTCGGACGCGGTCGAAGATTGGCTCAAACTGCTCGACTTCGAACCGGAGACCGTCGTCAACGTGAAGACCGTCCGCACGGAATCCGGTGACACGTTCGTCCGCAAGACCGTCGTCTGACGACGAAGAAGGCCCGACCGGAGATCCGGTCGGGCCTTCCCTTTCTCTGGGATCTCAAGTCTCAGTGGACAGTGTGCTTGTTGGCGTACGCCGCGCTCTTCTGCACCCAGTCACAGAATCCGTCGTAATCGTCAAGGACCGCTTTGGGCATCCGCACGTACTCGCGCATCGGCTCGGACTGGGGGTCGGCCCGGAGCGGTTCCGCTCCCTTGATCTGGAGCGCTTCCTCGTAGTCTTCAGGGCTGAGCTTGAGTCCGATGTCTTCGTCGACGAGGTAGGCGAACATCTTTTCCCCGGAGTAGATCGCCATTCCGTTGAACATCCGCCGTGCCCGGACATCCAGTCCTTCGGCGGCCTTCATCATCTGCTCGTAGCGAATCGGCCGGTAAACCATGTTTCTGCCCCCGTAATTGTACGTTTCGGATCGAAAAGAACGGCCTTTCCTTGAGATCGACCGTCGGTTCCTTCTCCACGTGCAAGAGACGAGACACTCTGATGATACCTTGTCGTCAACTTCAGGAGCCCGGCCTTGGCCCTTACCGCGGGCCGTGATCCCGTCGAGCCGGCCGCAGGCCAGGCGGCGGGTACCCTCGAGCCCATGCCGAAGCGGCTCGTGGTCATCGACGGGTACAGCCTTTTGTTCCGGGCTTTTTATGGCACCCGCTTCCTGAGTACGAGCGACGGCCGACCGACGAACGCCCTCTTCGGCTTCGTGAACACCCTTCTCCAACTGTTCGGAGAACTGAAACCCGACGCGGTCGTCGTCGCTCTGGACGCGCCGGGCAAGACCTTTCGCCATGCCGAGTTTCCAGAGTACAAGGGCACCCGCCGCGAGACGCCGCCAGAACTGATCAGCCAGTTGGAGACCAGCCGCGAGATGATCTCCGCCCTCAACATCCCGGTCATGGAGATCGTGGGATACGAGGCCGACGACATCGTCGGAACCGTCAGCCGACTTGCCGAGGAGAACGGTTACGACACGACGATCGTCACGGGCGACCGCGACAACCTTCAACTCGTCGACCATTGCGTCACCGTCATGATGCCGGGCATCAGAGGGGCCGAAGCCACGTTCTACACTCCGGAAGCGGTGAAGGAAAAGTACGGGTTCGAGCCCGTACGCCTCATCGATTATAAGGCCCTCGCCGGCGACAGTAGCGACAACATCCCTGGGGTCGCCGGAATCGGCGACAAGACCGCGACGCTCCTCGTCCAACGCTTCGGACCGGTCGAAGAGCTCCGCGACCGACTGTCGGAAGTCGAAGAGAAGTACAGGAAGAAGATCGAACCGTCGGTCGACCAGATGATGCTGTGCAAGATGCTGGCGACGATCGACCGGAACGTCCCCGTCGAATGGGATTTCGCTCCCTTCCACATTGATGTCGAGCACGTCCACCAGGTCCGTGCGATGGTCGAATCGCTCGAGTTCAAGTCGCAGGCGAAGAGGCTCGAAGCGGCCCTCCAGCCGTACATGACGGACGGAGCCAAGGATCTGGTCGTGATGGGGCCCGATACCATCGAGGCGACCCTCCTCGGCGAAGCCGGCTTCACCGTCCTCAATGCCTGGGTGGGGTCGCAACCGTTCGCCCTGACGTTCGCAGACGGGAATGACCAGCCCTCGATGTTCGAAGAGGCCGCAGGCCGCGAGGCTTACGTGGCTGTCGGCGGGGAGGTCAGGAAGGCGAAGTTCGAGGACGCCGTCCGGCTCCTCCTTCGGGCGCCGGGCCAGGCACGGGGCCACGACCTCAAGCCGCTCTACAAAACGGCTGCAGGACGGCCCGAAGCCGCTCCCGGTTTCGATTCGATGCTTGCGGGATACGTCCTTCAGTCCGGGCGGACGCACTACGATCTGGACGACCTGTGCGGCGGATATCTGGACACCCGCCCAAGGACGCCTGAACAACGGGCGGTCGGCCTTCTTCACTTGGAAAGGGCGATGCGGCAGAAGATCGCTGCAGAGGGGCAGACCGAAGTCCTTGATGGTATCGAGCTACCCTTGATCCCGATCCTGGCCGACATGGAGCTGGCAGGGATCACCGTCAACCGGACGTATCTCGAGGACTTCAGTAAATCCCTCGACGTCTCGATCGACCAGTCCCGACGAACGGTGTACGAGCTGGCGGGAACGGAGTTCAACATCGGATCGCCGAAGCAACTCGGCGAAGTCCTCTTCGAAAAAATGGGGATCCAAGGCGGGAAGAAGACGAAGACGGGTTGGGCGACAGGGGCCGAGATTTTGGTCGAGATCGACCATCCGATCGCCCAGGAGGTCGTCAACTACCGTGAGCTCACGAAACTGAAAAGCACCTATGCCGACGCGCTTCCCAGGATGATCGGAGCTGACGGCCGGGTGCACACGACGTTCAACCAAACGGTCGCTGCGACCGGACGCCTCTCGAGCATCGACCCGAACCTCCAGAACATCCCTGTCCGGACCGAACTAGGGCGCCAGATCCGGCGCGCCTTCGAATCCGCTCCAGGAACGCGGCTCGCTTCGTTCGACTACAGCCAGATCGAACTGCGCGTCCTCGCCCACATGTCTCTTGACCCGAACCTCGTCGAAGCCTTCCAAAAGCGCGTCGACGTCCACACGGTCACAGCCGCCTTGATGTTCAAGGTGGACGAAAAGGACGTGACCAAGGACCATCGCCGATTAGCGAAACTGCTCAACTACGCCGTCCTTTACGGTGTGACCGACTTCGGACTCGCCAATCAGCTCGGCGAGGGGTTCTCTCGGACCGAAGCTGCGGAGTTGATCAAGCAGTACTACGACCGGTTCCCCGCCGTCCGCGCGTTCACGCAAGGAGTCATCGAGGACGCGCGTGCCAAAGGGTTCACTTCGACACTGTGCGGACGCAGAAGGCTTTTCCCGGACATCCATTCGGCCAACAGGGGCGTCCGTCTGTACGCCGAACGGCAAGCGATGAACGCCCCGCTCCAAGGGACCGCCGCCGACATGATCAAGCTCGCGATGATCCAGGTCCATCGAGACCTCGCCGGATCGCCCCACCGCATGCTGCTCCAAGTCCACGACGAACTCGTCTTCGAAGTCGCGGAGCCGATCGGTGCGGGCGACCCGTTGCTCGGTCGGCTCAAGAGCCATATGGAAGAGGCGCTTCCGTTGCAGGTCCCGGTCGAAGTCGACGGCAAGCTTGGACCGAACTGGCTGGAAATGACAGGACTCTGACAGGCCCGGTACGATCGTCCTCATGCCCGTCGACTTCCTCCGCCTGCAAGTCCACTTGGAAGCCCAAGTCCCTCCGCGGCCCGCTGAACTCGTCTCGATGGAGTCTTACGCCAAGGACCGGGGATTTCCGATCCTTGGCCCGGCCTCGTGCCAGTGTTGCTACGTCCTTGCGAAGGCGATCGGGGCAAGGTCGGTGTTCGAACTGGGGTCTGGTTTCGGCTATTCGACGGCCTGGTTCGCACGGGCCGTGGACGAAAACGGGGGAGGCACCGTACGTCACACGGTATGGGACGAAGACCTGTCGGCAAGGGCGCAACGGCACTTGACCTCCCTCGGCTACCTGCCAAAAGGGAGCGGGGCCCGGACGGAGATCGAGTACAGCGTGGCCGAGGCTGTCGGAGTGCTCCGAGCGGACGAAGGGACGTACGACATCGTGTTCAACGATATCGACAAGACCGCCTATCCGGAGACGATCGAAGTCGTCTATCCCCGGCTGAGGCCGGGAGGGTTCTTCATCACCGACAACGTGGTCTGGGGAGGCCGGGTGTACGACGCAGGGTCTCAGGAAGAGTCGACGGTCGCCATCCGGGACTTCTGCGACCGGATGACCAAGGATCCTCGCTGGGCCTGCACGACGGTGCCGATCCGTGACGGACTTTTCGTCGCTTTGAAACTCTAGACCGAACGATCGGTCCGTTGTTCGAAGAACTCTTCGTCGGCCGCCGACACTTCTTTGAGCTCTCGGAGCGCGTCCCGAAGGCCTTCCGCGCCTCCGGACGGTCGACCCGTCGCCAAGGCGTGGCGCTTCGCAGCTTTCGCGACTTCGTCCGACATTTCTTCCAAGTCCTGAAGGATCGCTTCCGATTCCGGGTTCGGGCCGCTGGACGTCACGACGATCAGCAACCGGGCCATCGCGGAGTCCAGCCCTCGGAGCGACTTCTCACGGAGTTCGCTCCACAGGCTTCCTCCTGCGGCGCGCCAAGCCGGTGCGTTCAGGCTCGCCTTACATTGGAGGACGAGGCTTGCGGCGCGGTCGAGGGTCCGAAGGCCCTCGTCACCGAGCAGGCCTCGGAGATCGCCGTGCCATCTGGCGACCAAGAGGCGCTTCATTTGGTTTCTGGCCTCCCGTCCCCACGTCTCGCTCTGTTCACGGTCCTTTTTGACGACCCAGACCGTCACGCCTGCCGACGCGACGAAGAACAGGGTCAGAGGAAGATAGAAGAGCGGACGGTCAGGCCCGATGCCTGCGACGCTGCCGAGCACCCCCATCGCACCGCCCGTGAGCCCTCCGAGGCCGCCGATCAGGCCGCCCCAGAGTCCCCAACGCGGGTTCGTGGCCCGCTGTTGCTCGCTGTCGATCCAAGCGACCAACGATTCGGCGCCCTCCTGCTTTCTTCCCCAATAGAGACCTGAGTGCATCCTGGACCGATAAGGATACGACGTCGTAGCGCTGCTGTCCGCGCTCAAAGCTTCAACGTGACCGGAACGATCGCCTTGATGATCAAGGAGCGTCGGAACTCCGGCGCATTAGGGTCGCCGAGGATCACGAAGAACTCGCTCCCTCGCCGACCGCTCAAACGGTAGCTGAGGTACCAGTTCCAGTCGTCGCCTTGACGCACCAACCGCCCTCCGAAAGCCTCGTATCGCCCAATATCGTAGTTCGCGCTCAGGACCCATTGCCGGTCGAACCCCCTGTAATCGACCCACTGCATCCGCGACCCGACCTGCATGCGGGCCGTCGGCTTATAGTTGACGCGGAGCGCGTACGATCGGTAAGGGTCGCCGTCGAACCGACCGACCGTGACGCCGACGGCCGCGTTCCGATAGGGGTTGTTGGATGGGCTGACCGCCTCGAAAGTGACGACATGGTCGTGTGAGCCTTCGAACTCGGAAACAGAACCCGATAGGCCCATGGCCAACTTTTGCCCGATCTTACCGACGAACTCGCCCCCGACCTCGTTGCGGTACCGGCGGCCGTCCATTCGCGTGACGTAGTTTCCATTGAGTTCGAACGAGTACTCGCTGAGGAAACCTAGGGGACGTTGGACCTCTTGTCCGTAGTTTCCATAGACGCCGCGCAAGTCCTGTTCCGGCGAGAACCCGAGCCGGGGATGGAAGTCGGGGCTGACCTCGAAGTACTCGAATGACGCGGACACCCCGCCGTTTTGACGAAAGACGCCGGTGTTGAACCGTGTTCCGGATTTGAAAACGGCGTCGTCCGTTCCTTGGAGCGACGCATAAAAGTCGTAGTCCCCAGACCTCTGGTCGTAAAAGAGGTTCACAGAATCGTTCCGGGCGCCTGGCTGTTCGTTGCGTACGTAGCCGAAGTTAAAGGTCTTCGTGGCGTCGAACCGGTGACCGATACTGGTGGCAAAGGCCAATTGGTTACCGAAGTCGAGGGTCGAAAGGACGGCGAGCTGCGTCGCGGGCGACAGCTTCCCATAGAGGTTCACGCCGGTGTCGAAGTCCCGGATCCGCTGGCTGGCGAAGATCCGCTGGTCGAACCCGAACGAACGGAAGCCGCTCCCTTCTTGGAAGAAGGGCCGAGCGTCGTCCGCGAGGCGTTCGAAGTAGCTGTGATCGAGCGAAAGGACGTTGTTCTCGATGTTGCGGAAGTCCGGGTTCACCGTCCCGACGAGGGTCAGGTCGTCGTTCAGCTCGGTCTTGAGGTCGACACCCGCGTTCCCGACGACCGTTCGGTCGTGGTCGATTCCCCCGTAAAAATACGGTAGCACTTGAACGGCCCGGTCGTTCTTCACGGTCGGGACGTCGATCCCCGTCCACAATGGAAAGTTCTTGAAGTCGGATTTGGTGTACGTCCATTCGTACGTGTTGCTTTTGTTCGTACGGAACCACAGGACGTTGAAGACGAGGTCGTGACGGCCCGCCGGCGGAATCCGGATCAGGCTCCAAGGGATCCTGGCTTCGACCTGCCATCCTGTCTCCGTCCTCTTTCCGACGGCTTCGAACTCGCCGAGCCACTCGGTCTTGGCGGCCCGTCCTCCGGAAAGATCGAGGCTGGTCGCTCCCTGCGCGTTCATCGAGAACCGGTCCGAGTCCTGGCCGCTCCGTTGGCCGTCGACCATTAAGATGAAGGCGTCGTTGCCCTCGAGACTGACGTTCTGCCGATATTCGTCTGCCACGACCTTTTTCGGGTCGGTGGTCGCCCGGGCCGCGAAATAGACGAACTTCTCGTCGTAGGCGAGCCAGAACTCGCCCTTTTCATCACTGACGAGGCCCGTGTCCTTGTCCGTAAACCCCTCGCCAAGGGCCGTCCGGTCCCATTCGGCGGCATCGAGGACGCCGTCGAGGACAGGAGGCCGGACCACTTTGACCCCGGGCAAGGTGGGTACCAGGCCCCCTGGAACCGGGCTAGGGTCCGGGACGTTGGAAGGAGTCAAGAGAGCCGCGAAGACAAGACTCGCCGGGGTGAAGGACGGCACCATCGGAATACGCCATTCTGAACGGAACAGTTTCGTCCCTACCGAGGCGCGGCCGTCAGTCCCATAATCCACTGGACAGTGCTGAACCTGATCCCGGCATTGATACTGCTATTGGTCAACGGGCCCGTCGCCCCGCTGTCCGATAACGGGTTGCTCGGGACGTCGGTATCCGTCCAAAGGCAGGCCGGCCCTGACGCTCAGACCGCCCTGCTCAGGTTGGCTTTCAGCCGACTGGCCTCCCGCGACGAGTCGGAGCGGCCCCCTATCGCTCCGGATTCGGGTCAGGACGACCGTGACGCTTCCAAACCGTCCCGTTCCGTGTCCCAGACCGCAAAGGGCTTCTTGAGCCCCGGCCGCACTCGCGACGGCCCCCTTTGACCTGCCTCTGATCCGTGACGGCACCGACCGTCGCGCTTTGTCCTCCGGGTTTGTCAGCGCTCCCTGATACGCGCCACGCCCGTACGACCGTTCCGAGGAACCCCATGCTCCAGCTTTTAAGAAAACTCTTTGACACGTCCGAGAAGGACGTGCAGAACATCATGCCCACCGTCGAGCAGATCTCGGCGTTGGAGCCCGAAATCCAATCATTGTCCGATGAAGCCCTCCGGGCCAAAACCGACGAGTTCAAGCAACGGCTGTCCCAGGGCCAGTCCCTGGACCAGGTCCTGCCTGAAGCCTACGCCGTCGTCCGGGAAGTCAGTCGCCGGACGCTCGGAATGCGCCAGTTCGACGTCCAACTGATCGGCGGCGTCGTCCTGCACAACGGCCGCATCAGCGAAATGAAGACGGGTGAAGGAAAGACCCTCGTCGCGGTCGCCCCCATGTACTTGAACGCCCTGAGCGGCAAGGGCGCCCACCTCGTCACCGTCAACGACTATCTGGCCCGTCGCGACGCCGTCTGGATGGGGCCGATCTACCACTTCCTTGGCCTTTCGCTCGGCATCATTCAAGGTCAAGGCGAGGACACCGAGGAACTCGGCGGCAGCTACGTGTTCGACCCCGACTATCAGCACGAAGACCCCCGGTACCTCCACTGCCGGCCGTGCACCCGCCGAGAAGCCTATCTCTGTGACATCACCTATGGGACGAACCACGAGTTCGGGTTCGACTATCTCCGGGACAACATGGCCTTCGCCCTTGAAGACCTTTCGATGCGCGAGCTGAACTATGCGATCGTGGACGAAGTCGACTCGATCTTGATCGACGAGGCCCGCACCCCGCACATCATCAGCGGACCGAGCATGGAAGACACGAGCGTGTACCGGATCGTCGACGCGATCGTGAAGAAGATGGAGCCGGAGGCGCACTACACGTCGGACAAGAAGAACCATAGCGCGAGCCTGACCGAGGACGGCATGGACTTCGTGGAAGAACAGATGGGTATCGACAATATGGCGAGCGACCCACGTTTGATGCACCACGTGAACGCCGCCGTCAAGGCGTACGCCATCTTCGAAAAGAACGTGGACTACGTCGTCCGAGGACAAGAAGTCGTCATCATCGACGAGAACACGGGCCGACCCATGTTCGGTCGGCGCTACTCCGATGGCCTCCATCAGGCGATCGAAGCGAAAGAAGGCGTGCCCGTCCAGCGGGAGAGCCAGACGATCGCCGTCATCACGTTCCAGAACCTCTTCCGCATGTACAACAAGCTCGGCGGAATGACGGGCACGGCGAAGACGGAAGAGGACGAGTTCCGAAAGATCTACGGCCTCGACGTCGTCAGCATCCCCACCAACCGGCCGATGGTCCGGACGGACCAAGAAGACGTGGTCTACAAGACGATGGACGCGAAGTTCCGCGGCATCGCCCGGGAGATCCTCCGCCTCTTCACGAAGCAGCAGCCCGTGCTCGTCGGCACACGGTCGATCGAAATGTCCGAACAGGTGTCCGCCCGGTTGACACCGGACATGCTCCAGAAGCTGATCCTGACCGACATGCTCTTCGAGAAGATCCAGTCCAAGCAGGCGAACAAGTCGGCGAAGAAAGAGGCGGACCCGCTCTACGAGACCACGCTCGACGAACTGTCGATGCAAATGATCCAGAGCGTCATGCAGGTCGCCGAGATGCCGCAGAACGCTCTGAACGACGAAGTCCTCGAGTGGTTCCTCAAGACCCACAACCTTCCGTCGGACAATCGCGAGTACCTGGAAGAGGCCCTGAAACACGGCATCCCCCACAACGTCCTCAACGCGAAATACCACGAAAAGGAGGCCGCCATCATCAGCGAGGCCGGTCGGAAAGGCGCGATCACGATCGCGACGAACATGGCCGGACGCGGCGTCGACATCCTTCTTGGCGGGCGCGTCGCCGACGAGACCGTCAAGCTCGCCCGGCAACAGGAGGTCGAGGACGGCGGCGTCGCTTCGGAATACGCCGACACGTTCCTGAGCTTCCGCCGAGGCGGCAAGGAAAGGGCCGCCCCTCCGTTGCCTTTGGACGACACCGAACGCCGCGAGCTCGCCGAAGACGTCCGGGCCCTAGGCGGCCTTTACATCCTCGGCACGGAACGCCATGAAAGCCGCCGCATCGACAACCAGCTCAGAGGGCGCGCGGGCCGTCAAGGCGATCCGGGTGAGAGCCGGTTCTTCGTAAGCCTCGAAGACCATCTGTGGAAGATCTTCAATGCGAAGATGATGGAGAACCCCGTTCTCAAGGCCTGGCCGCCCATGGAGGAGGTTCGGGCCAAATTCATCACGGGCATGATCCTGAAGACACAGGAGCGGATCGAGAACCACTTCTTCGAGGCCCGAAAGCACGTCCTCGAATACGACGACGTCCTCAATGCCCAACGCGAGACCGTCTATGGCATGCGGCGCGAAATCCTGCTCGGTCGGGACTGTGACGGCGACATCCGCGGCGCGATCCAAAGCGTCGTCACGGCCATTTGTCAGACCGGGCACACGATCGACCTGGAAACGGGCAACCCGATCTACGACCACGCCAAGGTGTACGAAAGCCTGAACGAGATGTTCCCGCTGATCGACCACATGTCGTTGGCCCATTTCGAAGCGGTCGAACCAGGGCCCGAACTGACCGACGAGATGGTCGGCCTCGCCATGGACGTCTTCGAACAGAAAACGTCCGGCATGGGCAGCGACATCATGTCCGAGATCGAACGCCACGTCATGCTCCGGGCGGTCAATGACAAGTGGATGGACCACTTGCAGATGATCGACTACATCCGCGAAGGCATCGGGCTTCGCGGCTACGGCCAGACGGATCCGCTCGTCGCCTACAAGCGCGAGACGTTCGACCTCTTCAAGCACACTCAGGCCGCGATCCGCGAACAGGCCGTGCGCATGATCTACATGGCGCAGGTCCAGGTGGAACCGCAACAGGTCGAGCCCGTCCCGCAGATGATGAGGCTCGAAGACCTGCCCGAGGGCTTTGCTACGGAACCGGAGGCGGCCCCGAGTCCGTCGAGCGTGGCCCTGATGGAGCCGATGGACACAGGAGAGATCGACTGGAGCCGGGTCGGTCGGAACGACGTCTGCCCTTGCGGCAGCGGCAAGAAGTTCAAGTCCTGCCACTATCCGGAGCTTCGGGCCAAGGGCGTCATCTGAGGAGGCGGTGACTCGACGGTCGGCGGGGCGTCCGTCCCGCCGACTGCTAACATCTGGGACATGACCCGGGAAGATGCCTGGCACCTCGTCTGCGAGCACACGCCGAGCGACTCGTTGCGGCGACATATGCTCGCGGTAGAAACGTGCATGCGGTGGTACGCGGAACGTCTAGGCGAGGATCCCGACGCGTGGGGCCTGGCTGGACTCTTGCACGATTTCGACTATGAGCAACATCCCGACGAACATCCGCTCTGGGGCCTGAGGCTCTTAGAGGATAGGGGCGTCGACGAGCGGATCCTCAAGGCGATCGCCAGCCACTATGAGGCGAAGACCGGGGTCGCTCCGCAAACCCCTATGGAGCGCCATTTGTTCGCCTGCGACGAATTGGCGGGTTTGATCACGGCCGTGACGTACGTCCGACCGAGCAAAGACATCGCCGACGTCGAAGTCAAAAGCGTCAGGAAGAAGCTCAAGGAACCGTCGTTCGCTGCAGGCGTCGACCGTGACGACGTGGTGAACGGGGCCGAGAGGATCGGTGTCGAGCTCGACATCCATATCGGCAACATGCTCGAAGCCATGAAGGCGAACGCCGGGCCGTTGGGCCTCGGTGGTGGAAACGTCGCTTAACCCCTCTTCTTGATCGGGCCGAAAATGTTCGGCTTGCCGCCACCGGTGCCTCCGCCCGTGGACTTTCCGCCGCCCGTGTTCCGGTCGACGCCTTCGGACCCCTCATCGATGGCCATGTCCAACGTCAGGCCGACCGTGTCCATCATGTTCTCGCCTTCTTTCGTCGAGACCAGGATCGAAACCGCGTGCCCGTCGTCGCCGAGAGAGTTGAGCATCCGGACGTCTTGCTGATCGCCCGCGCTCTTGAGGTCCAACGTCTCGGCCTCACCGTCATAGACGGCGCTCGTCGCCCAGACCATCCGCCATGCTCCGGCGGAGAGTTCCTGCCGGGCTTGAGGATTGCCTGTGATCAAGGCGCGGCGCTGCCCCTTTTTGTACCAATATTCGATCTTAGCGGCCGTGATCGCGATCGGATAGTCGCGGAGGTTGTCCCCGTTCCGCAACTGCTTTTCCTGGTCGGATCGGGCGTCGTCGTTCGGCGGCGCCTCAGGTCTCGTCTTCTTGATGTCGTCGGGAACGACGGGCTCGAACGGCGGGATTTTGACCTCTTCGGGCTTGCCGCCGTTTTTCGGCTTGACGAGCAGGTCGACGTTCCCGGTCAAGACGGCGCGGCCTTCCTTTCGGTAGACCACGATCTGGTCGCACGTCGAATTGGCGTCCGATCCGAAATATTGGACGTGGCCCTTGGCCGTCATGACCTCGGTCTTCTGGTTGTAGACACAGGAGTCGGCGATCACGATGATCTCACCGTCGGTCGCTTTCATCTTGGGATACGTCCACTCGTCGCCGCGCAGGGTCGCCTTGCCCTTCGGATCCACGGACACGATGTTCCACCGCTTGCGCTGTCCGTCCTGCTCGACCGCGCCGGACCACTTGAACGGGCCGATCTCGAAGGACTTATCGGCCACTTTATAGGCGATCCACTCGGCTTTCACGTCTCCGCCGTTGAGTTTTCCAACGACGTTCTTCGGGACTTTGAGCGTCTTCGTTCCCGGATCGTATTTGAACTCCAGGGACATGAGGTCCATGCGGTCGTTGAACACGCGGGTCTTGCCGTTGCCGCTCAAACTGCCACGGTCGCTCCAATAGACCGCGTTTTCGGCTTGAAACCGGAACACGGGCTTCTTGGCGTCGAAATAGACGCCGTCCGAGACCGTCGCTAAATGGACGCTGTCCCGGTCTCTGCCGATCTTGGCTTCAGCGACGTGTGCCGTCGCGACGAGGGCGTCGCCTTTATAGACCTTCCAATCGAAGTCCCGCATTTCCACGCCCGCGTCGTCTGGTTTTCGCGTGGCGTCCCGATAAGGCCGCAACGGGTCGGACTTCACGGTCTGAACGAACGAGGGAAGGACGGCGTACAGGGCCGCTCCTCCGGCTGCGACCGCCGCGCCGCGCCAGGCCCACTTGCGGCTAGAGGGTGACATTGACGTTCTTTATGACGCTCGTGTCGGTCACTGTGACGCTCGCTTGACCTGTGTCCGCACCTTGTGTGGCCCTGATCGTAAACGTCCCTTGAGGCAGCCAGAACGTGAACTTACCCTGACTGTCCGCGACGACCCGCCTCAAGACGACGGCCCCTTGAAGGGCTTCGACGACCGAACCGGGCCCCTTGTCGGACGGGAGCACCGTCCCTTGGACGTCATAGGGCGGAGGAGGAGGCGTGTCCGATCCGAGCGGGGTCAATGAGATCGTCCCGACTTGGACGACGCCTCCCGTCGCAAGCGACTCGGGGTTGAAGTGTCGCTCGAAATAGGCGCTTGCGGAAACGGTGCCGTCAAGTCCAAGGAAGACGGTCGTATTGGCGCTCGAGTAGGCGACGTTCAGAACCGAAAACGTGCCGTTGGCCGCGGTCGTCGCTTGCCGGCCACCGATCGCGACTTTCGCAGCGCTGACGGGCGACCCTGACGAAGCGTCCGTCACTCGACCTTGGACCGTGACCTGTTCGGGACCGATATAGAGGTCGCCGACATCGACGGTGTCCGTGCCCGTCACGAACGAGAACGTACGGACGATGCTCTGATAGGTCACGGTCAACGAGGACGTGCCCGCCGGGACTTCGAGGCTGAAGTAACCCTGGTCGTCGGTCGGGGTCGTCTGCGAACCCACCTGCACGGTGGAGGCCGGACTTGTCGCAGACCCGGTCTCGATCCAGATGATGCGGCCCTGGAGGGTGAAGGTGGTCGAACCGCCTCCGCCACCGCCACCGCCACCGCCTCCACACCCGAAGACTGCGAGCGTCAAGAGCAGACCGAGGAGGAGCCGCTTCACCAACCGCCTCCTGTGTCCAAGGTGATGCGCTTGGACTTGGCGTCAGCCGTAAAGAGGTAGTCCTGGTTGCTTGAGACGAGCATCGTACGGTAGCCGTCCGTCAGCCTGAGGTTCGGAGACTGCGTCGAAGGGCGGAACCGGAGGACATATTTGCGACCCGGTACAAGTCCGCTCACGAGAAGACTGTACCGTTCCGTCGTTCCGGTCGGCCTCATGTCCCGGTCGAGGTACATCCCGTTGACGACGGCGAGTTGATAGCCGCCGACCAACGGCGGCAAGTCCGAATCGAGCGCACGGTCGAAGATCCTTCGGGCGCCTGCGGCCTGTCCGATCGCGATCCGGCAGGTCTTCTGCCGTTCGTCGATGAGCTTGATCTCTGTCTCCCAGGCGATCCGGTACTGCGGCCTGTCGCCGGACCGGTGTTGCCCGTCCCGGGTGCTGCCCGACGGCGCGAACACGAGGACGGCCCCTTCGGGCCGGTTGGCCCGGACAAAGTACGCCTTGCCCGGTGTGAACGTCGTCGCCGGGATCATCGAACCCGCGTCTTTGTCGACCGTGTCCGGCTCGAACCGGTAGATCGTCGTCCCGAGCGTGCCGTCAGCGACAGCATCGTCGTACGTCCCTACCGCTTCGTCGGCGACCGTGACGAGCACGTTCGACGTCGACATCGCGGTCGTAAACGGAACCGAGACCTGGTTCCAACCGGGGCTTAACGAGACGGCGACGGGCACCCCCGGGATCGACCGTCCGAACACGACCTGGTTGGCCGCCGAAGGCGGGCGGACCCAATAGCCCAAACCTTGTCGGAACTCGCCTTCCGCCGGGTACATCGCGTACTTCGCGACGTTCGAGTTCCATCTGCCGAACAGGGTTTGCCCGTCGGCCAAGCCCAAGATGTCGGCGGCGTTGAGGCGGAACGGTTCGATGGGGAGCGAGACCATGTCGAGACGGCCGGGACGGACCAACGTGTAGTTCTGGTCCGAAGACGCAGGAACGAGTTCGAGCGCCAACGGGCCTTCGCTCTTCACGACCTCACGGCGGAGCACCTCCGTCGCGCCTTGCTGGACGCGGACGGTGACCGGGCCCGACTTGAGGAACCCGTCGTCTTGGATGTTCACGCCGAACGCGTTGTTGGAGACGGCGATCGCGTTCTTGGACCCGCCCGTCCACGCGACGTTCACCGTATACGTGTTCGCCGCGAACCCCGCTAAGGTCCCGTAGAAGGTGTTGGGTTCGGTCTGGGTGCCCGTCGAATAGGCGCCAGCAGGCAGGAAACTTCGAGCCGTCTTGCCGAAGAACGGGACGTCCACGACGACCCTGTACACGGCCCCTTGAAACGTCTCTTTCGAGAAGTTCGGCGTGACGGACCCGTAGGCGCCCGCGATCCGGATCGTGTCGTCCTGCACCGAGCCGAAGAACCGGGAGAAGTCCGGCCTCCAATAGACAGGATAAGCCGTTCCTGCGAGCAGGATCTCGTCGCCGCTCGCCTTCGTCTCGAACACGTTGACGACGATGTCGAACACGCCGAAGTCGGGGCTACCGGCTTCGGCAGGGATCGGGATCGGGCTGGGTTGGACTTTAAGACCTGGACTGATCCGCGTGTCCAAAATCGCTTGCTTGGCCGCCCACTTCGCAAAGGTCAGGCCTTCGATCGTCGTCCCGGAGGTGCCCGTCAGGAAGTCCAAGACCGTCTGCCCGAGCGTTTCCAAAGCCAGGGTCGTCTGATACGCCGCAGGATTCGCATAGAAGCGTTTGTTGAACTCGGCGATGAAACCCGGGTACCGGATCGCCACCTTCGACCACGCGGTCCCTGCCATGAGGTACCTCAGGAGGAAGACTCCGCCCGTGCTTCCGCCGATCGGCAGGTCTTCGTCGAGAAGGTTGCCGGCGATGAACTTCGGGCCCCCGAGGGACGGGCGGTTGTACCAGTCGTAAAGCGGGCCCACGTCGTAGAGGGCGCTCAACGAATCCTCGATCTGAGCCTTATCGGGGTTGCCGGGGATGCTTCCCGGCGTCCGGCAGACCGCGATCGTAGCGGCTCGGACAAGGCCTTCGTTGTAAGCGTCCCACGGGTACTGCTTGTCGGCCATATAGGCGAGCAAGAGCGTGTGGATGTAATTGATCGCGGTCGAGACGCGGTTGTTGTAGACCGGGAAGCGGACTTCGGGGCCGTTCGGGCCGTTCCAGATGTAGTATCCGCCGCCGACGGCGTACCGGTCTTGGATGTCGGCGTCGTAGTTCCGGACACGGACGGTGCCTCCGACCGCTGGCAGGCCGAACACGGCGTTCATCGCCGGTTTCGCAGCCGTGAAGACGTCCTGAAGGTACGTCTTGTAATCCGTAGGGAACGCGCGGCTTCCCGACGCGTCGAACGTCGGGACGATGTCGCCGCCCCCGCGCCCTTTGAATGGGAGGTTCGAGCCGTGGTCCTGCAACGACAAACGGACGGGCATCGTGTACTTCGACTTGAAGCGCCCGGCCCGGATCAACCGCGTCCGCAGGCCCGTACTCAGGGCGGTCGTGCGCTTGACGAAGAAACGGGCTCCGGAGTCGGCTTTCGGCTCCCAGGACTGGGGTGCCCGAGACGATCCGATTTCGACTTTGACGTCGGTCGCGGACGACGCGACGGCCCAAACGCCGAGGAAAACCAGGGCCGTCGCACGGACGGCCGAAGACGGTGAAGCGTATCGTGTTTTCAGTTCGTTCCCTTCCGAGTTGAGTGCTGACCGCGCATTACGGCGCTTTGAACGAGTCGATCTGACTGATCGTGCGGCTCGCGTCTCCGTTGGCGAATCCGACGACGAGATAGTAATAGGTCAGGCCCGAAGCGAGCGGGCCGCCCGTATAGGGGACGGACGTCGCGCTCGTTCTGTTCGAAGACCACAGGACCGGAACGCCGACACCAGGGAATTCTTCGAAAACGAACACCGCATAGTTCTGCGCCCCGGATCCGGCTTGCCAGCGGAACGTCAACGGGCTGAACGTGACCGGGTTCGTCTTCAACACGCCGAGAGTCTTCGCGACGACACGGGTACTGAGCGTGCTCTCGGTCTGCTCCGGATCCTCGGGGAACAAGGACGAGATCGTCGTCAAGGCGTACGAATAGGTCGAGGACGTGTTGAGGTCGAGGTCGACGTAGAACGCCGCCAACGGGTCAGGAATAAAATCGACGCCGCTTAACGTCCCCGTGCCTGAATTCGCTTTGTAGACGCCATAGCCGAGGAGGTCGACGAACTGCTGACCGGTCCATTCCAGGTCGACTTCGGCCAGGACGCCGTTCGGCGCCTTGGACCGGTGCGTGCGGGCACCGGACTTGCGCTTCGGGTCCAAGAGCGACTTGACGGCTTCGTAGGGATCTCCGCCTTTGCCTTTCGTCGCGTCGTTCGGAGACACCCATGTGACGGCCGTCAAGTCTTGCGGCGGGTCAAGGTCGGGCTCGGCTGGGTCGTCGAGCACGAAGTCGAGGCTCCGGGAGTCCGAGGTGCCGAGGTTGACCTGAGTACTGTCGGAACTGTAGCCTTGACCACCGGCCAAGACCGCGTACGTCACGCCTCCGACCAGGTCGCGGAACTCGTACCGGCCGTTCGCGTCGCTGAAGACCCTGGTGCTCGATCCCGCCCCGTTGTAAGCGAAGACAGAAGCGCCGTCTAAAGGAAAGCCGTTCCTGTCCCGTACGGTCCCGTAGATCGAACCGAGCTCGTTTTCCGGCCCGACGATGATGTTGACGTTCTGCGTCCGTTCGTTATCGTAGTTGAAACACGTCGACGATCCACGGTAACGGACGCCGTTCCGAACAATTTCGGCGGTGATCTCGACGGCGCCGGCAGGCTGCTTCGGCAACGTATAGGCGCCGGTCGCAGACGTCCGTGCGCTTCCCGCACCCGTCGAGACGACGGCGTCCCGCACCGGGTTGTTGTCGATGTCGAGGACCGTCCCGTTGATCACGGACGTTCGAGACCCCTTGTCGCCGCCACAACCAGAGGCGAGCAACGCGAGAACGGTCAGGGCGGGAAGGAATCGCTTCATGGTGATGGGAAAACGTCTCATCGGCGGTACCGGTTACGGCCGTCCCGGTCCTGCAGCCGGCCCGAATCCGTCCTTTGACGATACCTAACCCTCAGTAACGCCCGAAATTGAACTGAAGTTCGATGTCCAGGCCCCGGGAACTGTAGGCGCCGCTCGTGGCGCTGGAATCCCGGTTCGTCACGTCGATGATGCGGTAGCCGACGTTCAGCGCGAGGGAGCGCCAGATCTGGTACTGGTACGTCAAAGCGATCGTACGGGTGTCCTGGGGCTGGTATCCGGAGAAACGGCCGTTATCGGTGCTGAAGACGAGCGCGTGCCGTGCCGCGAGCTTATAAGCGAGGCTCGCTTCGTAGTTGACAGAGTCCTGGTTGAACTGTCCGTTGCCGCCCGAGAGCAGGACGTTGAGACCACCCCGGGCGCTGAAGCGGCCCTTCGGCGTGTGGTTCACGAAAAAGCTGATGTTCGAGGACGTCGTCGTCAGGTCCGAGTCGATGACCTTCATCCGGTTGGCGTCGAAGAAGGCGTCGAAGTCGGTGTAACGGCCCAGTTTCATGTTGGCGCCAAGTCCGAAACCGATGGACTCCGTGTTCGAACTGACGCCACCTTCCGAACGGTAATAGTTGACGCTCGAAGAGAGTGTCATGGCGTCGGTCGGCGAGTAGGTCATCGAAAGGGCCGCTGTCCGGGCGTTCGAAGCGCCCGTCAAAAACGTCGAGTCGGCGCCCGAACTGAATCCGTTGCCCCCGTAGCCGAGGCCGTAGCCCGAATCGAAACCCAATGTGGCGATTCGGCCCGCGTCACTGTCTGCGAACTGTGCGGAGACGCTGAACTTGTCGCTCGGACGGAACGCGGCGCCCAGGACGATGTCCCGACCGATTCCTGTCTCGCCGCGCGCATGGATCCGGCTGAGACTGGAATTCATATTGAGCGTCCACGCCCTCGACGCCGTATAACCCAGGTTGTAAGAAAGGGACTGGATGTCGAAGTTCGACTTCTGACGGTCGTTGTCCACAGTGGTGAACCCGCTCGCGAACTGGTTGGACAGGTCGAAACGCCACTGGGCGCGGCCCGTCGCTCCGGACGTCCCAAAGGTCGTTTGGTCGATCTTGGAATCGCTGTCCAAGCTCTTTGCGGTCGTCCTCTGTTGCGACAACCGCCACGGCGAGCCTTTGCCGTTCGGGCTGAATTGGTAGAAGGCGTCCACGCTCGTGAAGCGCGTCGGACGGACCGTGCCCGTCCCGCTGTAGTTCGAGACCGCCGAGTTCCGCGCGCCGAACCCGTATTCGACCCGCTCGCTCGGATTGACCGCGATCCGGGCGTCGGTCGTCCGTTCGTTTCGTGCGAACCCCGCGGTCTCGATGCCCACGAAGGTCGTCGGAACGTCGACGAACGATCCGGTCAACCGGGCCTTACCGAAACGATAGTTGACGTTGACGCCGCGGGCGGTACCGCTCGACGGCGCACTCGTGTTCGTGAGCCTGCCGAGTGCCTGGCTGTAAAGCAGCGACCCGTTCTTTCCGAGCGGGAACGTATAGTCGAGCCCTACGACGCTACGGTCGCCCTGGACGGTGTCGACCGGTCTCGGCGTGTAGATCACCTGGACGAAGGTGTTCGGTGGGACGTCGACGAGGAAGCGGATCAGGCTTTTGTTCGCGGTCGGAAAGTCGTATCCGATCCCAAGCGTCTGCTTCTTCGACCCGATATAGACCTGCACCGTCAAGATGTCGAGCGGCTCGAACCGGAGCGGCCGGATTTCGTTCGCCGCGATCGGCGTGAGGATCTGCTCTTCGTACGTGGAGTTGCGGTTGGAGACCCCTTGGACCTGCCGCATCCCCGTCACGCCCAACCGCCCGGCTTTTCCAAGGTCGAGGCCGATCTCCGCACCTTCGAGACGTCCCTTCGTGCCGTTGAAGCCGAAGACTTCGTAGGTCGCGACGATCGTGCTCGTCGGCGGGATGATCCGTGCCTGATTGGTCATCCGGTTCACGAACGTCACCGACCCGAGGTCGTAGTCCATCGAGTAGTCCTCCCCGAAGTTCAGGAGGACGCCGTCGACCTTGATCTGCTCGGAGCCCCGGACGATCTGGCTGCTCTGCAAGTAGTACGGTCCGGGCGTGTTGTTGCCTTGGACGCTGACGGTGCGCGCCTCACCTCGGACTTCGCTGTACAGGCCCCTCATCTCGAGTCCTCTCGACTTGTAGGCGACCTGTCCGCCGGACAACGTCTTCTGGAACCGGGCGAACGCGTTGCGCTGGCCCAAGCTCCCGCGGATGTCCCCGAGATTGACCTTCCAGTTCCCTTTGTCGACGTCGAGGGACGCGCGGTTGGCCTGAGGGTCGGCAAAGCGGCTGTCTTGGATGTTGAGGTCGAAGTTGAAAACGTCCAAGACGTTGGTGCCCGTGATCCGGACCTGTCCGAAGTCGGTGAAGGAGCTCAGCCCGCGCCCGCCGTATTCCGCCGCGTCGTAAGATTCGCGGTCACCCGACACGGAGCGCGTATGGTAAGCCAACCGCCGCGAGCCGATGATCTCGATCCGTTTGATCACGGACTCTTCGAACCTCTTGCCGAACACCGTCCATTGCGCCGAGGCGCCGGGAACGGTCAAGAGGGCTAGGGCGCTAACGAGCGAGCGCAGCTTCCAATGCATCGATGTTCTGCACGGCTTCGGCGGCCAGTTCGTCCCGACGTTTCAACAAGGCTTGAGACGCGCGGTCGCGGTCCTTGATGAACGCCAGGAACCCGTCCATCAGGCGCTGTGCCGTGAGGCCTTGCATCGTAAGAGGGGTCGGGGAGCCGATTGCGTTCGCAAAGGCGCTGACTTTTGGGTCGTAAGCCACCATGTACGAGGGCACGCCCACGGTCGCCGCAAGGATTCCGGCATGGAGCCGCATCGCGATCACGCCCTCCATCCTCGACAATCTCTGCTGAACTTGCTTTGGCGACGTGAGCCCTCTCATATCAGGAACTTTGCCACCTTGAGACTTGGCGATTTCAAGGATTAACGGGCCGTCTTCGTTCGTATCCATCTCGATGAAGGTCGGGATGAACCCGCCCCGTGTCAACAGCTTGGCGAGCTCCCCGAAAACCTGGATGACGGTCTTGTTCCGGTCTTTGCCCCACGGCCGGACCGAAATACCGACGCTCTTCGTCCCTGCGACTCCGAACGCTTGCGCGTCCTCGCTCGATGCGGGCGGCGTCATGAGCCAGGCCATGTCTGCGGTCACGCGGGGCTGGCCCTTGTATCCGATGTCCCTCAACGTCGACACGGACGAAGGGTCTCGGACCGTGACCACGTCGGCCTGATGGAACGCGCCGGCAGCCAATCGCTTTCCGATGTAACTGTTCAACGGTCCGACTCCTTGGGCCAAGATCGCGACCTTCTTCCCGGCCTTCTTCGCGTCGCCGACAAGCTTGGCGTAATACGCCACGGAGCGCGTGCTGGTCACGTCCTGGAAGATGCTGCCCCCGGGGAACACGAGCGCGTCCGATTCGCCGATAGCCGCGGCGACGCTCTTACCGTCCCGGCGCTGGACGCCGATCAGTCCGTTGTTGCGCATGAGCGACTCGACGCTGTCGCACAGGACCTTGACCTCGTGACCCTTTCCTTCGATCCCCTTGAGAAACCCGAGCATGATGGCGTCGTCACCAAGGTTTCCACAGCCCATGTAGCCGGCCAGAAGCAACCTCATCCGTTCAAACGCCCACCTTGCGGATCCCCGTTCGTGCCCGGACCGCCCACCAGAGCACGAGCCCGATCATACCGCCGACCGCCATGCCGATCAGTACCCGGGCCACGCCGATGTCCAACGGCGTATGGATGTGGCACAACGTGTCCACGATGTCGGCGGAACCGATCGAACCGAGGACGAGGGCCAGGGACGCCCAGTCGTCACGACCTGCCCTTTGGAGGAGCAGCCCGAGCAACAGCGCCGGATGCCCGAGGAGGATTTCCTTCGTCCGTGGACGCGTGTACAGGAAGCGGTCGAGCAGGGCCCGGATCTTCAGTTCGGTCTCACTGACCGCGCCGGGTGCGTCGTTGCCGGACCGGACGAGAAGCACGGCGACCGCGGCCAGCAACGCGAGCCCAAGGAGGGCAGGCCCCCACCGGATCGTCTGCTTCGCCAAATCGGCGAACGTCGTCCGATCGCGGAGCATCATCCACGCGACGATGACGACCGGGCCCATCAGGATCGCCTTGATACCGAAGACTTGCTTGGCCCCGAGCATCGTCGGGAGGTTCGTCGCAAGGGCGGCCACGGCGAACCCGCCCACGAGGCTGATCGACGAAACGGCCAGGAACACGGACCAGGCCGGAGCTTTCCTAAGGTTCGAAAGGGCCGACGCATAAGCGAAGACCGGAGCCATGACGCCGACTTCCAAGGCGACGAACGGCCGGGCCTGTTCGAAAACGGCAGCCAGTGGCAGGGCTCCCAGGACGATGGAGGCGACGGCCGTCCGGGCGCCGCCGAGCAAAAAGGAAAAGGTCCAAACGAGCCAGGGGACACAGGAGACGGCCGCCGCCACGATCATCGCGGTCGAAGGCGCCGGGTCTGCGAAAGGCTTCGGCGGTTTGACCCCGCCACCTTCGGCGACGACGGCCCCGCGCAGGGCGCTTAGGAACCGTCCCGTTTGGGCGATCGGGTCTTCACCGGCGAACGACAACGGTCGGACCAACAACCATCGGACGTTCCGCTCTCGGAACGCCTTCCCGAAGCGCTCCAGCAGATCGGCAGGCATCAACTTGTCGACCTCCGCCTGCTGGACGGCGTGGATCCGAAGGGTCGAATCAGGCATCAGGGCGACGAGTTTCGCGTCGCCCGCGATCTTGGCGAACTCCGGAGAGAGATAGACGAGTCCGAGGTCTTTCAACGCGTACCGGGTGTCTTCGATGCAGTCGCGCTGTCCAAGGACCTGCTCACCCAGGGCGAGGAAGGCTTGGGCCCCGAGGGCCTTGGACTCTTCAAGGACGTCCCGGATGTACGAAGGCCCCGAGCCGATAGGATTGCCGTGGCGGGCGATGAGGACGAGACCTGCCGCCGTGACGTCCCTGGCGTCGTCGGGGTCGATCCCGACCGGTGTCGACCGAAGGGCCTTGACGTCGCCCGTGAAGGCCAACCCGCCTTCGGGCGCGGGCGCGGGCGGTCCGCCAAGACCGGACCTGCGGGCGATGCCTCTCGCCAATCGGGCCAAAGTCTCAGGAGTGCCTGCGTAAGAGGTGCCCCCTTGCGTGTTCGGAAGGCTTTCGACCTCGCGGCGGCCGAGGAGGTCGCCGACGGTCTCCTCGGAAAGGGCCACTCCCGTCAGTCCTTCCCGCTTCAGCAGGGTCAACGTCGTGCGGAAGTCGGAGCCGCCTGCGGCCGCGATGTCGTGGACGTTCTGCCCCTCCATCACGATTCCGGCGGCACGGTTCGAGCGTTCGACCTTGAACCTCGGAATCAAGGCGAGTCCGGACAGGACGGCCGTCAAGACGAGCGAGGCGGCCACCCACCACGGCGCCTTACCGCTCGTAAAAATCCGTGTCCTCCTCGAACTTCGCCCCCGCCAGCACCTTGTGGCGGCCCCCCAGGACGAGGACCGTTGCCATGCCTGCGACGAAGCCGCCCGCGTGCGCCCACGTCGCGACGCCGTCCTGAGGCAAGAGGATCTGCCAGAGGAACCAGGCGCCGAGCAACAGGAACGCCGAAACGTCGAACGTCCACCAGAAGAACGGCGGGACGATGATCCGGACCTTGTTGCCGGGGAACAACAGGAAGTAAGCGCCCAAAACGCCGCCGATCGCTCCGGAAGCCCCTAAGACGGACATCTCGGCCGAGGGGTCGACGAAAATTTGGGCGGCAAAAGCGCAGACGCCCCAGAACACGTAGTACAGCGCGTAACGGGCGCCGCCCAGCGCCGCCTCGACGTTCGGTCCGAACGCCAAGAGGAACAGGATGTTCCCGATCAAGTGGGCGAGGTTCCCGTGCAGGAACATCGCTGTGAAGATCTTTCCGAGTTCGGCCGGGTCGCCCCGTCCGAGGACGGCGAGCACGACTTCGCGAGGGTGCATCGCCAAGTCCGAGAACGCCTGGCTGGCCCCGAGCAACCTGCCGCCCCTGTCCCACAGGAAGATGAGGGCGTTCAGTCCCAAGACGGTCCATGTGACGATCGGGGCCTCCTTCGAGAAGGTGCTGTCACGGATCGGGATCATGGGCGCACGCAGTCTACCGGTCGAGGAACACGCCGACTTGGCTCTCGGACGGTTTGTCGTTCTTCTGGTTCCAGTTCACCGTCCGGTTTCCGTTCCTTGCCCAGGTCGAGCCCTCCGGGTACGTGTCCGTACCGCCAAGATCGAGGAACGCGCCGAGGGAAAGGGCCCGTTCCCGCATCGAGGACTTCTGGGCTTCTGCCGACGTCCCTAGAGTGATGCCGACACTGGCGTACGTGTCGCTACCGCCAAGGTCCAGGAACGCGCCGATGCCGTTCGCGTTGCCGGCACCGAGGCTGAGGTTCGGAGCTTGGTACCGGTCGTCTCCGGCCCTGTCGATCAACATCCCGAGACTGAAGTCGTGCCCCGCTCCTTGGGCCATGTTCATTCCCGCGGTATAGCTGTCCGTTCCGTCGGAATCTTCGAGGTAGCCGATTCCGAAATGGGCGGCGGCACCTTGCACGTACCATTGTCCGCCGTACGTATCGTTACCTGCGTCGTCCCAGAGGATGCCGGTGCCTTCCCAATATCCGCACGCCTGGCCGAAGACGCCGCAGGCGTAGCGGTCGTTCCCTGCCATGTCGTACAGCAAGCCGATGCCCCCGCTTTGACTTCGGCCCGTGAGGTAATCGGCCCTGAACCCGTATCCGGCCCCCTGGGCCATGCTGTTGTTGTGGTCGGACGTCTGGGCTGACGGGAAATCGAGGACCGTGTCGTTGGCGTCGTACGTGTCGTCGCCGTCCGCGTCGATGACCGCTCCGAACCCTCCGGGCAGTCCTGCACCTTGGACCTGCGTGAAACCGCGGTACGTGTCCTTGCCCTTCGAGTCGTCCAAGACCCCGATCCCTTGGAGACCGAAACCCTCGGAATCGGCATACGAATCGTACGTGTCGTCCCCCGCCCGGTCGCCGACGTAGGCCGCCCCGAACGTCCCGCTGCCGAAGGACGGCCTTGCCGAGCGGTACAAGTCGTCGCCTTCCAGGTCGACGAGGAACGTGAGCCCGAACAGAGCCGAGCCCGGACCGTTCTGCCGCCGGGACTTACCGCGCTGGGGCCAGTCGGCCACGGTGGACTTCGCCAAGGCCGGATCCGAAAGGTATTTGTCCTTACCCGTCGTGTCGACGACGACACTGAGCCAGTTCGCGGCGCTGGCATTGGCGGGGACGTTGACATACGTGTCGTCTCCGCCCGTGTCGATCAGGAGCAGGGTCGCTTCGCCGTCGTGGACGGACGCCGATCCACCGGTGAGGACGATCTTGCCCCAGTCCGTGTCGATCCGTACGTCGTAAGCCAACGTGGCCGGGACGAGCCGCAACTGCCCTTCGGCCCAGTTGACCGTCGCACCGAGGTCTTGCGCGGCCGCATAGAGGTAGCTCATCGCGCACTGGTCGCGCAACGTCAATTGACGCCGTTCTTCCAACGGCCCGCTCGGTTCAAGACCGTCCCCACGGACGGAAGCGTAGGCTGCGGGCAGGTCGGGCACTCCGGCAAACGCGGCACGCCGGTAAGCGACCATCGCCGTCCCGGCCTCCAGGAGGGCGGCCGCCGATTTCTTGACGGTGTCGGGCACTTTCGCCAACGAAGGGACGGCGCCCTTGATCAAGCCGGCTTCTTTCATGCGCCGGAGCACGTCGCCCAGCGAATCGGCAGCCTTCGATCTGTCGGCATAGACGCTTGCGGGGTCTCCGAGCAGCGAACGACGCGTCCCTTGGCCGATGCTGCGCGACGCGATCTCGAAAACCGAGGCGGGCCGCCCCGAAGACGTCATGGCCTGTTTGCGCAGCATTTCCAAGTAGAACGGTGTCCGCCACGGGTCTTGGTAGCACGGACCGTAGAGCGCGGTCGGCTTGTCGCTTTGACGATAGAATCCGAGGATGCCGTCGTCCCACCGAGCCGTCGCCGTGGAAAGGCCCGCCTGCCCGAGGGCGATGTCGAAGTCTCGTTCGAAGCCCGGTGAGGCGAGGGCGGTCAGGACGAGGGCGGCGGTCAAGGTCGTCATGTCGGTCGTGTGCGCTCTGGTCGCAGCACCGTCGATTCTGGCCCAAGCCGACGCCGATGCCCAGAGACGCGCGCTGCTGGTACGTCCTCCGGCCGTCCCGTTTCAAGCCTGGCGGGAAGTGGACAGGGACGACTTTTCCCGGACGTACGACACCTCCTTCCCGAGCCCCTATGCGACGGACCGGCCCGAGAACGCGACCGTCTACGTCCGTGCGTTCTTGCCTGCCGACGAGTCGAAACCGACGCCCGTCGTCCTGATCCTCCACTACTGGGGGGCGACCGACCTCTCTCTCGAATCCCGGATGGCCCGGGAACTCAACGCGACCGGCGTAGCGGCGGTGGTCATGACGCTGCCCTACCACTTGAAGCGGACCCCGAGGGGCTACCGCTCCGGTGAACTCATGCTCCAGGCCGATCCTGCGTCGCTTATCGCTTCGATGACGCAGAGCGTCCAAGACGTCCGCAGGACGATCGACTGGATCGAATCCCGTTCGGAGTTCGACAATGCGAAAGTCGCGATCTCAGGGACGAGCCTGGGGGGCATCGTCGCTTCGCTCGCGTTCGCGACCGAAGACCGGTTCCGATCCGGTGCGTTCGTTTTGGCGGGCGCCGATATCGCCGGCCTCCTTTGGACAAGTTCCAGGGTCGTCTCCCAACGCGAAGCCCTTCGTCGACAGGGCTATAACGAGAACCGACTGCGGGCCGAACTCGAAGTGATCGAGCCGACGACTTACCTCAGGAAGGCGGACCCGCGCGCTTCCCTTGTGATCGCGGCGAGTTTGGACACCGTGGTTCCGCCGAAGAACGCGCAGACGCTGATCGACTCCCTAGGGTCGCCGACGGTCCAGTGGCTCCAGACCGGTCACTTCGGGGGCGCGCTCGCAAGAGGAAGGATCGTCCGCAGCGTGGCACGCTTCTTGACGTCCAAGTTCAACGGGACGACTTACGTGCCTGCGACGATCAATCCGCCGACCTTGTACTTTGGCCTCTTGCTGTCGACCGACAAAGGCCTCCAGGTCGCGACTTCTCTCGATGTTTGGAGGTCGAACAGCCGAGGCGACTTGTTCGCGGCCGTCTCGCTGACGCCGCAGGGCCCCCAAGGGTTTTTCGGCACGAAGGTCTCCCAGGGCCTTGCCGCGGGTGCGGTCTTCACGCCTCGCCGGACGTCCGTCGGGTTGTCTTGGAGGATCGCGTTCTAACCTGGCGGGCACCCTTGACGGTTTTGAGGCGTCAAAACGTGCGGAGATCGTTGAAGTTGGGACCAAGGTCGGTGATATAATCGCAGACAAGAGGGTGACTGCCAGGTGAAAAGAGGCGGGTACACGCTGACGGAACTGCTAGTCGCAATGGCGATCGTCGTTGTGCTGTCCGCCCTTGTGCTTCCCGTGTTCGCCGCAGCGAAGGAAGAAGCCCGGGCGACGGTCTGCGTCAGCAACTTCAAGCAGACCAGCTTTGCTTCGAACCTGTACCAAGTCGATTACGAGGACAAGTACTTCGTTTCCAAGTACGCCGGGACCGAAGAGAACCCCGAAAAAGACCGGACTTGGGTGCAGCTCGTCTACCCGTACATGCGTGGGCTCGACGTCGTCCGATGCCCGTCCGACACCGGGATCCGGCCCGGCCTCGATCCCGTTTTCGACGGGGACATCATGGTCGGGAACAGCGTCGAGCGCTACTACACTGTCTCGACGCGCGCCAATACGGGCTTTAACAGCATCTATCTGTCTCCGATCGTCCGCGAACGCAACGGCACTTGGACCGCCCGGCCACGGTTGACGTCCGAAATCGGCGACCTGTCCCGGACTTTGGTTTTCGGGGACAGCGTGTGGCAGGTTTCCGCCGACGGTCGTCCGTCCGGTGGTGGAAGCTATCTTATCGTCCCACCCTGCCGCTACGTCGCCTTCGACCGGTCGGACAGCTTCAACCTATCGGGTTACGAGAACAACCGTGTCTATGCCGTGTCCCGAGGCTGGGGCGACCCGCAGCCGCCTCGCAGGTTGCAGCACGGCGGGCTCTTTCCCTGGCACGGTGGCCGCTTGACCACGATCATGGCCGACGGAAGCGCGAAGACTCGGACGCTGACGCAGATCGCCGAAGGCTGCGACGTGCGCCCGAACTGGGGCGGCCAGATCATGGAGACCGGAAAGTACCTTTGGGACCTGCGCTAGCAGGCCCAACTTGAAGCCGCCCGCGTCGGCATAATCGATCCCGTACACCATGAAAGTCAGCATTGTCGGCGGTGGCGGCAGGGTCGGTTCCGACGCCGCTTTCGCCCTTCAGATCACAGGAATCGTCCGGGAAATCGCACTCGTCGACGCGAACGCCGACATGGCGGCCGGCGAAGCCCTCGACCTGCGGCACGGCGCGTCGCTGGTCGGCGGTCAGACGTTCACGAGCGGGGACTACGGTGTCGTCGACGGCAGCGACTGCGTCGTCATCACGGCGGGCCTGAGGCGCAAACCGGACGAGAGCCGCTTGGACCTGATCAACCGCAACGTGGGACTCTTCAAGGGGATCGTCGAAGAGCTCAAGAAAGTCAAGTTGCCGGACTCGGCCACGGTCTTGGTCGTCAGCAACCCGGTCGACATCTTGACCTACCTCGCTATCCAGGCAGGGATCCTTCCGAAGCACCAAGTCATCGGTCTCGGCACGGTCCTCGACACCGCCCGCTTCCGGGCGTTGCTTGCCGACAGGATGAAAGTGAACGCGATGGACGTCAAGGCTTTGATCCTTGGCGAGCACGGCGACTCGATGGTCCCGATCTGGTCCTCCGCGACGGTCGGAGGGGCTGCCATCGCGACCGTCCCCGGTTACTCGCAGTCGTTCGGCGAAGAGGTTTTCGCCGCGACGAAGACCAGTGGTGCCGAAGTGATCCGCCAGAAGGGCGGCGCCGGTCGGGCCGTGGGGATGTCGATCGCTGAGGTCGTGAACGCGATGGCCTTGGACAACGGTCGCGTCCTGACCGTTTCCGCCTTGCAGACGGGCGCGCTCGGGGTCAACGACGTGTCCTACTCGATGCCGACGGTCGTCGGTCGCAAGGGCGCGGTCCAAATCTGGGAGCCGGCCGTCAGCGACGCAGAACGCGAAGGACTGGTCAAGAGCGCCCAGAGCCTGAAGGATACTTGGGCCCAGGTTCAAGCCTGATCGGCCCAGATTCGTCCCGGGCCCGTTGAGAGCGGGCCTGGGACGACCGACAATCCTTTGGGGCTGGTGTCCGAAAGGGTTCCAGGGAGAACGTCATGCGTATCTGGGACTATGAAGCGGGCCGGAACCTCGTCGACGTCGGTCTGGAACTGACGCGAGGGGAGGCGGAAGAACTGGCCGTCTACTTGAGAAGGATGTTGGAACGGGAGGACCTGGACAAGGTCCATGTGACCGATCTCTGCCGAGGCTTGCTGGCCCGGGAGTTGACGGTCAGCCTCGAAGAGCGTCCTGTCGTCGCCGCTTGAGCCGGCTCACCACTTGATCAGGTTGGCGCCCCAGACCAGACCGGCACCGAACCCGACCGTCATCACGACGTCTCCCCGCTTCAAACGCCCTTCCTGCTCGGCTTCATAGAGGCCCAGAGGGATCGAACCTCCGCTCGTGTTCCCGAACTTCTGGACGTTCACGAAGACTTTCTCGTCGGGAAGTCCGAGCCGCTTCTGTGCGGACTGGATGATCCGAAGGTTGGCCTGGTGCGGGACGAACAGGTCGATGTCCGACGTTTCCATTCCCGCAAGGTCGAGGGCCCGGCAACAGGCGTCGCCCATGGCGTTGACCGCGAACCGGTAGACCTCGGCTCCGTTCATGTCGATCTTGCACTGCTTGCCTTCTGACCACGGTGCGCCGACCGGGTAGCGGGAGCCGCCAAGTTCGCACACGATGTGTTTGGCTCCGGACCCGTCCGAAAGAAGGACGGTCTGCAGCAGCCCGCGGTCGGAGTCCTCGTGGGCCTTCATGACGACGGCGCCGGCTCCGTCGCCGAAGAGGACACAAGTCGAGCGGTCCGTCCAATCGACGTACTTCGTAAGGACGTCGACCCCGACGACGACCGCAGTCTTCAATCGGCCCGACTCGATCATCGACGCCGCGACGTCGAGCGCATAAATGAAGCCTGCGCACGCGGCGCCGACGTCCATAGCCCCTGCCCTCGAGGCGCCGATCGCGTCTTGAATCAGGCATGAGGTGGACGGAAAATGATAGTCGCCCGTGACCGTCCCGCAGACGACCAGATCGACCTCGTCGGGGCGCGTCCCGGCCCGTTCCAGAGCCTCGAGGGCTGCCGTCGTTCCCAGCGTGGCCGCGGTCTCGTCCGGCCCGCAGACCCGGCGTTCTTTGATGCCTGTCCGCTGGACGATCCACTCGTCCGACGTTTCGACCATCTTTTCAAGGTCGGCGTTGGTCAGAACCCTGTCCGGAACCGCGTGACCGATCGAGTCGACGACGGCGCGCGTCACGGGCAGGCCACCTTTTCCTCGGACATGTACCCTCGGATCGTCCCGACCAGGTCGTTCTCGGCCGCCTTCACCGCGATCAGGATCGCGTTCTTGATCGCTTTGGCGTTGCTCCGTCCGTGCCCGATGACACAGATCCCGTTCAATCCGAGCAAGGGGGAGCCGCCGTATTCGGCATAGTCCATCTTCTTTTTCAAAGGCGCCATGACGCGCTTCATGGGCAAGTACAGGAGCCGCGGCAGGCCCGTCGGGACCTGCGACCGGATTTCATCGACGATGAATTCTGCCACGCCTTCGGCCGTCTTGAGAACGATGTTACCGACGAAGGCGTCGCAGACCACCACGTCGCACCTTGAGTGGAACATGTCTTGACCTTCGATGTTGCCGACGAACCAGTCGTGCTTGGCCATCAGGTCATAGGCCTCCTTGGCGAACGCGTTGCCTTTGCCGGGCTCTTCGCCGATGTTGAGCAAGTGGACTTTGGGCGACGGTTTGCCCATGACCTTCTCGGCATAGGCGCGCCCCATTTGGCCGAACTCGAGCAAGTGGACGGGGTCGACGTCGGGGGACGCCCCGGCGTCGAGCAAGAGAAAGTGTCCGAACGCGTTCGGTAGGACGCTGGCGATGGCTGGACGGTGGACGCCTTCGATCTGTCGCCAAGCCAGAAGCGACGCGGCTGTCGCCGCACCTGTGTTGCCTGCCGAGACGAGCGCTTGGGCCTCGCCCGATTTGACGAGGTTCGCCGCCAAGACCAACGACGAATCCTTCTTCTTCCGGATCGCCTCGATCGGCTTCTCGTCCATCTCGATGACCTCCGAAGCCGAGACGATCGTCACGTTTTCGGGCAGGCCGTCCGGAGAAACGGCGCGCACCGCGTCCGGCCGACCGACGAGCAAGAGTTCGTGCCCGACGAGCGGCGAAGCTTCGATGACGCCTTGGACGATCTCCTTCGGGGCGTGGTCTCCCCCCATGGCGTCGACGGCGATCTTCATTCGTCGTCCTCGGTCTTCAGGGAGGCGAGTCCTTTGAGGGCAGGGTGGACTGTGGGTTCGGTCTGGACAGTGTCGGGACGACCCTCTGGGCAAGGGACGTCCCAACTCCCCGAACAGAGCGGTTGTGCCGGAAGGTTGATCAGGAGCCCTTGGCGGACATAGTTGTCCACGATCAGCGCGTTCTCGTTGAACATCGGTTCGGGCTCGTCCGTGACGACACGAGCGTACCCGTCCCTTGAATACGATGCGGGAACCCCTTCCACTTGGAACTGGTCCGACATGACGAACGAGACCTCGCAGTCGATCGGCGCGCCGCACCGGGCGCACTCCGACACCGCGCGGGTGGAGAACTTCGAGTCCAGCAACAACAGGTTTCCGGTGCTGACGGCCTGTAACTCGCCGCTCACCGGGTCGAGGAGGTCGATGTCCGCTTCCTGATCAAGGCGCGTCACGATCGCGAAGGTCAGCTTTTTGCCGGGATGCTGGACCGCCTCGTTCAGGTCGAGAAGGCCCTCGCGTTTCATGGCCGCCTGCAATTCTACCGCTGTTTCGGCCCCGGCCCTGGTGTCCGCCGCCCAGGGGCCGATGATGAGAAATGGAAGTTCATATGATCTCCTCGAGGCTTGGAAAAGGCGTCGAGGGCGTCTCGGTTCCGTCGGTGCTGGGGGGCATCGGCGAAGGAGCGCGGCAGTGCCTTCAGAACTTGAGCGCCTTGGCCCATCTTTACGGGAACCGGCCCATGGCCGAACGCGCCCTTTCGCAGGACGCGCGCCTCATCGGTCAGGTGTGCGGCGTCCTCTCCGGAGGCCTCGTCGGCGAACCGGGAGTCGTCTATCAGAACCTGACGCAGGCGTTCGACTGTCACGGGTGCGACGACGTCGTCTTCGCCGCCCAGTTCGTCAGAGCGTGCCAGTTGGCAGACCTGACGTCCGCAAAGGCGGGCCTGGATCCGGACGCGTTCGTCCGCCACGCCGTCGCGACTTCGGCGGGTACCGCCCATTTGGCGCAGCAGGAAGGGGCCGACCCGGCCGAAGCGAGAATGGCCGGACTTCTGCACAACGTGGGCGTCCTGTTGTTGGCGGGCTCGCTCCAAGGGCGTTACGGAGCGGTCTTGACCGGCCTGGCCGGGGCGGGGCTCGCGCTCCACGAAGCCGAAGTCCAGTCGCTCGGTTTCGACCATCAAGCCGTCGGCGGTGCGGCCCTCGCTCAATACGCCTTCCCGTCTACGGCCTCGAACGGAGCTTCGGCCCATCACGGAGACATATCGACGATGGCCGCGGACATCAAACGGGTGGCGGTCGCGGCGTCAGTAGCGCACCAACTCGGTAACACGATGGGGATCTGCGACGCCTGTCCACCGCTGCAACCGTCCGATATCGGAACGGACGAAACCGGAATGTGCGGGATCGCAGAAGCGGCCGTCCTCGCTGCAGGACGTGTGGACGTGGTCCTGGCAAAGGCCCGAACCAAGTGCGCCTGACAGTCCGTCTACCTCTGTGGAAGTGGCCCGGACGAGGCCGGCCAGCTTGATTTTCCCCCGCCCGGACTGCTATCCTGGTGGCGTTCGAGCTTGGCCGTTCACGGCCCGGCGACGAGGTAGCTACCTTGAAGAAGTGGTTGATCGCATTTACGGCTGGTGCCGTGGTCATCGGTTGTGGCGGCGGAAGCGGCCTGGACGGCATAAATAACGGCAACAACGGTGGTGGCGGCGGCGGTACCGATCGGACCATCCCGACCGTCAACTTGAAGCCGAACGCCCAAGTCCAGATCCTGTACCTGTCCGGACAGGGCCGGCGCGCTCCGGGTTCGCAGATCGCGGTCATGAACAACATCCGCATCTTCAACTCGCCGACGGACTACTGGCCCAAGGACCTGCAAGGATCGGGATCGGCGATCCGTGTCCAGTTGGACGGCTACACCCTGAACCACTTTGTCTTCGACGTTCCGATGTCGGTCGGTTCCGCGAGCAAGACCTACACGCAGTTCCCGCTCGAGATCGCCCAGATGGACGAAGAGCAGGGCGGTCAACCCGTGACGGTCTACTCCGGGCCCCCGTTCTTGGTCGCGGGCGATTCGGCGAACAACTTCTTCAAGCTCAATATGCAGCTCTTCCCGGGACGGCAGACGTCGGTGCAGGTGCTGTTGAACGACGCCATGCTCACGTGGGACGCGACCAACGGCATTGCTTTCGACGCCGCCCAGTTCAAAGCTGAGAACTACTCTCAGGTCACCGGGGCTTTGACCGGCTTCCTGAGCGACATGATCGCGTTCGACGTGTCCAGCCTGCCGGCGGCTCAGCGACCGTTGCTCCAGAACGGCGAGCGTGCCGAAATGGTCCACTTCTCAGGCGACCTCATCGGGATTTCGGGCCACTTCTTCACGGTCAGCGGCCGCGAGGAAGCCGCCTACGACAATCTCAGCCCGATCGTCATCGACTCGGGCATCATGACCAAGCCCGTGACGCTTGGCGCGAACAAGGCTCCGGGCATCTTCACCGTCATGGAGCCGGATCCCCGCGATCCGTTCGGTACGGAAAAGATCAACGCCATCCAGGGGTTCTACCGGGCCTACACCGAAGTGCTCTCCAACCTGAGTGAGTTCGGCGCCGTCGCGATCCCGTCGACCCGTTCGACGACCTCGCACCAGTTCGTAATGTTCAACCGCAACTCGAACGGGACGATCACCGCGTGCTGGCAGGGTGTGGCCGACTTTACGGGCGGGACGAAGGGCGTCCTGAGGCTCTACTCCCTTGAGCAGCTTCCGGACGCCGGTGCCCAGCCTCGGGCCACGGGCGAGGTCTTCTATACGAAGTCAAGCGGCGTCGTGCGGTCGGGCACCTTCTCGGTCTCGAACGTCGTCGGCAACGCGACGTTCCCGTTCCCGAGGACCGGCGGATTCGTCGTCTTCCGATAGGATGTGGCCGATCCTGGTCGGACTGGAGACCGAGTACGGTCTGGCGGTCGAGGGCCGGGGAGCGGGCGATCAGGTCGACGATGCGATGGCGCTCGTACGGAGTTCTCCGTACGGGCGTCGTTCCGTTTGGGACTACCGTTCCGAATCCCCAAGGGCCGACCTGAGAGGCTTCGTCCAGCAGGCTCTGGCCGTCGACCCTGAGGACGCGAAGTTCGACGTGGGCCGTCGCCCGACGATGGACGAAGACGTGCGGTCCGACGTGGTCCTTCCGAACGGTGCGCGGCTGTACAACGATCACGGCCACCCGGAGTACTCGACCCCCGAGTGCTGGAGCCTTCTGGAACTGGAACGTCAGGACGCGGCGGGTGAAAGCGCCGTCCTTGACGCAGCGGCCGGATTCTCCCGGGACCACGGTCTGGCCGTCACGTTGTACAAGAACAACACGGACGGGCACGGCGCGTCGTACGGCACCCACGAGAACTACTTGGTGCCGCGGTACCTCGGGTTCGCCCGAACGAGCAGCGCCGTCCTTCCCGTCCTCATCGCGAGGCAACTCTTGTGCGGAGCCGGGAAGGTCGGTTCCGAATCAGGGGTCCATTGCGATTATCAGATGTCGCAACGGGCCGATTTTTTCACCGAAGTCTGGAGCGTCGACACGCTGTACCGACGGCCCGTTTTCAACACCCGGGACGAACCTCACGCCGATCCGGAACGTTGGATGCGGCTTCACGTCATCTGCGGAGACGCCAACCGTATCGGCACGGCCGTCCGCCGAAAAGTCGGCCTGGTCAAGCTCGCTCTCTGGCTCGAGTCCGTGGAGCGGGCCCCGGTTTGGCGGCTGAGCGACCCGGTGGGATCGTTCCAGGCCGTGAGCCGCGATCTGACGGGAGAAGGACGGATCGCCCTCGAAGGAGGCAACTGGACGACGGCCGCATCCGTCATCGCATCGTACGTCGAGGCCGCCGAAAGGTTCTTGGACCCGTCGTTCCCGGGTGTCGAAGAGGCCCTCCAAGAAGGAAGAGAGTGCTGCGGAACGGCAGACCTGGTCCGTTCTGCACCAGAGGACTTCGCCCGTACGGTCGACTGGGCGGCGAAAGGTCGGGCTATCGGAGCCTATCTGGAGGAGTCGGATTCCGATTGGAGCGACCCCGTGGCACGGTCGACCGACCTAGCCTATCACGACGTCGACCCGGTGGACGGTCTGTACGCCGTCATGGCGGGACTGGGAATGGTGGAGCCGGCCGTGTCCCAAGAGATCAAGGCGTCCCGGCTCGAAAGGTGCCATGAGAGCACCCGGGCCCGGGCAAGAGGCAAGGCCGTGCGGTCCTTTTCTTCATCGCTCAAGGGAGCGTCCTGGGGGCGGTTGACGTTTGAAACAGAAGCGGGCGTCCGGACCGCCGCGTTGGCACCGGACGGGTGCTATCCTGAGTCGTTGGAGTCCGTAGACTCGCTCGACGAATTCTTGGACGCCCTCGAGGAACGACGATGACGGTCAATACTGAACGGATCCAACGGCGAGAACTCACGGAGCCCGAACGCAAATCGGTCGACGACGACGGGCCCTCGAAGCCCGGGATCGACCGGCCCAAAGTGCCGAGCGAACTGCTGAAAAGGATGAAGAACATCGATCCGAACCAAGCGAAGAAGTACAGGCAGAGATCCGGTCAATGACTCGAGGCGGCCAAGGGGGCTTCGCCGAACTCGTCGGATTCGAGGCGGCCCCTGTCCAGGATTTCCAGGTTCACGGGACGACCGTTCTCGCCCTCCGGTATGACGAGGGCATCCTCGTGCTGGCCGACAGGCGTGCGACGATGGGGAACCTCATCATGTACGAACATGCGGAGAAGATCCTCCCGCTCGACGATACGGTCGTCGTCGCCATCAGCGGCGCCTATGCCCGTTCGATCGAGATCGGGCGGTACCTCAGGCACTCGTTCAAGTATTACGAGAGGCTGAACCTGGTCGAGATCTCGTCCGAGGGCAAGCTGATGGAGATCAGCCGGGCCTTACGCGGAAACCTGCCTGCCGTCAATGAGGGGCTCGGCCTGTTCTTGCCGATCGCGGCCGCCTACGACAAGTCGACGGACTCGTTCGGCGTCTACTTCTTCGACGCGGCGGGCGCAAGGTTCCAGAGCTCGGACTATGCGTGTGCCGGATCAGGGTCGGAGAGGATCCGGGGTGTCTTCGAGTATCTGATCCGGACGAAAGGGCCATGGGCGAATCGGCCGTTCGGCGATGTTTTGAAGGAAGGCCTGACCATGTTGGACATAGCCGCCGACTTGGATTCGGCGACCGGAGGCTTTCGGAAAATCTTGCCGTCGGCGTTCGTGCTCGACCGTCAAGGCGTGCGTGAGATTTCCGGTTCGGAACTCGGAGCGGCCGCTGACGACGTCATCGAAGCTGTCAAACGAAAAGAGTAAGGCCCCTTCGCTCAGAGCGAAGAGGCCTCTTGATGTTCCGTGTGAGCCGGGCTTAGAAGCGGTAGCCGATATAGCCACCGATCGAGTTGGCGCGCGCACCGTGCGCGTCGTCACTGATCACGAAGGTGAGTTCGCCGAAAATGTGCTCGCCGAACTCCATGCCATAGCCTGCGCGGCCCGCGAGGACGGTCTTCGTCGACGTGACGTCGACGACGGCCAAGCCAGCGCCCAAGAAGAAGTACGACTTCCGACCATAGTCCAGCTCCGCACCCTTGTTGTACCAACGCTGGTTGATCATGAAGGGGAAAATGTTGCCCTTGTCGCCGCTGGACGTCTTGCCGAGCCAGTCGCCCGAAATGTACGTCTCACCGCCCGGCAACAGGCTGTTCTGGAAGAAATAGTCGAAGCCCACGCCGATAAAGCTGCGGATGTTGTCGCGCGTGGTGTTGTCAATCGGATACGCGGCGCCAAGGCGCAGCGCAAGGTTCGTCGGCGTCGAAATCGTCTGAGCCGATGCGAATGAAGCGGCGCTCAAAGCCGCCAGAGCGATCAGTGTCCTCATGTTTCTCCTCCGTGAGGGGCTCACGGGCCCAATCCGATCGGGCACGGCTATTCTACTTAGAATCAAGCCCTGGGCGAAACGCTTGAGCCTCAGGGCCGACGGTAAACTCGAACGATATGCCCGAGCTGCTTTTCGAACTTGGCTGCGAGGAGCTTCCCGCAGGCTCGGTGGCGAAGGCGGCACAAGAGCTTTCCGAGGCGGTCATCAAGCGTCTGTCCGAAGCCGGCGTGCCTATGGGAAGCGTCACGACGAAGTACACGCCCCGACGGCTGGTCACGTCCGTCGCCGACGTCGCCGACCGGCAGCCTGACCAGGAGGCGACGGTCCGGGGCCCGTCGCTCAAGGCGGCGTATGACTCCGAAGGCAAGGCCACGAAGGCCCTGGAGGGGTTCTGCCGGGGTCAAGGCGCCGACTTGGCCCAAGTGACGGACGACGCCGAGTACGTGTGGGTCACGAAGAGGACCGGAGGAAGGCCGACGGCCGAACTCTTGGCCGAGTACCTGCCCGCCGCTGTGCAGGACGTTTCCTGGCCCAAGACGATGCGATGGGCCGACGGGACGCTGCGCTTCGCCCGGCCGATCCGGTGGATCTTGGCCGTCTTCGACGGTCAGACCGTCCCTTTCGCGATCGAAGGGGTCGCGTCCGGCGCGACGAGCACGGGACACCGATTCTGGAGCACCGGAACGTTCGAGGCCAAGTGCCTGACCGAACTCGACGCAGGCCTGACCGCCCGGAACGTCCGGCTGGACCAAGACCAGCGCGCGGCCGCCGTTCGGAGCCGCGTCTTGGAGCTCGCCGGTGAGGCGCCCGAAGAGCTCGTGGTCGAGAACGCGAACCTGACGGAATGGCCGGAAGTCCATCTCGGTGAGTTCAAACCGGAGTTCTTAGAGTTGCCTGACCCGGTCTTGACGACGGTCATGGCCAAGCACGAACGGTTTTTCCCCGTCCGAGACGGTCAGGGCAGGCTGACCAACCGGTTCGTCGCGGTGCGGAACGGCGGCGTGGAGGACGTCGTCCGCGAAGGCAACGCTTGGGTCCTGAACGCGCGGTTCAACGACGCTCGGTTCTTCTATGAGGAAGACCGGAAGCACACGCTCGAGGACTTTCTGGAGCGGACGGCGCAAATGAGCTATCACGACGCCTTGGGCAACGTGCGACAAAGGGCGGAGCGGCTGTCGTCGCTGACCTCGAAAGTCGCCCTTTGGTCGGGTGCCGACGCGGAAGAAGCGGCGTGGGCGGCCGAGGCGGGACGCCTTGCAAAGGCGGATTTGACCACGGGACTCGTGTCGGAACTGGACGAACTTCAGGGCGTCGTCGGTGGCGAGTACGCGCGCAGCGAGGGTCGACCGGACGCCGTGTGCTGGGCCGTTTGGTCGCACTATGACCTGACCCGGAACGAGCAGGCAGACTGTGCCGGAGCGAGGACGGCCCTTCGGTTGACGGCGGCCGACCAGCTCGACAAGCTCGCAGGTTTCCTGGGCATCGGCAAAGTCCCTTCGGGCTCGAGCGACCCGTTCGGTCTGCGCCGCGCGGCGAACATGCTGATCCAGATCGCCCTCCGCGACTGGCCGTCGCGTCCAGGATCGTTCCTACCTGCCTTCGATGCGGCCCTTGAGGGGTACGCCCGTCAAGGCGTAGTGCTCGACACCGAAACCGCCCGCTCGTCTTTCCTCGACCTTCTCGACAACCGTTACGCGTCCTATGACTTCGATGGAGCGCCGTACCACGTCGTCGATGCCGCGAAGCTCGAGGGGGCCTCTTTGGCCGACCCGAGGGCGGTCCGGTTCCGCGTCTTGGTAATGTCCGCATTCGCTCAGGACGCAGACTTCGTCCGGACAGCGCTCAGGCCGACGAACATCGTCTCCGCCGCCGTGAAGAAGGGCGCGCTCGACTCTTCGAAGGCATGGGACGAGGACGGCCTTCAGTCCGACGAAGGTTCGGCGCTTTGGGCCGCCGTCGTCCGTCAACGACCCCTCGCGGAGCAGGCCTGTCAGGCTGAGGACAAAGAGGGTCTGATCGCGGCCGTCCGACCTTTGGCCGCGCCGATCGACGCGTTCTTCGATTCGACGATGGTCATGGTCGACGACCCCGCTGTGCGGAACGCGAGGCTTGGGATGCTGGCCGAGTGCGACGCGGTGTTCAAGTTGGCGGGCGACTTCACGAAGGTCGTCATTCCCGGCTAAGAAGCCGCTCGACGTACCGGGCGAGCATGTCGTATTCGACGTTGACCGGATCGCCCGGAGAGAGGTCGCCGAGCGTCGTGTGCCGCATCGTGTGGTGGATGACCCAGACGTCGAACTCGCCGCCCGTCGGTCCGACGACGGTGAGGCTGATCCCATCGAGCGTCACAGAACCTTTGTCGACGATGTAGCGGTCATCCGGTACGGAAAACCGGAAAACGAAGGCGTTCCCCTCCGGACGTCGGCCAAGGAACGTGCCGGTCGCATCGACGTGGCCCTGGACGAAGTGACCTCCTAGTCGGTCCTCCATCCGGAGCGCGCGCTCCAGATTGACCCGTCCCCCATGGCTCAACCGGCAGAGCGCCGTTCGGCGGAGCGTTTCATGGCTAAGGTCGAACGCCAAGCCCTCGGAATAGCAGGTCAGCGTCAGACAACACCCGTTCACCGCGATGGACTCGCCAAGTCGGAAAGGATCGCTGCGCCAGGTGCCGGGGTCGTTGACGACGAGCCTGCCGTCCTCGAAAGCGGAAACCTCGGACACGGCCTGGACGATGCCCGTGAACATACGGGAAGTGTACGTTGGAAACGGTCAAAGCCGGTCGTTCGAGACCTGGAGTCCCGTACTTTCGTGGGTCTGTCGGCGGTGTCAGAAGCCAATGATCAAGAGTGGCACCCAGGAGGGACGACATGGCACGACGGATCGACTTCGGACAAACGCTTCGGACAGGGACGACCCTGCGGATCGACCCCAAAGTCATCCTCTCGAGCCAAGTGCTCGAACTCAGCCAAGTCGAACTCGAGCAGTTCGTCGAATCGGAGATCAACGAGAATCCCGCCTTAGAGCGTATCGATGACGGGCCGTCGGCGCCTTCGCAGGACGAGATCCTGAAAATCGTGGCCCCGGGCGAACTGTCCCCCTCGGGCGAATGCCACGAACTCTGGAGGTCCTTGCCCAAAGACACGGCGTCGGAAGTCGACTGGGTGGAGCTGACGGCGATGACGGACTCGCTGGCCGACCACTTACGGGCCCAGCTGTCCGCGAAGCTTCCTTCTTCGCCCGCCCTGCTGGTCGAGTACCTCGTCGGTAGCGTCAACGAGCGCGGCTATGTGACGTCAGAGCCCGAGGAAGTGGCTCTGGCTTGCCATGTCAGCCTCGAAGAAGCCCAAGAGGCTTTCGAGGCCCTCAAGACGTGCGAGCCGCTCGGGGTCGGTGCGGCGGATCTCAAAGAGTGCCTCAACCTTCAGCTCCGGTTCGCCCAGAGCGACGCGGAGAAACTCGCGCGGCTCATCGTCCGGAACGACTGGGACGAACTGGTGGCCAAAGACTTACGATCGATCCGAAAGCGCTATCGCGTGCCGGCGGAGCTCGTCGAGTCTGCCATGGAAGTGATCATCGGCCTCAACCCGTTTCCGGGCGAAGGGTACGCCCCGGCGACCGTCCAGTCCCGTGAGCCTGTTTCCACGGCCTATCCGGACCTGGTCTTGCACCGAGACGAGAGCGGTTGGACGATCGACGTCACCGGCCCCGGACAGGGGTCGTTGAGGCTCGCTCGTGGCTACGAGCGGCGACGGCAAGAGCTTGAAGCGATGTCGCGACCACCGAAGGACGAGAAGAGGCACGTGGGCGAGTTCCTGGAAAGGGCGAACCGGTTCATCGAAGCCCTGTCGCAACGGGGGCTCCTGATGCGGCGGATCGGCCAGTATCTGATCGAGCGGCAGCACGGGTTCGTCTCGACAGGCGAGTACCGATTCCTGGTCCCCTTGACGCGTTGTCAGATGGCCCAAGACCTGGGGACGCACGAGAGCACCGTCAGCCGGGCGACGAACCGCAAGTTCGTCCAACTCGCGAACGGCGAAGTCGTACCTTTCGAGGTGTTCTTCAAGCCTGCCCTGAGGGTCCAGAAGCTGATCGAAGAGATCTTGGCCACGGAAAACCCGGACAGTCCCTTGAGCGACGAATCGATCGCTCGGATTTTGGACGCCCAGGGGATCAAGGTCGCTCGACGGACGGTCAACAAGTACCGCGACCGCAACCGGACGCTCTCGAGCCGCAGGAGAAAATCGGCGTAGCGGCTATCATGAAGGCGATGAAACGCCTTTGGCCGCTGGCGGCGCTCCTCCTCGTCGGTGCCGGATGTTCGTCGACGCCCACGGCAGACACGGACGCGTCAAAGCCCGCAGGACCGACGGCGCAGCAACCGGCATCCGGAGGAACGGGCGGGGACGTCCAAGTCTTGACCGGCGGAGCCGGGGCGGGCGGCGCGACCCCGGTCACCGGAGGCGAGAACCTCCAAGGATCGGGCAGCGGCGTGAACGACGCGGCCAAAGACGCCGCACGAAGGGCGGGCGCCAAGATGAGCGGCTCGACGGCCGGCTCGGCCCAGGCGCCCGAGTGAGCTACTCCTTCAGAAGCAGCAAGTAATCGAGGCCGAACATCCGCCGGGGCTCGGCCTTCGGATTGGACCCTGTGTTCTCGACCGTGAACCGGGCCTTGCCCTGCTTCAAGTCGACTTTGCCGAGCTCGACCGACTTCCAGCCGAGTTCGCCGAAGAAGTCCTGCTTGAACGACAGGTCTCCAAGAGTCATCTTGTGCACGCCGTAGTCGCGCGCGAAGCAGAATTTGCCGATGATCCTGTACCGGCCCGACGCGGCGACGGGGACGTCCAGGACGAGCCTGTCGCCTTGCTTGGCGTCGCGCCACCAGATCTGCTTGCCGCCCGAGAGGCCGTCGAACCCTTGGACTTCCGTCTCGCCGCCGGACTTTTCAAGGATCGTCGCTTCCTCGCCCTCGACCGCGCCTTTGACCTTGACCGGTCCATCGATGAACGGCGGCAAGAACTCGACGCCTTCATCGGACTGCGGTCCGGCTGAGCCGGGCATCGCGTACCAGTAGACGGTCCGGCCGTATTGGACCTGGCAGTCGGCCCAATGCCAGAGCTCGAGGTCGAAATGGAACTGGTTTGTGAACGGGAGCCGGTCGAGGTACTGGAACCGGCTCACACAGGTGTGGCCTTTGTTGCCTGGCCCGTCGCACCGGCCTTGAGACCGGAACGGGTGCATGAACAAATGCGGGTCGCACCAACCGTAGCCGAAGAAGTCCTCCGTCCCGGTGCCGAACGTGCTCGGGAACCCTTCACCGTCGATCGAGATCTTCTCGTCTCCCTCGCCCCACCACGCGGCGACGGGGTTGTCGACGGAAACGTTGCAGCCGACATAGACGCCTTTGCCCGTCGTCCGGAGGAACTCCAGGTCGGCCATGGGCCTCGTTCCGCCCTTATAGGCCTTCCATTGCGCGTAAAGGTGCATCGAGCGGTCGTCCCAACGATAAGGGGCCGTCTTGACCGCCATTTTGACCACGGTCCGGACTTTGGCCGAGCATTCGACTTCGATGTTGAACCCGTCCCGATAGGGCATCGGAAGCCTGAAGACCAGAAGCCCGTCCTTTGTCGCCGTTTGAGGCAGCGTCTTGAGCGGCCATACCCCGACGGGGACGCCCATGAAGTCACCGAGTGGCGCGTCGACGCACTTCTCCCCGTCGATCTTCACGATCATCTGTTGACTACGTAGGATGTTGTGCCATCTCCGAGGGTCGGTCCAGGCGGCGTCCTTCGGTTCGGGGGGAAGTTGGAACGCGATTTCCGTGATCACGCCCGGGCCCCGACCGTTGGCGAAACCGAAACTTCCCATGGCGAGGTCGTGCGTCGTCCAGTCTCGGTCTTGGGTCGACGGCGGCTTGTCGACGGCGGCCGTCAGTTTCTGTGCGGCGCCCGTGACCTGCGCACTGTTCACGGAGAACGGCTCGACCGACGTGCCTGCGGAGTACGTCCGGTATTGGACCTGGTAGTACATCTTCCCGCCTGCGTCCTTGTCCGAATCGTCCACGGTGACCTTCGCCGACTTCTGGTACGTGATCGGATAATGGAGCGTCCAACCGCTCGACGTCACTTCCGCTAGCGGGCTCGGGAACCCTCCTTGGCCGGACAAGAGGGCGGCCGTGTTGCCGATCAAGGCCGGCTTCGGGTCGCCGTCGAGGTAGACCCGAAGGACTCCTGCCGGGTTCGGCGACCAGATGCGGACGATACATCCGGGCCCGGAAGCGTCCATCAGCACGTGCTCCATCCGGCCGTCGACGGACTCGTGCCTGATGAACTGGCCCGCGTCGGCGTTGGCGAACCAGGTCGGGTCGCCCGGCTTGACAGAGGCACGGTCATAGCTGCTGGCCTGTCTCGTGATGTAGGCGGGATCCGGGTAACGGGTCAGCGTCCCAGGATCGGTCATGTCCTGGATCAATCCGGCCAACGTCACCTGCGGGGCCAACAGGACAAGCGACAGCATCGTCATACCTAGAGTCTACACAAGCTTTCGAGGCGAATGCGGTGGTACGCGAAAAGCAACCACGACCGTCATACTGGTGTAAGAAGCTGTCTGGAAGTGGTTAACCATGTCGATATCTACGATCGCCCTCCTTTTGGCCGCTAGGGGAACCGTCACCGTCGAACTCCCCGCGGCACCGATCGAAACGGTCGTAGCGCAGTTCGGCGAAGCCGCAAGGCTTAAGTTGGACGTCGAGCGCGAGCTTCGACCGAAGAACCTTTTGATCCGCTTGACGGACCGGTCGGTCGAGGAAGGATTGAAGCTGATCGCCGAGGTGTCGGGGGGTGTCTGGGACGACACCGGAGACGGAAAGGTCCTCCGGGTGGATCGGGCCGCCGCAAAGCGCGGCGACGGAATCCGACGGAAGGCGTTCGAGGCCGAAGTCGCGAAGCTCACGGACGAAGCGTCCGATTTCCATACGCTGACGTCGGGGGAAGCCGAAGCGGCCGTCAAAGAGGTCGTCGCCCGAGAGCAGGGTTCCAACGAACAAAGGTGGGACGCGTATGAGAAGGACGCGGACAAGACCCCGCAGCGAAGGTTCTTGAAGCGCGTTTTGGCATTGACCGGTGTCCGGGCTCTCGGTGACCTTTACCAAAGCCGGCGCGTGGTGTTCTCGACGAACCCGACACGGGTACAGAGAGCCCTGCCGACACAAGTTTGGGACGCGTATGCGACCTTCCTCAAAGAAGCCCAGGTTCAGAAAGACGCGATCGAGTCGGTCTCGGAGCGACGTCCGAACGAGGGTTATTACAGTCCGTTGCTCCAACAAGCGGCGGTGTCCGCCGAGCGTCCGGCAGCCATCCTGCTCGTCTACTCCCGGAGCGCGATGTCTCCCCAAGGTACGTTTTCGCTCTGCACCGTGCACCCTTCGGGTCTGAACGACCTGTCCCAATGCTCGATCGACCCGACGGGCCTTCAACGGTCGATCGAGACCCCGAGGTCGGTCGTCACGGGGCTGGAAGGCGACGTCGCCTTTTCTGAGCACTCGGAGTTGGCGATCGCGGCGGTCAGCCCGTTTCTCGGTGGAAAGACACCCGGGGCCGATAAGGCCCTGGCCTGGTTCCGGAACGAACTGGCCGACCTCCCGAAGAGCGACGTCATGACGTGCGTGGTCTCGGACATCCTGATCCAAGGCGCGCGGGCCAAGAAAATGGACGTGGTGGCTTCCGTGCCGGATTTTGCCTTCATGGTCGGCGCCCAAGCCCGGCGCAACGGCTCCGTTGTGAAGCTTCAGGCCGCTTGGGACTTGCTTCTCGGGACAGGGTTCTTGGACTCCGAAGTGAAAGACGGGGTCCTGACCGCGAAGACGGGCGATAAACTGCCTCTCTTCCGGACTTTGCCGAAAGAGGCCGTCGCACGACTGTGTCGGGAGATGTCCTCCAAGAAGTCCGCCCTCGACGCTCTCGCCGACTATTGCCTCGGGTGTCAGGACGAAGAGGAGGCCCTCTACGGCATGATGATGGCCCAGCTTGGTTACAAGCGACTTCGGAACCTGGCTTTCACCGCGAACCAGTCCTTCCGCCTCATGAGGATCTATGCCCGCTTAGACCCTTCGGCCCGTGCCGCCGCGAAGGCCGACGGTGCCAAGATCCAGGTGGGCACGCTCGGGCCGGCAGGTCGGGAAGACCTCCGTGTGCTGTTGTTCGAGGACCAGCCGACCGTGTCGTCCGTCCCGAACGTCGACGACACCGGGCGCCGACCCTCGCCCGAAGAGGTCCATGAACCGACGATCCGGTTGCCCGAGGGTCTTCCCGGCTTCGGAGAGCTCGTTCTGACGTTGAAGGACAAGTCGTCGTTGTTCCGGGCCCGGGTCTGGAACGGGGACATCGAGTCCGCGACGATCGATCCGGTCGAGCCGCAGAACCTGGCTTATGACATCGCCTATCAGGAGCGTGTCGGCTCGGAGGCCGGCGTGTCCAAGTTCGTCAACGGATCGATGCAGATCCTGACGTTGGTGTCCCGCTTCGGGCCCCAGACGTTCCATTCGGCCGTGCTCCGGCTGATGCCGGAGATCGAGTCGTCGAGCCTGGTCACGTGGGACAAGCTGCCTGCCGATCAGCGAAAGACGATCGAGGAGGCGCTTCCGAACGCGAGGAAGGCGTACGAAGGCCTCCAGCAAGGTGCTCCGGGTCGGATCAAGCCACTGCCTTAGGTACAATCCCTAGTTCCGGCCTCGTAGCTCAGTGGATAGAGCGCCTCCGTCCTAAGGAGGGCGTCGGGGGTTCGATTCCCTCCGAGGCCGCCAAGGTTAGTCTGTCCCTTGTCAGAAGCTCCGGGGCAAATCCGGCGCGCTCACACGACATTTCCCAGGGGAACGAACGTCAGACCGGAGACGCCGGAGCCCTCATAGCGCTGCTTAAAGGACAGATTTGAGTTGGCTTGATCATCATAGGTCAGGATTCTCGTGGAAGCTCCGGTCTTGTGATGAAACAGCCCTTCGTACGGAAGTCTCTCGCGGTGGAACCAGGTCTCATCCGGTGAGCCGCTCAACACCTCGTCGCCATAGGGCTTAAAGGTCGTTCGCGATCGATCGATTGCATCGACCAGTCTTGTGACGGCCCACAACGTGAATTCAATGGGTCCAAACGGCTTGAGCCGAAGGTCGAGCGCGTCCGCGGTCACACGGATCAGTCGGCACCAGTCCGCCTCATCCAAGGCCAACCTCTGAATGGCTTCAGAATCTGCCGTAAAGGCAGAGTCTTGATCGTAAGACATGATGTTAGGTCGGATCTTCTTCTTGCCCTTGGAATAAATCAGGGTTGGCGGAACCCAGTCCGAGTCGATCTCGGGGCCGACACAGAATCTCTCTTGTCCGGCACTCTTCGATTCCCGATGATCCGGCAGGACACTGTCAAAGTCGTTATGGGTTGCTCTGACTTCGTACACCATTCCCGCAGCTCATTGTGATGGACGGCATGCGGCCCAAGGACACGCGATACAATTTTGTCGGAATTATGGGAGTCTGACCAGCAGGGCCTAGTCTCTCCAAGGTCTCTCCGACGCGGTGAAAGGCGGTGGCCGATTTGGTTCAACGGTGGACGACCCCCCAGACTCGTTGAACGTAGGAAATGTCAGTCCTAAGGAGGGCGTCGGGGGTTCGATTCCCTCCGAGGCCGCCAAAGCCCGGACTCCTGGAAGCCGTTTGGAACCCATGTCTCTCGACGACCAGATCGAAGCGTATCTCGCGGGCCACCCCGAGCCGAAGCGCAGCGAACTGCGCGAGCTGGACGGCGCCTTTAGAGAGATCGTGCCGGGCGGGGCGACCAGGTTTTTCGACGGCAAGGACGACGACGGAAAGGTCGTTTCGAACCCGACGGTCGGCTATGGCACGTACACTCTCCGCTACGCCGACGGCTCGTCGAAAGAGAGCTTCCAGACCGGCCTCGCCGCGAACGCGACCGGCATCTCGGTCGATATCCTCGGTCTTAAGGACAAATCCGCGCTGTTCCAAAGGTTCGGTGCGACGATCGGCAAGGCGGACGTGACCGGCTACTGCATCCGGTTCCGATCGTTGAAGAACATCGACGTCGAAGTCCTTAAGGCGGCGGTGCGGTACGGTGCCGAAGCCGTCGCGAACGGTGAGTCGGCGGATCAGACGCCGGCCTTGCATCGATCGGGCGGCGATGTCAGGGGAACCCGCCTGTCCGGAAGGCTGACGTCGCCGCGAAGAACCTGACGGCGTACAGGGCACCGATGACCAGCGTTTGGAGGACGATCGCGACGATACCGACCGTAAGGGCGGTTTGCGCACCGGGTTCATCGGCCTTTTTCGCCCGGTTCGCATAGTAGATCCCGGCCCCTGTGAGCGCGAGAGGCAGCGGGAAGATGCAGCAGAACGCGCAGACCGACGAGACGAAACCACCGATGATCAGTCCCCACGCCGTGTTGACGTCCGACTTGGGCTTTCCTTGCGACGTGGCGATCGGATACGGACTGCCCGACGTCAAGGGGAACTCTTGAGGGACGCCGAACCCGGTGTGGGGGGAGTCGACCTGAGTCTGGACGGGCGTCGGTTCGGGCGGAGGCGGGAACTCAAGGCCCGTCAATAGGGCTGCAGAGAACCTGCGGCCCGTCGCCTCTTCCTCGAGCTCGGTCTCCGGGGTGATGCGGCCTTCCCATGCCCACTGGGTCAGGGTCTGGGCGTCCGCCGGCCCGAAGCGCTGTCCGTCCGGCCAAAGTACGAAGTAACGCATCGGTGCCGTTAAGGAGGCATGCTACCCGCCGACCAGGATCTGGCGGCCCAGCGCGAAAAGGAGCGTGACGCCCAGCGTCAGGATCGAAACGGCGATGGCGCAACCCGCCGTCCGATCGTTCCGCGACCGGGCTACGATCGCCAGGACGACGGCGACCACGGCCAAGACCATACCGACGGAGTTGAAGCACATCACTGCGGCGATCAGGCTGAGGACGAACGACACGGCCGAGAGTCCGGACGACGGTGGCTTTCCGTAGTCGGGATAAACAGGGGATTGAGGGCTTCCGTGGGGCAGGTACGGCTGTTGAGACGGAGCATAAGGGGCAGGCCCCGTTTGCGCGTACGGGTCATAGGGAAGGGCCGGCCCTCCGAACGTCGAGGGGTGTCCAGAGCCGGTCGGAGGATAGAGGTTCCCTCCTACCGCGCCGAACGGGAGACCGTGGACCTGGCTCGCGTACAGCCTCTGCCCGGTCTGAGCGTCCTCCAATACGGTGTCCGGGAGTACGCGGCCTTCCATCACCCAGTCGGCCAAGTGGGGCGGCGTGGCCGGCCCGTAGCGTTGTCCGTCCGGCAGGACCACGTAGTAGCGGTTCAATTCGTCGTCAAGCTTGGCACGCCAACGCCCATAATTTCGTACAGGAGTCGTCCCAGAAGTGTCCGTGCGCCCAAGGTTTCCCGTCCAGCCATCGGTCACGTTGGCGCTCGTCGTCGTCAATGCCGTCGCCTTCTTCGTCAATTGGGGCACCGGGCAGTCGCTCGTGCCGTGGTTGGACTGCGCCGGAGACTTCTCCCGTCCTTGGACGCTCCTGACGTACTCTGTCGTTCCCTTGGGGTCGCCGAGAGAGTTCCTCTGGATGTTCTTCGGCTTGTGGTTCCTTTACGGGGTGGGGACTTCTCTCGAGCGCACGTCGGGCGTCAAAGGCCTTCTCGGCGTCTACTTCGGATACTCCCTGGCGTCGGCCGTCTTGGGGAGCCTTGTCGCGAAGGGCGTCGGCCTGCCTCTGCTTCTGACGGGACCGTGGATCCCGATCGCCGCGCTCGTGTGCCTATGGGCGGGCCAGGGCCCGACGCAAGAGATCCGGCTAATGGGGATCGTTCCGCTGCAGGCACGGTGGTTCGCCCTCCTGACTGCGGTCGCGCTCGTCGTCTGTTACGGCGCGCAGTCCCCGCTGATCGGCGCCGCGGTCGCCGCCCCGTGTCTGGCAGCATGGTTCCAAGGAGCAGGGACCTTGTTCGCGCCCCGTCGAAGAGCGGTCGTTTCGGGCCGTGGGCAGCGCGCGCAAAGCGGCGAGGAGTTCGACGCGTTCATGACGAAAGTCAAAGAGAAGGAGCGCGAACGCGAAGAGCGGGAGCGTCTCCGGAAGTTGCTGGAAGGGAGCGTTTCAGACGGGACCTCCGACCCCGGAAACCGCACTGATAATTAACGGATTTTTTACAAAAGGGGCACGTTTTCAAGTTCAACGGCTCACCGTGACAGGCATTAATGCGGGTTTTGGGCGGGGTCCGTTGCCGTGGCCGGAATCTCGTAGTACAATTCCTCACGCACAGCAATGTGCGTTGCCCGGCACTAGCCTGGCAGCGTTTATTCGGATAGTGAGGACATCAACCAAAATGAAGATGAGAACCCTTTTGTGTCTGTCGTTCGTTGCCGCCGGCGTCGCTGCGAATGCTCAGTATAACGACCTGGACTGCGTGACGCAGACGGGTGCGGCCAACCTGACCACCCAGCAGAACTTCGGCGTCCACCAGATTTTCGGTGACGCGGGCCTCGAGAGCCTTTCGTCCTACGGTATCGAAGAGTTCAAGGCGAGCGGCAGCATCGTCAACGCCGTCGGCGTCGTCGTCGAGGTCAACAGCAGCTCGATCAACAAGGCTGTGCTGGAAGGCATCAGCTGGCAGCTCTCCGTTTGGAGCAGCTCGGCCGCCGCTGGCGCCAGCCAGTTCGGTGACGTCATCAGCAAGAAGGTCAACGTCGTGGCTACCTCGGTCGCCTCGGGTTCGACCGTCGGCGCGTTCTGGATCGACGCTCGCGACGCTGCCGGCTTCGGCAACGTTGCCGCTGGCACCAGCTACTACGCTTCGCTCACCCCCTACCTGGACTTCGGCTCGGGCAACCAGACGTTCTTCATGAACCAGGTTAACGCCGGCGCCAACTACGGCACCACCATGAACAATGGTATGGTCGCCAACCCGGGTCAGGGCTGGGGCAGCGGTTCGCTGATCAGCGTCGCCCCGGACAACGTGGCCCTCGGCGTCAACACCGTCGTGCCGGAGCCGACGACCATGATCGCCCTCGGCGCTGGTCTCGTCGCGCTGGCTCGCCGCCGCCGCAAGTAAGACCGGAAACGGTCACAGAGTCGGTCCACCGGGCTGACTCAATGGAACCCCGCTACGAAAGTCGCGGGGTTCCGCCTTTATAAGGGGATGGATTCTCTCTTGAACGCCCCTGGCCGACATGGACGCTGTGGACGATACTTGCCCGTTGTCTAGAGCGGACGTGACACCCGTTCCGGGCTAACCCCCGTCAGTTGCGGATTGTGGTAGCACCCATAGAACCTGGATTCGAGGTCAAACGACCTGGCTGCAGAGGGAGCGCACGAGAACCTACACGGGGCGATCGAGGTGGACGAGTGGCCGACCGATCGAACGGCCAAGAGCCCTTCCCGCTTCCCGACAGTGACCTCTCCCGCAATAGTGAGGGGTCGGAGGCAGGTGGCCCAGCATGGGTTCCGGCGTGCAGGGTTCTGGGAGCCCGTAAGGGTCAGGTGCCGCTTGGCCCTCGACGTGCCAGGCAAGAAGAGCCCTCTTCATATGGGGGCGGGGCTGCCCCACAGACCGGTTTACCGAGAGTCCAGGGTCGAGGCGTGTACACCGGCTCCGGTCAACGGGATTCGAGGATGGTCGGTCGCCAAGGCTTTGAGCCTTCTTAGCCCCATGAGCGGGTCTAACCTTGCCTTGACTTGGGCCCGTAGTGCGGGGCACCTTCGAGGTCGCCGACGTCCCGCCTGTTCGACGTCCCCCCGTCGTCACTCCTGTGACACGGGGACGAGCGCTCGATTCCACGGAGAATTGGATCCTGGCGACGAGGAAAAGGGGCCATGGAACCCGTCATCCATCGACTGCAAATCGACCGGCTTTGGGCCGAGCGGATTCGGCCCTGTTGCGGTGGATCGGACGGCTTCCAAGAGGCTCCTGTAGCGACGGGCGCCGGTACTGGCTCAAGGATCTCGTTCATTGGTCTGAGGAGGTGCTCAGCAGACTCGTACGTATCATCAGGTTCCTGCTGGTGTCTCAGAGGGCGTCCGATCTGACGTTCCGGAGCGTTTCGGTCCGTTCAATTCGGGCCGATGGAAGCCTGAACACTGGGCCGAGTCGCGCCAGTGTGCCGGTGTTTCGGACGGTCGAGCAAGACGGAGAGGGCAGGCGCCGCCCTAGGATCCTTGCCAGGGCATTGCCGAATGGCCCACCTTAAGAAACGCGCTGCTGGAAGACGGGGATCGGGTTCCCTTCGCCGGCAAAAGAAAGAGGCCAGCGCCCGAGGGCGCTGGCCTTGTCGTGACTCTAGTCGAGCTAGAGCTTACTTGCGGCGCTTGCGAGCGAGGGCCACGAGACCAGCGCCGAGAGCGATCATGCTGACCGGCTCCGGAACCGCGTTGATCTTCATGTTGACCTGGCCGTCGCCGAAGCCGAAGGCGCCCATCGACGTCCAGTTGGTCGTGCCGTAGCCGCCACCGTAGCCGAAGTGCGAGAAGTCGCGGCCGAAGGACTCGACGAGACCGTTGGCGTCGCGGGTGATGTAGTACCAGCTGGAACCGACGGACTGCATCGACATCATGTACGTCGTGCCGGCCGTCAGACCGCCGAGGCTCAGGCCGGTGGCCTTGACCGTGTGACCGACGAGGCCGAACACGCCGTCGCTGAAAGCGGTGTCGCTGACGCCGATCAGACCGGACGAAGCGATGAGCGTGTTGCCCGAAGCGTCATAGATTTCGACGAAGGCCTGGGTGTTCGTGCCACCGAAGCCGACATAGGTGGCTTCGACGTCCGTGACGACCGTGCCGCCGGCGACAGCCGTGAACAGCTGGCCGACCTGCAGACCGGAGTTCGCGCCGAGGTCGTTGATGCCGCCGTCGGTCGAACCGTTGCCGGCGTTGTAGCCAAAGCCCGAGCCGACCGAATGGTCGTACAGGGTCACAGCGTTGGCAGCCATCGGGACGGCGACCAGCGCCATGAGAATCAGAGTTTTCGTTTTCATGAATGTACTCTCCAACTCGCCAGATCCGACCGACAAGATTCGGTCATCATCTAGAGACGAATCATAATCTAGCACAAGACAGGCCACATACGAGGCTCACACTCCAAATCCCGCCCTAAAACCGGCAAAAACACGGTCCGCCAAGTGTCACGTTTCTAAGGTGCGTCCAGTCCGTTCCGGATCAACGCGGAAGAATCGACCGGTCGAGTCACCAAGAGGTAGCCGTATCGACGCTTTTCCGTAGGCCTGCATCCAGTTTGTCCCGGCTCGTGCTCGCGCGCGCCCGTACAATACTCGTCATGACGACGACAGGTGCACCCGCGACCGCACAGAAGACATGGCGCGAAAAGGTCGGTCTCGCCGAGATGCTCAAGGGCGGCGTGATCATGGACGTCACGAACGTCGAGCAGGCGCGGATCGCCGAAGACGCCGGTGCGGTCAGCGTGATGGCCCTGGAGCGCGTCCCCGCCGACATCCGCCGGGAGGGCGGCGTCAGCCGGATGAGCGACCCGGACATGATCCTCAAGATCAAGGAAGCGGTTTCGATCCCGGTCATGGCGAAGTGCCGGATCGGACACTTTGCCGAAGCCCAGATCTTGGAAGCGATCGAGGTGGACTTTATCGACGAAAGCGAGGTCTTGACCCCGGCCGACGAAGAGAACCACGTCGACAAGCACGGGTTCACCGTCCCCTTCGTCTGCGGGGCCCGGAACCTGGGGGAAGCCCTGCGGCGGTGCGGCGAAGGTGCCGCGATGATCCGGACGAAGGGTGAGGCCGGGACGGGAGACGTCGTGGAGGCCGTCCGCCACATGCGGACGATCATGTCTCAGATCCGTTCGGTGCAGAACGCCCGTCCGGACGAGCTCTACGTGATCGCCAAGGAGCTTCAGGCCCCGTTGGACATGGTGAACATCGTCCATGAGACCGGCAAACTTCCGGTCCCCAACTTTTCGGCCGGCGGCATCGCGACGCCCGCCGACGCCTCGTTGATGATGCAACTGGGTGCGGAAACTGTCTTCGTGGGCTCCGGGATCTTCAAGTCCGGCGATCCGGCTAGGCGCGCGAAAGCGATCGTCGAAAGCGTTCTGTTCTACAAGGACGCCAAGAGACTGGCCGAAATCAGTCGGAACCTCGGCGAACCGATGGTCGGTGTGAGCGTTTCGTCCCTGCCGGAGCACGAGCTCATGGCCGGCAGGGGCTGGTAAAGGAACGACCGAGCGATTTTGATCCGGAAAGCCCCGTCGCTATAATGGGACGCAGCGGGTCGGATCATGGTTCTTCAGTGGCACGTCCGAATCCTGGCGGCCTCAAGCACATTGGTCTTCTGTGCCAGTGCGGTCGCGCAGCCCAGTGAGAGGTGGTCGACGTTCGTCGACTCCGGAACTCGGACCGACGACATCCCCTATTCCGTTATCGAAACCGCCGATCGTGGATTTCTCGGGGTCGTAGGGGTCGACTCGCGGGGCCGCATCGTCCGCTGGAACGGTGAAGGAGCCGTTCTCACGAGCCGGGCCGTCAAAGCGTCATCCGGTTCCACCCTTTATCGGCATTCGGACGACACCGTCTATCTGTGCCGGGACAACGTCATCGAGAGGGTCGACTCCTGGGGCAAGCCCTTGTGGACTCGGTACGTCGGCTTCTTAGAGAAGGACGGCTCGGCCAACTCGATCCTCCTGGGTAGCGGGAGCATCTTGGCGGGCGGCTCCAAGCCCGTAAAACGGACCCGGAGTACGGGCACGACCCGGCCGGATTCGGCGCTGTCTTTGGTCCGTTCGGACGGGACCATCGCCTGGGAGTGGTCCGCGGCTGTGGCTGGGCTGAAGGGGTCGAGCGTCTCGAACCTCGTCGAGGACGAAGGAGGCGGCATTTACGTCTTGCGGGGCGCCGGCACGGGACTGAGCGCATTGCTCGATCTTGTCCGTCTCGATGCGGACGGGCACGTGAGTTGGGTGAAGCCGCTCGATGAAAGCAAGCGTGTCAACTTGGCACCACATCCTGGCGGCGGCGTCTACGTGGTCGAGCGGTCCACTACCGCCGTACCTGCTCCTGTCCTGATCCGTTATGTGGACTCAATGGGGGGCCTCGCCGGAACCATGGTCCTGGGCGACTCGCTGGCGGCTACCGACACTTTCGGGAGTACCGCCGGACCAGACGGAGCCTTGTACTGCACCCGACAGCCTCCCTTTTCGAGTCGATTGAGTCTAAGCAAGGTTTCCCCCGACCTGAGATCGGCCTGGACCCGGGAAGTTCCGGGTTATCACTACAACTTTGGCCCTCCTCTCATGACCCGGACTTCGGACGGTCGCCTGGCGATCGGCTCGAACGCCGTGTTGGACGCCCAGCGAGTTTGTTCATGCATCGTCTTTGACCTTGACGGAGGTCTCGATTGGACGTCCGTGCTCTCGGCGCCGATCCGTGACTATCGGGACATCAGGTTGAGAGCGGACCGAGACGGATCACTCCTCCAATCGTTCGGAGCCAAAGGCCTCCTCGCCGACACGGACGTCTTCGTAACCAAATTAGGACCGAACGGCGAGCGCCTTGCCGGCTTCGTGTCCAACGTCATGTTGGGGGGAACGGAGAAGTCCATGCAGGCTCATCGGTTGCTGGACGGATCGTTCCTCTTGGTCAATGACGCAGGCCGTACCGACCTCATGGTCCGGGGAGGGATTGCGCTCGTCGACTCCGTTGGTCGTACGACTTGGAGTCGACCGCTATTGGGGACCGTCCCGGGCCAAGTTCGAAGCACGACCGTGCGGACGGAGCCGGAGGGCGGAATCGTCGTGGCCGGTGAGGTCTTCGGCCGTCGGTTCGACGGTACGGGCGTCGCAGGGCCGTACATGGTCAGATATGGGCCGGACGCAGGTCAAGAGTGGGTTTGGCTTGCAGGTGGCACGTCACAGGGCTCGGTGAAGGATTTCGTCGTCCTTCCGGACGGAGCAGTGGCAGGTACGGCCCAGTATGCGTACGGAAACGGCCGGTACGACAGGTTCAGATTCACGCTGGATCCTATGGGACGCGAAACGTCGCGAATCCTCTACGGGCCAGACCAATATGCGCTCGGCCCTCTGCTTTTGGCGTCGGACAGGATCTATTGGATCGAGTACGACCGTGTCCTTCAGAAGCATCTCGTAGTCTGTCGGGGGCTCGATGGCCAAAGTCTGTGGTCTGCGCTGATCGGTTTCAAGCTGGGCAACGACCCGGACTTCAAAGTCGGCCCGAACGGTGAGCTTGCGGTCTGCTCGGGCAAAGATTTCGCGATCCTTGAGCCGACTGGGGATTGGAGATGGTCGAAGAGGGTGTTTTCGGTCGCTTCAGACCACACGCTGATGTCGTTTGACCCTGGCGGCAACATTGTGGCGACCTCCACCGAGCCGACTCAGTCCAAGACTGCGGCCTTTGCGGCCAAGCTCGACCGCAATGGAAGCCTGCTCTGGCAGACGTATTGGACGCATAGCTCGTTCGATCAGACCTTTGGGGACGCTGTAGCGGTGTCTTCCGACGGATACGTGGCAATGGCGGGCAGGTATGCGCCGAAGGGGACGAAGAACAAGCTTGACCACCCGGTCTTCACGGTTCTGCTTGATCCAGAGGGCCGCTTCATTTGGCCGGATTCCGGCGGCGTGTACCTGAGCGGCGGAGCCCTCTTCGACCGGGGCGACAGCGGATCGCAGACCGGCGTCAGCGTCTTCTTGGGCCCCGGCTTGACGGTCACGACCACGTGCCTTGGCAAAACTGCCGAGAACGGTCGGGACATGGCTGTCGTCCAGTACGGCCCGTGAGCCGTCGTACCCCCTCTCAGGGGACGAACGTGACCTTGGCAGTGATATCGTCACCTGGTCTCTGTTTCGTCGGGGTCGGCTGAGAGGTTGCCTTTCAGCAAGTCTTGCTACGCGCACTGCCCAATGGCCCGGTTTCGGCCATCTTCTGCCCTGCCCTGTCGTCGACCGGGTCGTGACAAGGTTCAGACCAGGAGAGTCAGCTTGTCGTAGACCGATATTGCTCCAGTTCCGCCTTCGCTTTTTTGCCGACCTCGTCCAACGACCGGAGCCAGCCGTCCTTCAAGGGCCGCAACGCCTCGACGACCGCTTCCGTGACGGCGAGGTTCCGGTACCACTTTTGGTTCGCCGGGACGATGAACCAGGGAGCCTCTGGCGCCGCACACTTGCCGATCGCGTCTTCGTAGGCTTCTTGATAGTCTTTCCAGAGCTCTCTCTCTTTCCAATCGCCGACAGAGAGTTTCCAGGCTTTCTCGACGTCCTGCTCGCGCTCGAGGAGCCGCTCCTCCTGCTCCTCTTTACTGATGTGCAGGAAGAACTTGAGGATGAGCGTGCCCGAGTCCGAGACCAGTCGCTCGAACGCGTTGATGTGGTCGTAACGCCGTTTCCAGACGTCTTTCGGCACCAAGTCGTGAACCCGGACGACCAAGACGTCCTCATAGTGCGACCGGTTGAAGACGGTGATGCACCCTTTACCGGGCGTGTGGTCGTGGACCCGCCACAGAAAGTCGTGCGCGAGTTCGTTCGGCGTCGGGACTTTGAAGGCCGCGACACGGGTCGACTGGACGTTCGAGAAATTCAGAAGATGCCGGATCGTCCCGTCCTTCCCGCTCGTGTCCATGCCTTGCAGAACGATAAGAAGGGCGTGCTTGCCTGCGTAGAAGAGGGTCTCCTGAAGCTCGGACAGTTCTTTTCCGAGTTCGGCCGTCCGTTCCAGGGCTTCGTCTTTGTCCGTCCCGTCCGGAGCACCTTGTGGGATTTCCGAGAGGTCGACGCTTCGGGGCCGGTCGATCTTGACCGCGTGCGGCATAGGGCATTTTGCACCGGACCGTGGGCTTCCCTCCCGGGGGGAGGGACCAGGGTGTATCATGGTCGGAACTCGGCCCCCGGTTTCCTGCGGGGCTAGAGGTGGAAACACGACATGTCCGCAACCGTCCTGGAAAGAGTCAAGAAGGTCACGTGCGAAGAACTCGGCGTCAGTGAGAACGAAGTCATCGAAACCGCGTCGTTCACCGACGACCTCGGAGCGGACTCTCTCGACGTCGTCGAACTCGTCATGGCGCTCGAAGAGGAGTTCGGTATCGACATCCCCGACGATGACGTCACGAACCTGAAGACCGTGGGCGACGCGGTCAATTACATTCAGGACAAGAAGACCGACTGACCCATGCCAATCCCCCAGCCCAGCGGCAGGGTCGTGGTCACGGGAGCCGGGGCCGTCACGCCCCTCGGCGTCGGTGTCGACCGGACCTGGCAACGGATCGTGACCGGCGAGAACGGGATCGGGCCGATCACGATCTTCGACGTCAGTGACTATCCGACCCGGATCGGTGGTCAGGTCAACGATTTCAACCCTGAGGACTGGCTGGAGAAGAAAGAAGCCCGCCGGGTCGACCGGTTCATCGCGTTCGCGGCGGCCGCAAGCCAAATGGCGATGGACGATGCCTGTTTCCCTCAGGACGAAGAGCTGAAGCTCGATACGGGCGTCCTGATCGGATCCGGGATCGGCGGCCTGACGATGATGGGGGAGCAGACCCGTAAGCTCTACGAAGGCGGGCCGAGCCGCGTGTCTCCGTTCCTCGTGCCCTACATGATCCCGGACATGGCCAGCGGCTACGTCTCGATCTTGCAGGGCCTGAAGGGGCCCAACACGTGCGTGGTCTCCGCCTGTTCGACCGGTGCTGACGCGATCGGTACGGCCTATCACATCATCAAGCGCGGCGATGCGACGGCGATGTTGTGCGGGGGCACCGAGGCCCCGATCAACGAGATCGGTCTGGCCGGGTTCTGCGCGGCGCGGGCGATGACCACGAACAACGACGACCCCGTCCACGCCAGCCGGCCCTTCGACGCCCGCCGCGACGGCTTCGTCATTGCGGAAGGGGCGGCCGTCCTGATGTTAGAGGATTACGAGCATGCGGTCTCTCGCGGAGCCAAGATCCTGGGCGAGATCGCAGGCTATGGCATGAGCGGCGACGCCTACCACATCACCGCGCCAGACCCTGACGGCGACGGGGCGGTCCGGTCGATGCGTATGGCGATGATGCGGGCCGGGATCACGCCGGAAGAGGTCGGATACATCAACGCCCACGGCACGTCGACCCCGCTGAACGACCGGACCGAAACCGGAGCGATCAAGCGCGTGTTCGGTGAGACCGCGTACAAGGTGCCCGTCAGCAGTACGAAGTCGATGATCGGCCATACGCTCGGTGCGGCAGGGGCGATCGAAGCGCTCTTCTGCCTCTTGTCGATGCGGGATTCGGTCCTTCCTCCGACGATCAACTATGAGGAGGCGGACGAGGCCTGCGACCTTGACTACGTCCCGAACACGGCCCGGAAAGCAGAGTACGACTACGCGATGTCGAACAGTTTCGGGTTCGGAGGCCACAACGTGACACTGATCCTCAAGCGGAACACCGCTTAAAGGGCAGGTCGTGGATCCGGCCGCACGGAACGACGGACTGGACCCTTGGATCCAAGGGTTTCTCGACCTCCTGGCTGCGACGCGCTCTCCCCATACGGTCCGGAGTTACGGCGCGGATCTGGCCCAGTTGTCATCGTTGACGAACGGGCGGGCGGACCTCTCCGAAGCGACACTGCTCCGGTACCTCCGGACATACGGGGCCACGCCCGTAACAAGGGCCAGAAAGCTGAGCACGCTCCGCTCGTTCGTGCGTCACCTGAAGACGGTAGGACTTCTAGAGAACGATCCGACGGAGGGCATCGAGGCCCCGATCCGGAGGCGTCCCCTTCCCAAGACGCTGACGCAGCACCAAGCGGTCGGGCTTCTAGACCAGGCCCCACCGGGCCGGACGCCTCTGCGGGACCAGGCCATGCTCGAACTGGCCTATGCGGCAGGGCTAAGGGCCAGCGAGGTCGTCCGAGTGGACGTGGACGACCTGGACTGGGAGTCCGGCACCGTCAAGGTCTTAGGAAAGGGGAACAAGGAACGGGTCGCCTTTTTCGGCGAGTCGTGCCGCAGGGCCATACGGGAGTACACGGATTCGGAGCGCGTGGCGCCGACCTCCGGCCGGCCCCTCTTTACGAACGACAAAGGCGGAAGGCTGACGACTAGGACGCTTCAGAACGTCATCAAGCGTTGGGCGCTTCAGGCCGGTCTTCCGCCCGACGTATCGCCCCACACCCTCCGCCACAGCTTTGCCACGCACCTGCTCGACGGCGGAGCAGACCTGAAGACGGTCCAACAGCTCCTCGGACACGAAAATCTGGCGACGACGCAGATCTACACGCACGTCAGCATCGAGAGACTTCGCGAAGCTGTGGGCAAAGCCCACCCTAAGGGACGGCACCGGGACGACTGATCAGATCCAGGTCGTCGCCCTTCGGAAGAGTTTGTAGGTCACGGGCCGTGACAGGTGCGCGAAGACGAAGTTCGGCCACCCTACGAAGAAATCCATCTCGTAGTTGGCGGGCGGCGAAATGATGACGAGCGGCACTGTGGACGCGTGCTCATGCGCCATTTTGGCGTGGGCGAACTTCTCGTAGCCTGCGATCCTGTGCGGTTGCTCCAAGGTCGCGACAAGGTCGACGAACAGCATGTCCGCCGACTCGCAAGCGTCCAACGCACGCCCCCACTCTTCGAACACTTGCAGGGTGTCTTCTTGTTGGAAAGCCCCGTTCGTCGCCTCAACCACCGCCGGATCACGCGTGACCAGGATGAAGTTCATTCGTTTCTGAGCTTAAAGCTTTCGGGCAAGAGAATGCAAGCAAGCGTTTTTACCGGTCGCCCACTGACCGTCCGCGAAAGGCAGGATCCGGCGTTCGCAGGGTAAAACCGCGTCGCTTTGGACGCACCGTTCCTTCAGTTCGAGCACGTGACGAAGTCGTTTCCAGGCGTCATGGCGCTCTACGACGTCACGTTCGGGGTGCGCGAGGGATCGGTCCACGCCTTGTGCGGCGAAAACGGCGCAGGCAAGAGCACGCTCCTAAAGGTCCTATCCGGCGTCCATCGTCCAGATTCCGGATCCCTGAAACTGGGGGACAAGGACGCCGTATTCGAGGACGCGGCCCATGCGATCCGCTCTGGAGTCGCCGTCATCTACCAAGAACTCCACCTTGTCCCCGACCTTACGGTGGCGGAAAACCTTTACCTCGGCCATTTCCCAGCGCACGGCGGTTGGGTCGATCGGAGCCGGCTGCGAAAGGACTGCCTGGCCATGCTCGAGGAGCTGTCACTGGAGGTCCGGCCGGAAGACCGGGTCGGCGACCTTCCGATCGCCCAACGTCAAATGGTCGAGATCGCAAAGGCCTTGACCCGGGACGCGAAGGTCATCGCGTTCGACGAACCGACGAGCAGCTTGAGCTCGCGGGAGGTCGAGAGCCTTTTCGCGACGATCTCGCGGCTCAAGGACCAAGGGCGGGTCATCCTTTACGTGTCCCACCGTATGGACGAAGTCGCAAGGATGTGCGACGCAGCGACCGTCTTGCGGGACGGCAAGCACGTCGAGACGTTCGATTCCCTGACGGACGTCACGACCGACAAGATCGTCGAGCGGATGGTCGGTCGGAAGATCGAAGACATCTTCCATTACCGGTCGCGGACGGTCGGCGGACCGGTCCTCGAAGTCGAGGACTTGACCGCACCCGGCCTCGAGGAGGCCGCTTCCATTACGGTCAAGAAGGGTGAGATCGTCGGCGTTTTCGGGCTCGTCGGAGCCGGACGCACCGAACTGCTGAAAGGTGTCTTCGGCGGAGGAAAGGGCCGTTTCAAGGTCGACGGCGACGTCGTCACCCTTAAGACGCCACGAGGCTCGATCCGGTGCGGCGTCGTCTTGTGCCCGGAGGACCGGAAGAAGGAGGGCATCATCGCCCTGCGGTCGGTCAAGGAGAACATCAACCTCGCCGGAAGAAGGGGGATATGGATCGACGAGCGCGCCGAATCGAGGTTGGCCGACCAAATGGTGAAATCATTAGGCATCAAGACTCCGAGTACCGACCAGTTGGTGAAAAATCTCTCGGGAGGAAACCAGCAGAAGACGATCCTGGCCCGTTGGCTCGGCGGGGACGTGAAGGTGATCCTTCTGGACGAGCCGACCCGGGGCATCGACGTCGGTGCCAAGAG
>JAFDWQ010000008.1 GCA_018268395.1 Armatimonadota bacterium | reverse complement strand
TTATTTCAAACTGACCCACTACCGACGGCTCAAACAGGCATGGAGCAGTTGGCCATGCTTCCCGGAGGAACAGAGTCTTACGCAGTGGCCATGAGTCCGGACGGAACGTTCATAGCCGGATCGAGCAACACGCCAAGCACGTTCCACGCCGTCTTGTGGCACAACGGCGTTCCACGAGACCTTGGTGTCGCCGCTGGAGCCGGTGCCTCTGACGCCACTGGAGTCAGCGCTGACGGCTCCGTCGTCTGCGCGAACAGTAACTTCATGGCGTGCGTTTGGACCGAGGAGAGCGGGATGGTCGGCCTTGGAAACCTGTCGGGCGGCGGCGCGACCTATGCAACGGGCATCAGTGGCGACGGACGGATGATCGTCGGCTACACCAGCGATCAGAAGGCCCTACTCTGGACGGCCGAGACCGGCCTTGTCGATGTTAACGTCCTTGCAGCTTCGCAAGGGGTCGACCTCACGGGATGGCAGCTCACCAGGACGACGGCGATCAGTACTGACGGCAACACGATCGTCGGCATCGGTTATTTTCACAATGCCACGAGAGGTTGGATGATCCGCGGCCTGCGGACTCAGGTGCTCGCTCCGGTCGCCCAAGTGGTCAATCTGGGCAAGCTGACTCGGGGCAACCTCGCAAGCTTGGCTGCCGACGACAACGACGCACAGATCGTCTGCAAGTTCATCTTGCCGAACCAATCCGCACCGATCATCAGCACGCAGCTGAAGTTCGCAACGACCGTTTCCGCTCCGGCGACGATTGACTTTGCCGTGAAGGCGAAGTGGAACAACAGCGGTTCCCTGAAGATCGGGCTGTGGCAGTTCAACTACAACAAGGGTTCCGACGACCTACTCTTAGAAGCGAACCTTGGCGGATCGTACACGACCTATACGGGCTCCGCTGCGGGGGATTTGTCCGAATATGTGGCGGCCGGCAGCGGAGAAACGAGGGCACGGGTCACGGTCAGGCAGACGGGGCCCTCGTCCGCCCTCCTGCCTTGTGTATCGATCGAGTACGCGAACCAGATCGTCACACCATAGGTTCGGAGGATTCGGGTCTGCAACATGTCGCTCAGACCCCTGCACTAGCTCTTGGTCCTCCTCGTTGCCTGCCGGTTGCGAGGAGGTTCTTGAGCAGGACCTGGCACCGGAACGTAAGCCTGGAGCGTCGCTCTTTGAAAGGATCCTTGTGCCGGTTTGTAGTAGCGTCCTTCCGCATCGTTTGATGGGAGTATCATGGAAGCGCGGTTCCACATTCCCCCGGTCGAGCCCATGTGAGACCTCCCGGCGGATCCGCGACGGTATGCACAACCGCATAGCACCCGAGATCGAGGGCAGGTTCGGCCCGATCTTCCTCCTCACTGAAACTTCCGCCCCGACCGTCGAACAGGTCCTCGACCTGATCCCGGTCGGGCCGATCGTCGTCTGCGACTTCTGCCCGCAAGGGATTGAAGACGCCGCCGCCCGGCCATGGGGCTATGAGACGGGCAGACTTTGCGTGGTCGACCATCACGCTCCGGACGCTCGATGGGAGCGGCACGTGAGCAGTGGAAACCTGGCAGCCGTCTATCGAGAAGACCGCGGGACCGCGGCGGCCGTGGTCATCAACCACACGGACTGCGACAGCGTCGTTTCAGCCGCAATCGTCGCCGGACTGCTCGAGCCCAAGGCGGCGTATCTAGAGGCAGTTGTCGCGGCCGACCACACAGGTTCACCTGATCCGATCGCAGACGTCTTACAGGCCGTCCAAGACTTCCGCGACCTGCCGTTCTCCCTGGAGTGTCTTTCGCAGGCCGAACGCGGGGCGCCACTTCCAGTCCGTGCCCAAAACCTGCTCGCTCACCGTCTTGCCGACAGGGAGAAGGCTAAGGGCCTCGCGTTCGGTGCCTTGCGAGAGGGAAGGATGGCCTTCATAGCCCTGGACGACAAGATAGAAAGCGACCTTGTCGCGCCGTTCGTCAAGGACGCGTGGATCCTGGCACTGACGTTCCCTCACACAAAAGACTCAGCGAGGACCGAGCTGAAACTGAGGTTGGCCCCCGACGCGCCAATGGGCTTCACGCTGAGGAGTTTGGATATGGCGAAAGTCGATCCGGCGTTCGGTGGCCGCTGGAACGCGGGATCGAACAAACGCGGCGGCGGGAGCAGGCTTCGGTCCTCAGAGCTCTTCGAACGACTGAGCGCCGAAGTGTCGCGGGCCGTCGCAAACTGGACCCTAGAGAAGGCCCTGCGGATCGCGTCCGAGGCGCACGCCGGACAATTGGACAAATCAGGTTCGCCGTACATCCTGCATCCTCTTAGAGTGGCGGCTCAGCTCAAGGGCGTCGTCGAGAAGACGGTCGCACTCTTACACGACGTGGTAGAAGACTGCCCCGGTTGGTCGTTCGAAAGACTTGCTAAGGAAGGTCTTTCAGAAGACGTCCTTGGACCTCTAAGACTCGTGACGAAAGACCCGGGTGTTGACCTCTCCGAGTGGTCGCAATATATGGCCTTCGTCGAGCGCTGTGCAGCGCACCCGGTCGCGGCGGCCGTGAAGCTGGCCGACCTGCAGGACAACATGGACATCGGCAGGATCGCCGTTCCGACCGACCGTGACCGTCAGAGGGTCTACAAGTATTCGATCGCTCGTCAGCGCTTGATCTCGCTGGCCCGCGGACTGGATCCGGAACCGCTGGAACGGCCCGCCGAGAACGCCGAACCGTGGGCGAGCCTGACGTACTTCTTCACTCACAAGATCGACGTCGATGCCCGCCAGACGGAGAACGGACTGGTCGAACTCAACACCGGGCTTCCTTTGGAGCTAAAGGTCGGGAGCCGGTTCCGAATTCGCGCAGCAGGCACGTCGTTCCCGAGTCTGCCGCCTGCGTTCGCGCTTGGGGGCGCTGTTGTCATGCCCTTCCTAGCTAAGGGGACGCGCTGCTACTTTGCCATCCGGGCCGATGGGGTTCCAAAGGAATTCAGTGATGTCACGATCGAGTGGAAGGGCCGGCCCGTGCTCCGTGCCGAGTACACGCCAGATGATCCTTTGTCCCCGAGAGTATTGCCGGTCAAAGCGGAGGAGGTCTATGTGCTGGCCGTCCTCAAAGAAGACCTCTTCATGATGATCCCGGCGGGCCGCGACGGGAAGTTGGAGCGGTGCAAGGTTCTCGTGCCCGCTCTTGAAGAGGAGTTCGAAAGCCTGAACCAGGCTTATTCGGGCATGGCCCGAGTGTTCGAACCTTGGCGAAAGTCCGTCGCAGGAAACGTGTTCCGTCGCGCCCACGTCATCATGCCGGTCCGAACGCCTGACGGAACGGAACCGGACCACCTCGTCTGGCTCGACTATCTTCGTGGAAGGGCCGAGGCCAAGGCATTGGGCAAGATCCTCGAGAGGGACGATAGTGGCGAAGATCAAAGAGCCTAGAGACGGAAGCAGACACGTGTCAGTGCAACCCTACATTTCGGCGGTGAACCCTTCAGAGGATCTTGACCATCCACTTGTGATGCAATCGCCTTAGCCGGGCCTCTTGCTCGACGAACTCGCAAACCGCGCGAAAGCCACGGCTTCTGTAGAAGGCCCAGAGACTGCTGTTTACGGCAGTCATCGCAGACTTCGCACCAGCGTGGGCTGCGGCCTCCATGCGGGCGTTGTAAAGGAGCTTTGAAATTCCCAGACCTCGGTATCTGTCATCAATGATCAACCGACTGAAGAGTGCGACCGGATACTCTGCTGTGAAGTCGTAAGGTAGATAGCTGCCGAGCGGCATCGTCGTGACATCGTCATAGTACGTGAGCTTTGCGGACGCAACCAGCGTGGCTCCATCGAAGACTCCGAAGTGGGAAGCTACTGAATCGGAGTCGTCTATCAAACTCGACCCGGGGAAGGGGGGGTAGCTCAGGGTCCGTATACGCCGACCAGACTCGCAAACGAAGAGCCTGAGCCTCGGCAATTTCATCGCTTGTCGTAATTCGGCGGCAAACGAGGTTCGCAGCATTTCTGAGCGCGACATCGCAGATTGACCGATAAGTTGCCTTGGCAGCGTCCGATAAATCCTGGACCCGACGGCAATCGAGTTCGAAGATCGGCATTCCGACGCGGCTGATCCGGGATTGCTCGAATCCCCAACCAAGTGCGTTTGCTTTCCCTTCCTTCGTGTTGACCGCGTCGAAGATGACGGGAGGCCAGTTTCGAGGGCTCTTACACATGCTTGCCACGTGCTCCACGAACATGGTATTGACGACGTCCGCAGAGCCGGGGACCGAGTGAAGACAGTAGACGTAATAGACGAAGAGGAACTGGCCCTGGTCTGAAAAATCAAGATCAAAGTTGTCCTTCACCCAGTCCAAAGCTTTGCCATAGCCGTTACGATACTCGCGGTACGTCTGCTTCTTTGTCCTTGCCATGATCGAAAAGCCGATGATCGTTTCTCCAAAAGGGCCTTTCTCGATCAAGACCTTGACCGACCCCGGTTGGTCTCTCTGCCACCGTGCAAAGGTTTCTGTCCTATCATCTCCCGTCAACGTTGATTTGTACTTAGGAGGGTAAGCACGATTTGCCAGGGCACCCAGATGGAGAAAGTGTTCATCGTCGGCATCGATGAATGAAATGTTTGGTGGCATCGCGTCGAGGACTCGGCTCCCCTTTGTCACCTGACCATTTCGGAATTTGTTGGCCTGCCAAGAAACACCGAGTTTCAGGGCAGAGCTTAGTAGAAAGATGGAAATGCCGGCCCACTCGTGCCATCCGATATGGAACCCCTCAGCCGGAAGGATCCACTTTGTTTGAACGGCAAAAGCAATCGCCGCATAGAGAAGTGAGCCTACGATGATGGCGTCGTGGCCCTTGTGCAGCAACCCGGCCAGACGGGGATAGTGCTGGAGGAGTCGCTCCAAGGGTGAAGGTCGCGGAAGGGCAGGTGAGGGCATTACGGAGTTCCGGCAATTCGCAAGTATGGCGCCTTGCAGTTGTATACACTCTTCATGTGAGCCGGGTTGCTTTTGGTCGGGCATGCCGATCAACTGTCAGAATCGAACGCGCCTCTGCCTCGGTGAGCCACGGATTTCCGACTCTTACACGGCGACTAGCGTGAACTGCCCTGGAGCCTTCCAGTGCGAAAAGGGGATGGCCCGCTAAGCCTTGATCATCGGCTGGCGCTTACGATTGAACTTGTCGCGGCGGTGCACGCCGGGTCTGACAGTTTAAGTGACAGTTGAGCAGGTGCTTCGTTGACTTTGAAGTTGAACTCGTCACAATGTCGCTCATGCCGCTAGGCTACGGCCGTGAGGGGCCGCCCCGGGCAGAATCTAATGCTGACGTTGGTACTGGAGTCGTCGAAGCACTCGATTCACTGGACAAAGGTGCGCGCGATGTGGCCAATTGACCGTCGACTAGTCAGATGACATTCGCGACCAGCTGAAAAATTTTTCGTCGGTCAATAGCCATGGGATCGAGCCCAGGTCACGCAGAAAGTCCCCCCTCCCCGGGGGGTAGGGCTAGAGGCTCGGCCCGGCCGTCGGCGAAGAGTTCCTTCGCGGGGTCGAAGAGGACATAAGCCTTGACTTGGACTGTCTCTCTCTCCAGGTGGAACCTCTCCCCGTATGTCTTGGGCTGAAGCTTGGAGGCAAGCCACTTCCGAGAATCGATGCGCACCCGTTTCTCGTCGACGCTCAAATCGGGATCGTCGGCGATGCTTATGATCTCCTCGGCATAGCCCTCGGCCCTCGTTCGTAGGGACGTGACGTATGCTGCCCGCAGGTTAGCGTCGGCGGCCACACGGCGTAAGAAGGTCGCCTTGTCAGGCACGCCTTTGCCGCAGCAGATCGACCTGAGAGATTCGCCTCCTGCGATCCGGTCGCAGATCTTCATCAAATCTTCGTCGGAAACGATCCGCATACGTCTAGTATGGCCTCTTGCCAGCGTCGGCATGGAACTGGATCGCCTATCCGGTGCTCTGAGCCCTGAACGAGAGCAAAGCGCATACACTAAAGGAACAATTGGTGTATAGTGACGTCATGGGCAAGGCGATGGGCCGGGCGCAAGAGACCGTCGACCGCACAAGGGCGATAGGTTACGTGAGGGTGTCCACGGACAAGCAGGCTTCTTCGGGGGCTGGACTCGAGTCGCAGCGGCGGGCCGTTGAGACCGAGTGCGCACGGAAAGGATGGGAGCTAACAGAAGTCGTCGTGGACGAGGGCCAGAGCGGCAAGTCCCTGAACAGGCCCGGTCTGCAGAAAGCCCTTCTTGCTCTCACAGAGGGGAAGGCCGATGCTCTTGTCGCGGCGAAACTCGATCGGCTCAGCCGTTCGGTTGCAGATTTTTGCCACATCGTGGATATGAGTGCCTTTCACAAGTGGAAGCTGGTCGTCGTCGACTGTCAGGTCGACACATCGACCGCAGCGGGAGAAATGATGGCCGGGATCCTCGTCCAGTTCGCCCAGTTCGAAAGGAGGCTGATCGCTGAGCGCACCCGAACTGCGCTGGCCGTCAAGAAAGCCCAAGGCGTCAGACTCGGACGACCGGTCGACGTCCCAAGCGGAGTCGTCCGGAGAATCGTGGAACTGCGCCGTAAGGGTATGAGCCTTGCGTCCATAGCGGAATCGCTCAACGCAGAGGGAGTGCCGACCGTCAGGGGCGGCGGCAAGTGGTACGCCTCGACGATAGGGAAGATCCTGAACCGAGCGGGCTGATACACTTGGCCCGTGGCCGACGGCGGGCGAGAGGGAATGAGCGACAGATATCTGAGCGCGTTCAAGGCCGCGGAATTCCTTGCTGTCGAAAAGGCCGTCCTCGATAGGCTACGCATGCGGGGGCTGCTCCTGGCTAAGAAGTCCGTAGGCGGACATTGGCTGTACTCGGCATCTGATCTCGAAAGAGTGAAACTCGGGATCTCCGAGGCGCGACCTGAAAGTTGAGACGGCCGTCAACCACGCGCGCGCGTATTGGTCGCGCCCGAATTTAGATGTCAGCAGCCCATGATCGACTCCCGGACTCAGGTACCACGATGAAATGCGGCTTGCGCGCGAGTTTGTTGACATCGCGGTTCGGTTCGAGGAAATCCTGAAGCGCGAGGGTGTGAGAATTCTAGCGGACTCACTTCTGGAGAGTGCGCTGCTATCGGTCGTTGAGTGGCAGATAGCGGCCGAAGAGCACGGGGTTACCAGCCTTGAGTCCGACATCAGGCCAACTACCCGAAGGCGCCTAAGCTTTCTTAACCTCGCCCATAAGGTTGTTCTGACCGACGCAAATGGTCGGCTTGGTCCATTCGTACCGCACCTCCATCTTCTTACCGATGCAGATCCGTGCATGATTGGTCCACCGACGCATGAATCTGCAACGCACAAAACACTTGAACTTCTCACGGGCCTCGCCGCAGACGAGGAGTTTGGCAATGTAGAGCTCGAAGACCCTTACCGTTCGGTTGGCGGCAACCCTGACGTCTTGTTTTCAGCGGATGGCAAGAGGTGGGGCATCGCCTGCAAGATGGTCAGTTCCGAAAGCCCGGTTACATTGACCGACCGAATTGAAGAAGGCGTAAAGCAAGTAGACCGCAGCGACGCCGACATTGGATGCTGTCTCGTCTGGTTCCGTTCGTTTGACCACGATCTGCTGTGGTCTGCGCGACGAGGAGACAGGGGAGAAGTCATGACAAGTCAGTCGATGAACGACGAGTACTGGCGCCCCCTGATGAACGATTACTTGGAGCGCCGGTTCCAGGAAGTTGTCAACCATGTTGGTCGAGATCGACTGTCGGAGATCTTTCCCAACGTCAGGACGCCAAAGACCGTCGTCGGTATCGTGGAGTCGGTGGGATCATTTGATGAAAGGGGCTGGGGTGTTGTGCGGCGTCTGAGCGCCGGAGTTACGCAAGGCATGACGGGCCTAAAGTTGTGCACTCCGTTCAGCGTATTGGAGCGGCTCGGGCGGGCAGTTAGCCGGGATTCGTTTCCCCGGTCATGGCCAGTCCTTCTGTCACGTTGACCTGCTGTTCGTACACTGTCACCTGACCAGCGTTCTGTAAGAAGTCCGGGTTCTTTGTGCGCATGTCGCGAACTGCCTGGACGGGGCACCGCATTTAGATCTGCCATCGCTTTGCCATCCAGAAGGTGTGCTGTTGCTCTACGGTCGCGTTCAGGGTCTGCGGGTCGCACGCTTCCAAGGCTCTCGCCCGGCATGCTCGCCAAGTTCGGGCCAGGTTCCCACCTCTTCACCTCGGCTGGACTTGGCCGGTTCGTTGCCAAGCGTTAGTCTCCTTGCACGCCAGGTGGGGCTTCCAGGTGTCGAAGTCGGCCTTCCTCGTCGCATAAGCATCGCCACGCACCTCTTCCAACTGTCTTCACTGGACGCCATCGCTTCCATTGCTGTCCGACCTCAAGCCAATTCCGGAAACAGTGTCGCACATTAGTTCGTCCTCGCAGGATTGGGTACTGTGCTCGCGGACTGCGCCTATTGGAAACGATGTCTCTGATGGGCCCTACCTCTTATGCTGGTCCGTTACGAAGTACAGGCATCTTGGACATCAACTACATCCCAGTCTTAGACGAGCAGTCCGGCAGAATGATGTAGTTACCAGACCATCGGTCTTTTGAAGCGTTTCGACACCTGCCCTAAACACGGCGTCATTGACGAGCCCTAGCACCTCGGAATACTTTTGGCATGGTGCTCAGTCACTCTCAGACTTCGATTGGCTGACATATGGCCGGGGCTTCTTAAGTTCCAGCGGCTTACGATAGTCGACCTTGTCCCGGCAGCTTTTGGAGCAGCATTTCTGCTTTGGCCGAGTGGCAGCGAACCATTCGCTGCATCCAGGGCATACGCGCCAGTCCATGAACCCTCCAGCCATTTGGCTCGCAAAACTCAAGTACAGGTACCCAAGAAGGTCCACTGGTGCGAGGCGCAATCGAGAAGGCTTAACTGGGTCGAGCGTGAAGGATGCACCATCTGAAAGCTCCCGGTTGACAAGTTCCGTAACCAAGAACTTTGTGATCGTGCGCAGCCGCTCGTCCTCTCCCAGACGATCTAGCTCCCACACACGCACCCACTCGTGGGGATCGGACTTGTCCAGGAAATGTCCCAGTGTCGATCGTGCCCATTCTCTGCTCCGTAAAGATGCAAACGAATGGTAGCGGATGCCAGAAGGTGGCGGGTGCGGCATTTTGACTCGTGTCAGGCTTCCATTGGGAACAGCATCGCGTAAGAGAGCGAGGGAAACGGCGTCTGTGCTGCAGGCCGCGTTCCAGAGAGTAATTAATGACTTCAACTTGCAGACGGCCGCGAGCCAATCAGCGACACGCTCGGCACGTACGGTCACGGTCGGATTGCGTGAGTTAACCTCTTGCTCGATGTCGACCTCGTGGCCTGTATTAGCCACCTCTTCGAAGAATGTCCGTGTCGGAACTTCGACGTCGCACAGGTACCTCCCAAGTGGTCCATAGGTGCTGGCGAGCTTGATAACTCGTTCCACATCGACGTCTTCGGCCGTAAAGTCAAGATGAATGTTCGGGATCTGACGTGGATCGTAGCGCTCCCGGTTGTCCAGAAACGCCAACCAGCTGACTGGCGCCCCTGGCCACCCGCCTTGGGGCCATGGACGGTCGAGGATGATGTCGTCTTGCGACGGGCGCCCCCGTTGAAACAGGTGGTGATCGAGGCCGGTGCCCCAGACGAAGCGCATCCAGCGGTTTGCCACTGTTTTCGCCTCTCGAAGATATGTCACGGGGCCCTGACGCTCCCACGCGAACTCAAACGGAGCTAACTTCTTTCGGACTTGTTGGCGGATGGAGCTAGGTGCCATTTCGACGAATTTCCGACGATTGCGGCGACATTTTACCTGGACGATTGTGGTCTGATCAATACGTATGGGAACGACAGTAGCAAGCAGCTCACTTACGATGACGGTGGCGGATGCCCAGACACAATTGTGTCTCTCTCGCTCCCGTGTCTACGAACTGATCCGATCGGGCGAACTGCCCAGCATCAAGATCGGCCGCAGCCGACGTGTCCTTCGCGCCTCCCTGGAGGCCTTTCTCAAACAGCTCCTCGAAGAACAGGAGAATTCCTAGTGGCCCTCTCAGAACACCACCGCAAGATGCTTGAAGAGGGCTCGGCGATCAGCCCGAGGATCCTGGCCGAGGCCGGCGTCTGCACTCTCTCTACCAAAGCGGAGCTCAAAGCGATCGGATTTCCGAACGCCGTGGGCTCAGCCCTCGCATTTCCGGTGCTCACCTGGTCATCGGGCAACGATCCGGAATACTGGCGCATCCGACCGGATAATCCGAAGCCGGATAGGCGCGGCAAGACGGCGAAGTATCTTCAGCCACGGGGAACAGACTGTAGGCTTTACTGCCTTCCCACGGCCCGTCGGCTGATCGGAGGTTTGCAGGGAATAAGTGAGCAGGATCGTCCCGCACAGCCGTACTTGTTTGTCACAGAGGGCGAGAAAAAGACCTTGGCGCTTCTCAGTAAAAACCTCGCGGCCGTCGGTCTTGCCGGAGTTTGGAACTGGCGGCGCAAGGCGATTTTGCGTGGCGACTTCGACGTGATCGGGCTACACGGAATGGACATCTGTATCGTGTACGACTCGGATTCGGCGACAAATGCCCATGTCGCGAAGGCTGAGGATGCGCTCGCCGCCATGCTCCAGTCGGCAGGTGCCCGAGTGTTCCGCGTCCAGCTGCCGGCAGGGCCGGACGGCCAAAAAGTCGGCATCGACGACTTCTTCGCAGGAGGTGGGACCGTTGATGAATTGGCTGCACTTGTAAAGCCTTACACCCCGCGCGCTCATACCCTTGAGGATCGGTACCGCGAGCACGAAGGTCGCCTGGAGCGCTACATACCGCCGTCTTCGACGGGCAACGATGGCTACTACGAGGCGATCACACAGAACTACGTAGCTTACGTGACCGCAGACAAAGTGGTCGACGACGGGATCGAAGAGCGAAGGTGCTTCACCGTCGAAGGCCAGATGCAGAACGGTCGGCCGTTACCGCCGGTCGACGTGCCCGCTAGCCAGTTCAACTCCTGGTCTTGGGTGTCTCCAAAGTGGGGTGTTGGCCCGCGGCTAATCGTCGGACAAAACGCGGAGAAGCACGCCTGCGCAGCAGCGCTCTACATATCTGGCGACGAAGTCCAGGAGATCCGCGTGTACTCGCACACTGGTTGGCGCGCGATCGACGGTCGCAACGTCTACATCCATGCAGGCGGGGCTATCGGTTCCGACGGCAACGACTCGTCGGTTCAGACCCAATTCGAACAGGTTCTTCAGCCGTACGTCCTGCCCGAGCCACCAGACATCGAACGACTATCGGCGGCCCTTGCGTCGGCAATCGACGTGTTCCGGATCGCTCCAGCAAGGATCATCGGCCCATTGTGGGCGGCGGTGTGGCGGGCAGTACTGGGTGAAAGCTACTTCTCACTCTTCCTCGTAGGCCCGACCGGATCTCGGAAGTCCAGTCTCTCTGCGGTCATCTCGTCCTACTATGGGAATGGGCTCTCCCGCAAAGAGAGGTTACCGCTGAGTTGGTCCTCCACCGACAATGCGCTTGAGGCCGCATGCTTTTCTGGCAAGGACGCTTTGGTCGTCATCGATGACTTTGTACCTGGCCGCGGATCGCTCGCCGACCGGCAAACCTTACAGAGGAAGGCTTCGCGGCTCCTTCGTGCAGCCGGCAACGGATCCGGGCGCCAGCGCATGCGCGCCGATGGGACGCTAATGTCTCCTAGGCCGCCGAGAGCCCTGATCCTGTCCACTGGCGAGGAACTTCCTGAAGGCGGATCTGAGCTGAGGAGGACCGTCGTCGTCGAGGTTGCCCTCGACGACGTGAACCTGGCCGCGCTAACGTTAGCCCAATCACATGCTGAAGACGGGACTTTGGCGCTGTGCATGGCTGGCTTCGTCGTTTGGGCCGCTGGGCGGCTCGAGGAACTGCGCGCCCGGATTCGAGCGGCGTCTCTGGCAGGCCGTGACGGAACCCGAATCAAAGAGACCGAGGCGGAACTGATGGAGGCTGCCCGCATTTGGGGCGACTATGCGATTGAAAACGGGCTGTCGGCGACCGAAGCTCAGGGGATCGTCTCGGCAGCGGTCTGGGGTATTGAAGAGACGGCCCGCGAACAGGCCATGGTCGATGCCGACCAGGATCCGGTCCTTCGCTTCTTCGAGCTTTTGGCCGATGGCATCGCTTCTGGGGAGGTCTATCTTCTGCCTCGGAACGCATGCAAAGACCAAACGGATCGCATTGGAAGACACATCGGGTGGAAAGACGATGACTCCATCTACCTGATTCCTTCTGTCGCATATGCCGCGGTGACGAGATTGGGCGAAGCAGCGGGAAGACCGGTCCAGCAGGGAAGCAAGTCGCTCTGGAAGCTCATGAAGCAACGAGGGATGCTCGTTCTACAGGGCCAGGGCGACCGCAGCACGCGCAAACTCGCCTTTGGGCCCTGGGGCAACGTTGGCGTGATCCAATTCGCAGCATCCCTATTGGACGTAGAAAGCGGGAGTATCGAGAGGAACGGGAGTCCATCATCTTTAGCGAAGTCGGATGGGGACTCCGACCTCCCGATCAGCGCTCCCGAAGCGGCCGTCTTGATGAAGGAATCGGGAGGGGACAAAGGGAATCCGGATGCTCCCGCAGGTCTATTGAACGAGCACCCTCCCGATCCTCCCGCAACTCCCGTTTCTGAGAAGAACAAGGTGTCCCTAGCCAATGTGGAGAGTGAATCGCATGAGGCAACGTCGCTCTTTGAAGACGACCTAGTGAGAACGGAGGTCCGGTTCTGAACGCGCGCTTTCTCATCGACCGCCTTCGGGTGGAGGGAGCAGAGGTCGGCCTCGCAGAGGACGGTACCGTCCGCATCGTTCCACGAACGCCTGTGCCTGCGGGTCTCGTCCAAGAGGTCAGGGCCAATAAGGCGAAGGTCGTCGCTGAGCTCCGAGACGAACAGGAGGCAAATACTGCTTTGCTGGAGTGGCTTCCGCTTCGCGGCTCCTGTGTCCGCGACAAAAAGACGGGGCGCACGGGCACCTTGTGGGGCGTGCATGGTCGAGGTGTGACCATTGCGTTTGGGTCGGATCCACTGCTGATCACGCTCGATCCCAGGGAAGCCGAACTCGTTACAGAGGAATAGCGCCAGCTCGTTCGAAGGTGAGAGAATAGCGGCATGTTATTGAAAGACCGCGTTCCCCTGCACCCTTGCGTGCACGAATGTGGGTACCCCATACTGCCTGGTCAGTGAAGTGGATCGCACCAAGGGAAACCGACGCCGCCTCAAAGGCCCTGGAGAAGAAGCTCTGGGACGCCGCCGACCAGTTCCGCGCCAACAGCGGGCTGACCGCCGCCCAGTACTCCCAACCGATCCTCGGCCTCATCTTCCTCCGCTTCGCCGACGCCCGCTTCCAAGAAGTCCACAAGAAGATCGAAGCGCAAGAGGCCACCGGTCGCCGCACCATTGACCCCGAGGACGTGAGGAACTACCATGCGGCGGGAGTCGTCTACCTTCCCCCGGAGGCCCGCTACGAGACCCTGCTCACGCTTCCGGAAGGCGCGAACGTCGGTGAGAACGTCAACACCGCTATGCGCGGTGTCGAGCGGGCCAACCCTCAGCTCGCTGGCACCCTGCCCAAGACCTTCAACGTCTTTGGCAGCGCCCTGCTCAAGAACCTGCTTCGGACGTTCTCCGAGATCAAGGTCGATCTCGGCTACGACGCCTTCGGTCGCATCTACGAGTACTTCCTCGGCGAGTTCGCCCGGACCGAGGGCAGCAAGGGCGGCGAGTTCTACACGCCGAGCCCCATCGTCCGCCTGCTCGTCGAGGTGATCGAGCCGTACCACGGGCGCATCCTCGACCCCGCCTGCGGGTCGGGCGGCATGTTCGTCCAGAGCGCGAGGTTCGTCGCCGAGCACAAGAAGGAGCCGGGCAAGGAACTCAGCATCTACGGCGTAGAGAAGACTGACGCCACCGGCCAGCTCTGCCGCATGAACCTCGCCGTGCACGGGCTGGAAGGCGACATCAAGCACGGCGGCGAGGTCAACAGCTATTACGACGACCCTCACCGAGCGGTCGGGAGGTTCGACTTCGTCCTCGCCAATCCGCCCTTCAACGTGAACGCGGTGGACAAGGAGCGGCTGAAGGACCAGGTCGGCCCGGGCCGCCGCTTCCCGTTCGGCCTCCCCAAGCCCGACAACGCGAACTACCTCTGGATCCAGCTCTTCTATTCGTCGCTGAACGACCGCGGGCGAGCGGGCTTCGTGATGGCTAGCGGTTGTGAGAGCGCGAGCTCATCTGAGATGGAGATTCGTAAGCAGATCATCCAAGACCACGCGGTCGATGTGATGATCGCCGTAGGCCCAAAGTTGTTCTACACGGTGCCGCTGGGCTGTATGTTATGGATCCTGGATCGGGGGAAGAAGGGCACGGATCGCGAAGGCAAGGTGCTCTTCCTCGACGCGCGCCAAATATGGCGCGATGTCGACCGCGCCCACCGTGATTGGATGCCAGCTCAAGTTGGTTTTCTGGCGAATGTGGTTCGGCTCTACCGGGGCGAGGAGCCTGATTATACTCACGGCGGGACCGAAGCCAGGGCGAAGCTTGAGGATGTCTTCGGGACTTTGCCGACATATGCCGACGTGCTCGGGCTGTGCAAAGTGGAGACCATAGAGAAGATCGAAGCCCAAGGCTGGTCGCTCAATCCTGGACGTTACGTCGGCGTCGCATCCGGCGAGGAGGTCAGCGATGAGGACTTCAAGGATCAGCTAGCGTTTTTGCACGAGGATTTGGAGGCACTGAACACCGAAGCCCGGGGACTTGAGGACATCATTGCTCGAAATGTTCAGGAGCTTTTGGAGATAGGAACGTGAGCGAAAGCATCCAACACCAAATCTGGCCCCTTGATACGGGGATCACCGACCTGGCCGAAGATACCACTAACCTAGCAATCCCCGCTATCGCGAACATACGGGAGGTGTGGGCCGAGGCCAGAAAGAAGCTAGAGAATACTGATCAGTTGAGGGTGTTCAACGAGCGTTTGGCTCGTGAATGGGCCATCGAGACTGGCGTCATCGAAGACGTCTTCCACATAGACAAGGGCGTTACGGTGAATCTAATCGAGCAAGGCATCTCCGCGGCCCTGCTTGAACATGGGACTGTCGACAAGCCCGCCGATTATGTTGTCAGCATCCTCCGCGACCACGTCGAGACATTGGATTGGCTTATGGAGCGTTTCATCGCCCAGAAGCAGCCACTCAGTGCGGTGGCTGTGAAGGAATTGCACCGTTTGATGACGGACCATCAATCCCATGTCGACGCCCAGGATCCTCAGGGTCGCCCGATAAGGGTTGAGCTGAGAAAAGGAGACTGGAAGATCCGGCCTAACAACGCTTTGCGAGAGGGCGTTCTCTACTGTTACTGTCCGCCGGAACAGGTCCCCGGTGAAATGGAACGGCTAGTCGAGATTCACGCTCAGCACGAGGCAGGCGGCATGCCTCCAGAGGTGGCTTCAGCGTGGATACACCACCGCTTTACTCAAATCCATCCCTTCCAAGATGGCAACGGACGGGTTGCCCGTGCCCTAGCCACCCTGGTGTTCCTGCGTGCCGGCCTGTTTCCGGTAGTCGTGAACAGAGAGGTGCGGACCGAATACATCAGGGCCTTGGAGCAGGCCGACGCAGGCGACCTCACGCCGCTTGTGGAGGTCCTGTCGACCGCACAGCAGGTCCGATTCGACAGGGCCCTGAACATAAGTGACGAGCTCACATCTGTGCCAACAACCGTGGAGTTGGCGATCCAGGCTTTGAAGGACAAGCTGAGGGGCCGGGCAGAAGAGGTTGCTCAGCAGCAGCGAGGTGTGTTCCAAATTGCCAAGGCACTTCAACAGGTCACTTGGGATCGACTCAATACGGTGGCCGGTCTTCTGGAGCCTATTCGGGCAGATGTGCACTCATCGGATGTCAACAACGACTTCTTCTACCGGGGTCAGATTGTCGAAGAAGCCAGACGGTTCGGCTACTACGCGAACACGACGGTTTATCGGGCCTGGGCACGATTGACGATCGGTGGTAGTTCGCCGGCGCTTCTGCTGTTCTCGTTTCATGGTCGTGGAGGTGAGTTCGCCGGAGTCATGGTGTGCTCTCCGATCTTTGAGTTGATCAACGAGAATGGTGAGGAGGAGGGCCAGAGGCAGCGAACGCAGATTCCGATCGCCGATCGCCCGTTCGAGTTTTACTTTACCGAAGAGATCGAAGCTGTGAAGGGCAGGTTCTTGCCATGGCTGGACGAGACGATCGCCCTTGCCGTGTCGCAGTATCAGAGGTTGATCTAAGGTGAAGGGAGAATCGCCGAACCCTGAATCGCGAGCACCGGAGACCATGAGAAACACCAATGTGGCTGAGCTCAAGGGGTCTTCGTGACGGCAAAGTGGCGTACATGCCTACTCGGAGAGGTTGTCAACCTCAAGCGTGGCTACGACCTGCCTAGTCAGCATCGCGTATTAGGAGATGTGCCGATTGTCTCATCCTCAGGCGTAACGGACTATCACAACGTGGCAAAGGTTAAGGGTCCGGGAGTTGTGACCGGGCGCTATGGCACGCTCGGCGCCGTGCACTTTGTGGACGTTGACTTCTGGCCCTTGAACACGAGCTTGTATGTTCAGGACTTCAAGGGCAACGATCCTCGCTTTATTGCGTATTTCCTGGGCGCACTCAATCTGGGTACGCAGGTTTCGGCTGCAGCTGTACCGGGCGTCAACCGCAATCACCTGCATGCGATGACTGTCGCAGTGCCATGCGTATGCGAGCAGCGGCGTATCGCGGGCATCCTCTCCGCCTACGACGACCTGATCGAGAACTGCCAGCGCCGCATCAAGATTCTGGACGAGATGGCCCGCCGCCTCTACCGCGAGTGGTTCGTCCACTTCCGCTACACCGGCCACGAATCCATCCCCCTCGTCGACAGCCCCCTCGGACCCATCCCCCAAGGCTGGGAGGTCAAGGGAGTAAAGGATGTTGCGCAAGTCACCTACGGCTTTGCCTTCAAGTCCCAGCAGTTCAACACCGACGGCATCGGAACCCCCATCGTTCGTATCCGCGACATCCCGAAGGGAAAGGCGGAAACGTACACCGATGAGGAAGCGCACCCGAAGTATCACATCCGTGACGGCCATATCCTAGTTGGGATGGACGGCGACTTCCACATGTGCGTCTGGTCCGCTGGTCCTGCTTTGCAGGTTCAACGCGTTGCACGATTCGAGCCGACCGGAGCGGTCGGCAACCACCTGCTCTATCTTCTCCTCGAAAGGCCAATTCAGGAACTTAACAAGTCGATCGTTGGCACGACCGTGGCTCACCTTGGCGACTCGCACATCAAGGAAATCAAAGTGGCTATTCCGCCGGCCGCCATGCTGTCATGCATTAATGCAGCCCTCGACCCAATCTTGGAGCAGGTCACTGTGCTAAAGAAATCAATTGCCACCCTACGCCGCACCCGCGATCTGCTGCTCCCACGCCTTCTTGGGGGTGCCTGATCCACCTCAGTCGGCTTTACATTCGCGGATTCAGGTCGATCTCCGAACTCGACCTGCGCTTCACACCTGGAAAGAACGTCATCATCGGCCGGAACAACGCCGGGAAGAGCAACATCGTCAGGGCGCTGGACATTGTCCTGGGCGAAGCTGCGCCAGCGTGGACGAAGTCAGAGCGTGTCACCGAAACCGACTTTCACTGGAGCCGAACAGTGGACGAACACGGAGAGGTCACTGAGAGCACGGCACCCGAGATCTTCATCTGGTGCGAACTCCAGCGCGAGGAGGGCGAAGACCTAAATTGGGATGAGATTGACAAGTGCGCTGGATACAGCTTCTGGGGAAAGAGGTTGGATGACGGCACGGGCGAGGCCACGCGGGTTGAACTGGCGGACTTGGGTGCTCGGTATAGGCACATCTTTGCGCCCAACAGAGATCAAGTCTATACCGTTTGGGTCGACTCAAAGCTAAAGAACCAGAACAAGTTTAAGACCCAGCTCGATCCCATGCGTCACTTCGCATACGCGTTCCGGGCGATCCTGACTGAGGAGGGGATATTCAAAGAGATTCGATTCTTGTACCGAGAATCTGAGGCTCATGGCTGGGTTTTGACATTCGGTGCCTCGGTTCGCAACGAGCTCCTACAGAGCGCCATCCTCCCAGCTTTCCGCGATCCAGCGACGCAGCTGCGGGTCTCCCAGTGGACCTGGTTTGGAAAGCTGATGCGCCATCTGACCAAGGACTGCCTAGATGATCCGGCGCTACAGACGGCGCTAAAGCAGGTGCAGCTAGAAGGCGACAGAATCTTCGTCGGCGTGACTGACAAGGTGGAGAACGATACTTTGTCCGTTTCCTTTCCTGGAGCGAAGCTATCCATCCAGTTCCATGGCGACACAGATGCCGAGCTTTACAAGAACTGCGGCTTGTACGTGGACGACGGCTTCAAGAGCCCCTTAGTTGACAAGGGCGCTGGCATCCAGAGCGCCACGATCATGGGCCTGTTCGCCTTCTACACCCGAGAGGTGAACACTGCGGCGTCGGCCCTCCTCTGCGTTGAGGAACCAGAACTGTACCTCCATCCTCACGCAAGGCGGGTGATCAGCGATCGACTCGACGACTTCCTGGACGGGAACCGCAACCAAGTGATCATTACCACCCATGGTGTGGAGTTCCTCCGGACTGCGACGGATACGTTTAATCTGCTCCTTGTCAAGAAGGACGGCAACTTCGGCACGATCGCACAAGCACTAGACGCTCGCGAGTTCCTTGGGCTCCTCATCAACAACAACCAGAATGAGATTTTCTTCGCAGACAAGGTCGCGCTCTGTGAGGGCCTTGACGAGCACATCCTGAGAGCGACTGCTGACGAACTCTTTCCAGGCGAGCTCGATCGCCAAAACGTATCTCTCATTTCCGTTGAGGGAAAGGACCGCTTGGTCAAGATGGCCAAAGTGGTTTTGGAACTGGGCATGGCATGCTACATCCTTGCCGACTTCGACTTTCTCCTGAGAGATCCAACGAAGCCCGACGACTTCGACGTCAAGCCTCATCTTTCCTTGGAGCAGCTTCCCATGGAGTTCTACGAGCAGGCTCACGTTGGTAAGAGTTGGAAAGGCACGATCGCCAAGGGCAGGAACAACTTGCGCGAGAACTCCAGGGAGCTCTTCTACACGGCTAAGCATGCTTCCGAGTTCAACAATGAGAAGCTAAACGCCTTCCTGCTGAAGTTGAGGAGTCGTGGCATGGGCGTTCTAGACGGGGAGATTGAGCACCTGAGTAAGGATCAAGGTTGGGTGGCACCTGGATCAAAGAAGTTTGACCTTTCGAAGGTCTATGAACTCCGAGAAAGGTTAACGTTGGGCGAGAAGATGAGTGATTTGTTCGAACTCGAGCCGCTCAGGCAGTTGCTGGTCGTCATTCTGGAGATACAGGAGCCGGGGGAGCCGTCCGCTTGAGCCACGACTACACCGAGCGACACTTGGTCGAGGAGCCTGCGCTCGCTCTGCTGCGCGAGATGGGGTGGGCGACGGTGTGTGCGGAGGGGGAGGCGTTTCCTTCGGGTTCCGGGGGTGGGGTTTCGGTGAACGGCCGGAAGACTCCGGGTGAGGTCGTCCTGGTGCCGAGACTCCGCGCAGGACTCAAGAAACTCAATCCCGACCTCCCCGAAAGCGGCGTCCAGCAAGCGATTGACACCCTCACCCGCAGCCGGACGGGAATGAGCCCGGAGGGAGCGAACCGGGAGGTCTACGAACTCCTCAAGAACGGCGTGCTCGTCTCGATCCCCGACCCCAGCGGTGGACAGAAGCAGGAGCGCGCCCGGGTCATTGATTGGGAGAACCCGACCGACAACGACTTCCTCGCCGTCAGCCAGTTGAAGATCACGGGGCCTATGTACAGCTGCATCCCCGACGTGATCGGCTTCGTCAACGGCCTCCCGCTCGTCGTCTTCGAGTTCAAGAAGCCGGGAGTGCCCGACCGCGAGGCCTTCGACGGCAACATCACCAGCTACAAGCACCCGCTCAACGGCATCCCCGCGCTCTGGTGGTTCAACGCCGCGATCATCACCTCGAACGGCACCGAGAGCCACGTCGGCAGCCTCACCGCCGACTGGGAGAGGTACTTCGAGTGGAAGCGAATCGAAAGAGAGGATGAGCCCCGCACCGTGTCCCTGGAGACGATGCTCCGCGGCGTCTGCGACAAGACGCGGCTGCTCGACATCGTCGAGAACTTCACCGTTTTCAGCGAGCATAAGGCGGGGCTGGTGAAGGTGCTCGGCCAGAACCACCAGTATCTTGGTGTAAACAACGCGATCGCCGCGACGGAGAGGGCCAGGGCCGAGTACACGGGCCGAGGCGGCGTCTTCTGGCACACCCAAGGCAGCGGCAAGAGCTTCTCAATGGTCTTCTACGCCCAGAAGATCCTGCGGAAGCTGCCGGGGAACTGGACGTTCGTGATCGTCACCGACCGGGTGGAGCTGGACGACCAGATCGCCAAGACGTTCAAAGCATGCGGAGCTGTGAGCGAGGCAGAGAGCAAAGAGTGCCATGCCCGGAGTGGCGAGCACCTGCGGGAGCTGCTGCGTGGCAACCACCGCTACGTCTTCACCACGATCCACAAGTTCCAGACCGACGAGAAGCTCAGCGAACGCGACGACGTGATCGTGTTGAACGACGAAGCGCACCGCAGCCAGTACGACACGATGGCGATGAACATGCGCTCGGCGTTGCCTCGCGCCAAGTTCCTCGCCTTTACCGGCACGCCGCTCATGGCGGGCGAAGAGCGCACCCGCTAGGTCTTCGGCGACTACTGTTCGATCTACGACTTCCAGCAGTCGGTCGAAGACCGGGCGACGGTGCCGCTGTTCTACGAGAACCGGACGCCGGAGCTTCAACTGGTCAACCCGGACCTCAACGAGGACATCTACGACCTCGTCGAGGCGGCTGGGCTGAACGAGGACCAGGAACGGCTGTTGGAGCAGCGGCTCGGCCAGCAGTACCACCTGATCACGCGGGACGACCGGCTGGAGACAGTGGCAAAGGACATCGTTCGCCACTTCCTGGGACGGGGGCTGCTCGGGGATGGGCGACCGGGCAAGGCGATGGTCGTGAGCATCGACAAGGCGACAGCCCTGAAGATGTACGACAAGGTGTCGGTGCACTGGAAGAGAGAATCCAAGCGGGTCGAGAAGGCACTTCAGTCTGTTCACCTTGGAAAAAACGAACGAGAGGAACTTCGCGCCCGCCTCGAGATTTTGAACACGAGCGAGATGGCGCTGATCGTTTCGCCGGAGCAAAACGAAATCGAGAAGTTGGCTGCCCTCGGACTGAACATCGTTCCTCACCGGGAAAAGATGAACCGCGAGCCGCTGGACGAGAAGTTCAAGGACACCAAGCACCCTCTCCGACTTGTCTTTGTGTGCGCGATGTGGCTGACCGGGTTCGACGCGCCGTCGTGTTCTACGGTCTACCTGGACAAGCCGATGCGCAATCACACGCTGATGCAGACGATTGCTCGGGCAAACCGCGTTTATCCTGGAAAACAGAGCGGCGTGATCGTGGACTACGCCAACGTCTTCCTTTCGTTGGAGAAGGCGCTGGCGATCTATGGGCCCGGCGGAGGGGCAGGCGGCCCCGTGAAGGACAAAGACGCCCTGGCGAAGCTCCTCGAGGAGGCATGCTCCGGGGCTGCGGAGTTCTGCACCTTGCACGGAGTGTCGCTCGCCGCGATCGAGGCCGAGAAGGTCGGAAGCATGGCCAAATTGGAGCTCATCGCCGATGCGGTGGACGCCATGATCGCTCCCGACGACCTTCGCAAGGAGTTCCAGGCAATCGAGCGGTTCGTCGCGACACTCTACAACGCGGTCAAACCGCATCCACTGGCGGCGAAATTTACGCCCCGGGTCGCGTGCCTCGCGACGATTGCGGGCGAGATCAAGCAACGCTTAAGCCCGGGGCCAATCGACATATCCGAGGTGATGACCGGGATTGCTCATGTCTTGGACCAATCCATTGCAGGGGTCAGCATCATCGCCGAAACGAGGCATATCGACCTCTCCAAAATAGACTTCGAGGCGCTCCGGAGGCGATTTGATAAGTCCGAGCACAAGAGCACGGAGTTAGAGATGTTGAAGGCGGCGATTCGGGCCCGGCTCGACAACATGATCCGACTGAATCCGACGCGCATAGACTTCTTAATGAAGTTCGAGGAACTGATCGCCGCTTACAACGCCGGTGCCGCGAACATAGAGGGCCTGTTCAAGCAACTCGTCGAACTGACCCAAGGAATGGGAGAGGAGGATCAGCGACATGTCCGGGAGAACTTGACGGAGGAGGAGTTGGTCATCTTTGACATCCTGACCCGCCCAGCCCCTGAACTGAGCTCAGAAGAGAGAGCCCAAGTGAAGCTGGTGGCCCGCGAATTGCTCGTCAGACTGAAGTCTCTCTTGGACTTGGATTGGCGCGGCCGAATGAGCGCACGGTCACGAGTGCAACTTGCGATCGAGGACACCCTCGACAGGGGCCTTCCCGCGCGCTATTCGAAGACTGACTATGACAATAAGGTCGTCACGCTCTTCGACCACTTCTACGAGAAGTATCCGGACCGTCTCCTCAACGCCTATCAGTAGGTGGGCTGGCTACATGGCCGATCAGGTCTGACGGTCACCTTCACGCCAAGCCGACACCCCTGAGTTTCAAACTGCAGGGCAGCTCTCCTGCCTCGTTTCTCATCGGGCGGCAAGTCCTCATGCACGTAGAGGGAAGCGCTTTTTGACGGCAGGCAATCTGTGAACGCTACGACCGACCAATGGTTCTGCCCTCCGACCTTTGCTTACTGCACCACATTTCCAGGCAGCCGTCCAGGCTTACGGGAGTTGCCGTATCACCGGGCCGAAGACTCGGTCGAGTTCGTCAAGGCGAGCTCTCAACCACTCGTGTTGGCGGGGCCAGTCGGTGCGGTCATTGGGATCGGCACCGTCGAGGTAAAGCGAAATGTAGCTCTCAACGTTTGTCGGTCGTGGTTCCCATGACAGGCCCGGGAGTGCGGCATCAAGATCGTCCCGCCGCTCGAGTAACTGCCTGTAGCAGTCCTTGGCCGTCGAACCAGGCAGGAATATGCGAGCTGTCACCCTCTTCTTGGGGCGTGAGACCAAGCAGCAGTAGCCAAAGCCACTTCTTCCTGCGGACCATGCGATCCAGTTATCGCCTGACGATGTCCGGGTGCCGAAGCGACTGCCCACGGCTCTCAGGCTGTCACAAAAAGCGGACCAATACTCCGTGTAGAAGGCTCCCGCATTGGACGAAGCGGCAGACCTTTCGGCGACTTGTCTTTTGACAAAGGTGTTCGGCCTCGACACTACGTTGAACTTTGGCGCCGGAACCGAGTCCCCGATCCTCCAAAGCTCGACCTCCAGCCCGAACAGCGCTATTTCCTCGCTTGTGACCTCGTTGAGCCAGTCAAGCGCTGCACGGTGCTCGTCGGTGAAGCGCTGGGCGATCCAGACGATCGTCACGGCACTCAGGCCCGCAGCATACGTAAGAAGCTGACCAAGGTGGCCATGATCCGTCCGCTCGATCTGATTCTCGATCAAGACCCATGTGTCGCTGCTGACGTCTTTGCAGAGCAGGTCGGCCCTGAAAGGGCCGACGGGCCGTTCCGTGGACTCAAGCAAGAGCTCCGCTCCGATGGCCTCGCCAAGGAGGGCCAAGTTCGGTTCCAACGCAAGCCAGGGCGTGAAAGAGCCTGCTTCACTTGTCCAAATGGCACGCAGGTCCACCTGTTCAAGACGTCCGAGGTCAGGGACCGTCATCGCCGAATTCTTGCACAGAGCTCGTTAAGAGTGGATCTGTGCCCTTCTGCTCCGGCCCGATCAGGACGGCCCTTTTCGGTTTCGCTTTGCCCAGTGACGAAATTGATGTCGGATGCGGTCGACACGGAGCGATGTGGGAATGAAAATGCGCCATCTCACGGAAAGCAGGTCTTTGCCCGGTTTATGCGACCCTCAAAACTGTCACTTAAACTGTCAATCCGATCTTAGGGCATGGAAAAACCGTACGCTGGCCGAACGGTACAGGTTCAAAAGAGTGGTGGACCGTGAAGGGCTCGAACCTTCGACCCGCTGATTAAGAGTCAGCTGCTCTGCCAACTGAGCTAACGGTCCAACCGGGCCCTGGATTGTACCAGTCGGCCTCGGCGAGGTCAAGGTGCCGTGGGCCCGGACGAGCGGGCGGTACCCTCGCCGGATGCCGCTCGTCCGCCCCTTCCGACCCGAGGACACGGACGCGGTCGTCGACGCTGTCAAGACCGTCTACGACCGGTACGGGTTCGCTTGGGACCCTGAGGGCTACTGTGCCGACCTCTTCGACGTCGCCCGATCCTATCCTGAACCGGAGAACCGCTTCTGGACGGCCGAGCACGAGGGGCGCGCCGTGGGATGCGTGGGCTTGATGACGTTCGGGCGCATTCCCGGGGAACGGGGAAGCGCGACCGTCGTCGACGGCGACCCGCGTGTCGCAGGCGCCGATTGCGAACTCGTCCGACTCTACGTCCACCCGGACGCTTGGGGCCTGAAGCTCGGACGCACCCTGACTCAGACCGTCATCGAGGAAGCGCGCGCCCGCGGGTGCGACACCCTCGAGATCTGGAGCGACAAAAAGCTTGCTCACGCCCACGCCCTCTATGAGGGGATGGGAGCGGTCCGCGTCGGGGAGAGGATTTGCCCCGGCGATCCCGACCAAAGCCCGGAATGGGGATTCGCCCTCCCGCTTTAACGTTCCGTCGAACACAAATCCGTCCACGGACCGCGTAACCTCGCGCTATGCGACGCGCCGTCGTCACCGCCTTGAGCCTGATCGCCGTCGGGGTGCTCTTCGCCAGCCCCTTCAGTCCGTTCCGTAAAGCGATGGGGCCCCAACCGGACGGCACGTTCCTCGTGTCTTCGGGACAGACCGTTTTGCCCGGTACTGTCGCGTTCGACCAGCGTTTGAGCGACCTCGCCCTGAACCCGAAGGACGGTCTGGTCGCGGTCGTGGCGAAGAACAAGGTGTTCCTCGTGGAGGGGAAGGGGATGGTCGCCGGTAGCGACGTCGCCCTTGGCGCCAATGCGGGGTTCCACGGCGTGCTGTGGTCCCACGGCGGCGACCGCCTGTACGTCTCGACCGACGCAGGTCACGTCCAGGTCTTCGATTACTCGGACAAAAGGCTGAAGGCGGCGCAGAAGATCGTCCTCAAAAAGGAAGGCGAGAAGACGAACCCGGTTCCCGGCGGCATGTGTCTGAACGGCGACGGTTCCCGCCTCTACGTCGCCTGCACGAACCTCGGCAGCGCGGCCGAAGTCGACACGTCGACCGGAAAGGTCCTGCGCTACCTTGAAGCGCAGCGTTTGCCGTTCACGGTGCGGCTGAGCCCGGACGAGTCGACGCTGATCGTCTCGAACTGGGGCGGCGAACCGCCTGACGAGGACGACGAGAAAGACCTTAGCCAGGACCTGGAGCTCAAAGTCACGCACGAAGGCAGTACCGCGACAGGCACGGTCTCGATCGTCGACCTCAAGACGGGCGGAACGTCGCCCGTCTACGTCGGATTCCATCCGACGGGCCTTGCGGTGGCCGGCGACCTCGTGTACGTGGCGAACGCGATGAGCGACAGCATCAGCGTCGTGGACTGGAAGAAGCGGAAAGTCGTCAAGACGATCGAGCTCCGGTTCAACGGTAAGAAGGTCATCGGTTCTATGCCGAACGAACTGGCATACCGGGACGGCACGCTCTACGCCTGCAACGGCGGCGACAACGCGCTGTGCGTCATCGATCCGGCGACGGGAAGGGTCAAGGGCTACCACCCGGCAGGCTACTATCCGACCGGCGTCCAACTGACCTCGGACGGCCGTACCGCGTACGTGGTCAACACGAAGGGCAACGGCTCTGTCAAGAACTCCGTCAAGGGCGCCAAAGCCCGGAACGCGCACGACTTTCAGGGCACCGTGAGCGTCGTCGATCTCGGCGCCGACCTGAAGGTCCAATCGGCGAAAGTCGCGGAGTTGAACGCTTGGAACACCCCCGCCGACCTGTACAAGCCGAAGATGAAGGTGTACCAGGGTGGGATCAAGCACGTGATCTACATCATCAAGGAGAACCGCACTTACGACGAGATCTACGGCGACATGCCGGAGGGCAACGGCGATCCGTCCCTGTGCAGCATCGGCGAATCCGCCATGCCGAACCACCGCAAACTGGCGCGCACGTTCGGGCTCTTCGACAACGCCTATGTGTGCGGGACGAACAGCGCCGACGGCCACCAATGGGCGAACCAAGCCGGCGCCAACGAATACTTAGAGCACTTCTACGTCGGCTACTCGCGGACGTATCCGGACGACGGTGAGGACGCGATGGCGCTGAACAGCACGGGCCGGATCTGGGACGCGGCGATGAAGGCCGGCAAGACCGTCCGAGTCTATGGCGAGTGGGCGGGTGACGACCAGGCGCTCTACGAACCCCGCAAACCGAAGGACTGGTTCGAAGCCTGGGAGGACCGCGAAACAGGACGGAACGAGTTCAAGTACAAGGCCCACACGCGCGTACCCAGTCTCAAGGCCGTCTTGTGTCCGGACTACCACTATTGGCCGCTGATCCAAAGCGACCAAAGCCGCGTGGACGTCTTCGAGCGCGAGTTCCGTTCGTTCGAAGCGCAAGGCAAAGTCCCGAACCTGATCGTCATGTCGCTTCCGAGCGACCACACGGAAGGGACGTCGAAGGCGTATCCGACCCCCCGCAGCATGATGGCCGACAACGACCTCGCCCTCGGCCGGATCGTCGACATCGTCTCGCACAGCAAGGTGTGGAAGGAGACGTGCATCTTCGTGACGGAAGACGACGCTCAAGCCGGACCCGACCACGTCGACGGACACCGCACCTCCACGCTCGTCATGAGCCCGTATTCGAAGCGGGGCGTCGTCAACAGCGGCTTCTTGACCCAGGTGAACATCTTGCGCTCGATCGAGGAGATGTTGGGGTTCAAGCCGATGACCAAGTTCGACACGATCGCCACACCTGTCACCGAATGCTTCGTCGAAAGACCGGACCTGACGCCGTACACCGTCGCCAAGAACAACGTGCCGCTGGGCGAGCGGAATCCCGACAAGGAGATGACCGCGATGGACAAGTACTGGCACGACAAGACGATGTCGTTAGACTGGTCCGGACTGGACCGTGCGGACTTCTACTGGCTCAACCGCATCGTCTGGTATTCGATCCACAAAGGCAAGCGCCCCTATCCCGACCGTCCCTGGGACGAGCCGGGCCGTGTCGACACGGACTGAGGCCCTTGCGCCCCAGGGCTTCGGAGTAAAGTCCCAGGGTGCCGCGAGCCGTGCCGCTTTCGCTCTTCTTGGCCTTCGCCGTCGGGTGTGCGCCGCCGAAAGCCTCCGTCGGGCCGGACTCCAAGACGCCCTTCCAAGTCCAGGCCTTCGCGTTGGTGTCCGACGTCGACGGTAAGCCGGGCAAGGAGGTCGAAACCTTCGACTATCGGCAGCGGACACAGCGGTTCCGTGTCCGTCTGGACCGAGCGGCCAAGGGCGAGAAAGCGGTCTGGATCTTCACCGCCAAAAACACGGTCGCGGGGTCCGGTAAGCAGATCAAGACGTTGGAAGGCAACGTCGAAGGCGACGAAATGCGGGCCGAAGTGACCTTGGCCAACGACTGGCCAGTCGGGACTTACGCCGTCGACGTCACGCTCGACGGCGAGAAACTCTTGGAGCGGGACTATGTCGTGACAGGTCAGTCTCAAAAGCTCGTTTTCGGAGCCCATTCGATCGCGGCCGACGACGGGCACGGCCTTCCCGGCCCCAAACGGGAGAGTCTGAAGTCGACCGAACGCAAGATCCACCTGCAAGTCTCGACGCGCGGCATCGACACGACGAAACCCAAAGTCGTGTGGCGCATTTTCCGGAAGCGCGGGAACGGGGAAGTCGAAATCGGAAGCGTCGAACAACCGGCGCTCGCCCTTCAGGACAGCATGTTGAAGGCGGAGTTCTTGGTCGACCGCGACTGGAGGCCCGGCACCTACGTCGCCCAGATCGAAGTCGCCGGCAAGCCTGCCCACCGTTTCACGTTCGAGATCGAGTAGATGCGTCGGATCGAACCGGAAAGCGAAAGCTGGAAGAAGATGGTGTTGCGGAGCATGACTCCGCCTGCCTGGCTCGGTCCCGACGCTCCCGAATCGGACATCGTTGTCAGCACTCGCGTCCGCTTTGCCCGTAACGTCTGCGGCAAGCGGTTTCCGCACGTCGCAACGATCGAGGAGCTCAAGAGCGTCCAAGAATTGGCCAAGGGCGTGGCCGCCGACTCGGCCCTCGACTTCACCCTCCGGATCTCAGAAGCGGAACGCGACTTTCTCCTAGGTTGCCGTCTGATCTCGCCCGAGTTCCAACACCGGGAACCCGCCCGTTGCCTGTTGCTGGACAAGTCACGGACGGTCAGCGTGATGGTCAACGAAGAAGACCACTTCAGGCTCCAAGCCTTGACCGCCGGTTGGAGCCTGAGCAACGCCCACTCGGCCGTCTCGTCCGTCGTCCGGCAGTTCGAAAGCCATATGACGTTCATGTGGTCGCCCCAGTACGGTCACCTGACGTCGAGCCCCTACAACGCGGGGGAGGGCCGAAGGCTCTCGGCCCTGTTCCACTTGATCGGCCTGGCCCATACGAAGCGTTTGCCCGCCGTTTTGAAAGCCTTGTCCGCCTGGCGGTTGACGGCGAGGGGTCTCTTCGGCGAATCGAGCCGAGCAGTGGGAGCGTTCTTCCAAGTCAGCGCGACGACGGGCGCGATCGTCGAGTTTTCCGGCGCCTGTGAGTACCTTTTGGCCGAGGAACGCCAGGCCCGTCGTGAGATCACACGTCGGTCGTTGACGGAGAAGACCCGGTCGGCCGTCGAATACGCCGTGGCCTCGTCGGACATCTCATTGGCCGACGCTCTCCGGGTCCTCGGTTGGGTGAGGTGGGCCGCAAGCGCAGGCATCGACGGGGCCCCCGCTTCGAGCCGGGACGTGGACCAGTGGGTGTCGACCATGGAAGTCCACGGGACGCAGGATCCCAAGACGGCCGACAGGCACCGGGCCGTCTTCCTTCGGCAACGGTTAGAGCCCGCCTTGGCGTGACCTTGCCCGAAGGCCGTGACCGATTTGATAAACTGAGGCCCACACATGGACGGCGAAGTCGTGATGACTCTCGTGATCAGCATCCTCGTGCTGATCGGAAGCGCCTTCTTCGTCGCCGGGGAATACGCCCTTGTCGGCGCCCGCAGGACCAAGATCGAGGCCCTTGCTAAGAAGGGGAACCGTTCTGCAAAGCAGGTCCTTAAGGCGCTCGACAATATCTCGGTCTATGTGGCCGGAACGCAGGTCGCGATCACGTTGTGCGGCATCGCGACAGGCTCCGTGACCGAGCCCTACCTTCACGGCGTCCTCGAGAAATTTTTGGGCTTCCTTCCCGTGTCGCTCATCAAATTCCTATCGATCATCGTCGTCGCCCTCCCGCTTGTCATCCTCGGGGAGCTCGTGCCGAAGTACGCCGTCCTTGCCAATCCAGAGCGAGCGGCGTTGGCGACCTCAGGGCCGCTTCGCTTCCTCGTCATGGCGGTCTCTCCCTTGATCTGGTTGACGCGCAAAGGCAGCGAACTGACCCTGAGGCCGTTCGGGATTTCGATGGACGGGGCAGCGGACGAAGTCGTGAGCCGCGAGGAACTATCGCTCCTGATCGAAGCCGGGAAGGACGAGGGCCACTTCGAAGAATCGCAGGCGACCGTCATCCACCGCGCCCTCAAACTGGACCGGCTGGACGCTGCGGACGTCATGGTGCACCGGCTGGACATCAAGTGGATCGCGGACTCTCAGACCCGGGCCGAGATTTCACAGGCGATGCGGACGGTCGCCCATTCCCGGATCCCGGTGTGCGGGGAGGACATCGACGATGTGCTCGGTGTCGTTTATCTGCAAGACCTTGTCCGGCATTGGGACGAAGAGGATTTCTCCCTGTCGAAGGTCCTCCGGCCCGCCGTCTTCGTGCCCGAGAGCCTGACGCTGGACCGCATCGTCCAGCTCATGAGGCAAGAGAAGACCCAGATCCTCTTCGTCCGCGACGAATATGGCGGTACCGCGGGTCTGCTCACTTTGGAGGACGTCGTCGAGGAGGTCTTCGGCGAACTCGAAGACAGTCTTGAAAGCGAGAGGCCTCCGATCGAAAGGACCGGGCCGAACCGCGTCACGGCCCGCGCCGACGTCCGGTACGACGAACTCCTGGAATTCCTCGGTGTCGAACCTTTTGAGACGGGTTATACGACCGAGGGCCTCGCCGAGATCGTCGCCCAGGAGCTGGGCAACGTCCCGAAGCTGGGCGACTCCGTGACCCTTCCCATCGGGCGCCTCCGAGTCGAAAACATGGCCCGACGGCGCGTCACGCGCCTCTTGTTGCTGACGGACCCGCCGTCACCGACCGTCGACACGGCCCAAGGACGCTAAACTCCGGCCCGATGCGACGCGCGATCTACCCTGGCTCGTTCGACCCGCCGACACTCGGACACCTCGACATCATCGAACGGGCTTCAGGCCTGTTCGACGAAATGATCGTCGCGATCGGCGTCAATTCCGACAAGAGCCCGTTCTTGTCCGTCGACGACCGCGCCGCCCTGCTCGAAGAGTGCGCAGGATCGCTGAAGAACGTCCGCGTGGCCGTCTTTTCCGGCCTGCTCGTGGATTACGCCGATTCGCAAGAGTGCAACGTCATCGTCCGAGGCCTCAGGGCTGTCAGCGATTTTGAATACGAGTTCCGAGTCGCGATGGCGAACAGGAAACTTGCACCGCACGTCGAGACCCTGTTCCTGATCACGCGAGACGAATACTCGTTCTTGTCGAGCTCGGTCGTGAGGGAGGTCGCACGTCTCGGGGGCGACGCGACCCCGTTCGTCCCCGGCCCGGTCGCGCGGCACATGGCCGCGAAGACCGGACTAAAGGGTTGAGTCGACAGGGCCGGTTCCGGACGTCGAAGCGTCCCGGACACGGTCCCTGAACTTACCGAGGACGTAGTTCGCCCTCTTTTCTTCTTCGGCCGTACTGGGCTGCAACGACCGGAACAAGCGCGACGCCTCGGTCAGCAGTCCTCGTGCCTGATCGACGGTTTGGGCTTCGACCGCGGTGCGGGACTGCTTCTCATAGGCGGCCTGAGGGCCTTGACCTGGGCGGCCGAACAACGGTTGTCCTTCGACGCGGGCTTCGGTGACCATCGAATCGGCCAGTTCCGAAGCGGTGTCGAGCAACCTGCGGTTCGCACGTGCAGGATCCGTCGCACGACGGTTCTGCTCCATGCCGGACTGGACGTTGTCCACGAGGTCGGCCAAGTAGCCTAAAACGGCGGAGGCGGCGCGCGACCGCTGAGACGGCGCCGCAGGTGGCGAGAGGTCGGCCGCAGCCGTCGTTCCGACGTCTGCGGCAGGCCGGTGCACGTTCCGCCCGAGCGGCCGCTGGCCGACGGCAGGTTGCAGCCGGAGAACGGACGCCGACCGGACGGCCGGGTCGAAATAGGGTCCTGACAAGGGCACGATAAGCATTCGGGACGTATCGTCCCACAATGGATAACGGCAGACTTGTCGCCGTCTTCACCCCGAGAATTAGGGGTTGTGGCCGAGACCGGCAGAGTCGCGGGCGACTAGCGGACGAAGTGGATCTTGGGTTCGGCGAGGTCGTCCAAGAGCATCACGCTGACGATCGGCATCGGACGGGCTTTGGCGATCTCCCGGGCCTCGTCGAAGCTGACTTCGATGCACGCCATACCGCTGAGGTCGATCCACTCGGCGAACCGGAAGGCCGATCCCTCCGTGCTGAAACATGCGAGACCGTGCACACCCTGGTGGCAATAGCAGCCGAACTTGTTCGAAGGAGGATGTTTCAAGACGAACAGCGTCTCGGGGATCGTTTCCTCGATCTCGACGAACGGACAAGCTAGGGTCTGAGACATGGCTCTAGTACTAGTGTTGGCTTTCTACCTAGGGGATTTGAGGGTCATGGGCCGAAGAAAGTTCCCGACCTGCCCGTGGCACGCGGATTGCAGGGCCCAAGGGCATGCGGACATGGACGGTCGCAGTCTTCCTTCTCATCGGTCTCGTCGCCACGGCCCAAGCCGCTGGGCTCCACGCACCGAGCGTTGACAACGCGGCCGTCAAAGCCGCCTTGCCGGTCCTCATGGCCGTCGGGCTGGCCGTTTCGCGCAAGGTCCGCTAGACCTCCCACACGTCGATCGGACGGCCCGTAAAGGCGAATTCCAGTGTCCGACCCTGCACCTTCGCGCCGTTCACCGTGACGTCCGGACGCCCGCCCAAGAACCAGAACTTCGGCCGTATCGGCCCGAACCCGTCCTGCACCTGTCGCCAGTCCACGCGGACCTTTCCCTTCTTGGACGTCACCCCGACCTCGATGGCGGACCGTTCGCCCTTCTGATAGCTGAAACTGACCCCATCGTCGGCCACGTAGACCGTCCGGAACGTGCCGTCCACGTCGGGATGCAGGGCCACGAGGAACGTCGGCGAGCTCAAATCGACGGACCCATCGAGAGAGACTCGTTCCTGGACGGGGACGAGGGCACCCTGCCGGGCGAACAAGGGGCTCTCGCTCTTCTTGGTTTTGAGCTTGTGGCGGCCAGGCTGGAACCAGTCTCCTGTAGCGAGGTCGAACCACGGCGTCTCGCCCGGAAGGACGGCATCGACCGATTTGGCCCCTAGCGATAAGACGGGCGCCTGCAACAGTTCAGGACCGATGAGGAACTGGCCATCGGCCGACGCGAGATCCGGTTCGTCGTAGGCGTAGATCAACGGTCGGACGATCGGTTCGCCTGTCTCTTCGTGGTCCGCGAACAATTGGTACAAGTAGGGAAGGAAGGTGTAGCGGAGGCGGATGAACCGTGCGATCACGGCCTTTGTCTTCGCCGGATACCGCCAAGGTTCTTCGTACCGGCTGTCGTTCGTGGAGTGGTTCCGGAAGAACGGGAACAAGAAGCACGCCTGGATCCAACGGGACATGAGTTCCGGGCCCGCATCGCCTCCGAACCCCCCGACGTCAGGGCCGCAGAAGGGAAGGCCGCTGAGCGACATTCCGAGGACGGTCGGGACGCACTGCCGGAGATAGTGTTCGTTCGAAACGTTGTCTCCGGTCCAAATCGCCGAGTAGCGGCTCGAACCGGTCGACCCCGACCGTGACAGAAGGAACGGTCTCTCGTCCGGAAACGCCTGGAGGAAGCCGTCGCGGGTCGCCATCTGCATCCCGAGCGCATATTGGTTCCTCAAGACGCCGTGCGGGACCACACCGCCGTGGAACAACAGACCGTTGGGATCGACGGGCCCCGTCGACGGGTCGTTCATGTCGATCCAAGCCGCCCCAAAGCCCGACCGCCGGAACTCCGCGACGTGGCCGCTCCACCACGACCGGACCGAGGAAAGGTTGAAATCCGGGTACACGGTCTCGCCCGGCCAGACGAGCCCGACGAACTCGCCGCCTTCGACGTTCTTGCAGAACACGTCGTGTTCGCGACCCTCGTCGTAAACCCTGTTGCCAGGTTCCTTCTTCACGCCAGGGTCGATGATCGGGACGATCCGGCGCCCGTTCTTGGCCAGCGAATCGGCCGTCGCTTGGGCGCCCTTTGGAAACTGCTTCTTGCTCGTCTCGAAGATGCGGAACCCGTCCATGTAGTCGAGGTCGAGCCAAAGCCCCGAGCAAGGGATCTCCTCCTTCTCGAACCTCTGGTCCAACATCATGAGATCGTCGTGCCCTCCGTATCCCCAACGGGACTGGTGGTAACCCAGAGACCATAGGGGCGGCAGAGGAGTCTTTCCGACCAACGCCTGAAGCTTGCGCGTCAAACCTGCAAGCGTCTTGTCATGGAGGATCCACAAGTCCGGCCGACCGTTTTCGGACCCCAAGATCAGTTTGTTGGACGTGCGCTGCCACTCGACGAACACCCGGGTGGCGTCCTTTCCCGGGGTTTCCATGAACGTGACGCCGGGGTCGTCCAACAGGAACCCGGTCCACCCCGCCGAAGTCCGGACGGCCAGATACGGCGTCGAGAAATACGGGGGGTCGGCGGCGTGTTCGCTCCATTGTCCCCAGTGGAAGTCGCTCCAAACGTCCGTGTTCCAGAACTTCGTCCGGACTCCAGAGAGCTCGAGCCTGCCGAACCACTTTTCACCCATTCCGAAGTAGAGGCTGTCGGGCGGCACTTCGAACTGGAACAGCGAGGCCTGCCCGCTGACGCCGAACCCCTGCCCTGGCACGGTCGCGACGACGGGTCGGCCATCGTCGTCGAGCAAGGTCAGGTCGAACGGCTTACCGATTTCGACGCGGCCGGCGGCGGCCGGCGACGGCGCTTCGAGTCCGGACAGGGTCAATCCGGTACGCCAGACGTGCGGATCGTCGGCAAACATCCGAAAGTGGCCGTTCTCATAGCTCCGGACTCTGAGTTCGAATTCTCGACTTCCGGCAAGAGCCCGCCCCGAGGCTTCGTCGTAGTCCCTCACGAACGAGAAGTTGGCCGGATGCGGGTACTTCGTGAAGAACATTCAGGTTCCATTCTGGCCCATGAAGCCGATTCTGGCCAGGAACGGTCGACCGCTGGCAATTCTGCCGGATTTTGCCGAAACGGGCTGGTTTTGGGGTTTGAAGAATACGTATCCCTAACGTAATCGTCCCTCGCATCTAATAGAATGGAGCCGTTAGTGACGGAGTGGAAATGATGATCCGGACCGCTTTCTTTGCAGTCACCGCCCTGGTGTCGACGGCCTCGATGGCCCAATACGTCGTCCGCGGCGAGTTCAACGACTGGGGCAACCTTGGCGACCTGACGATGAGCGAGACGTTCGCGGGCAGCGGAGTCTACACGGCGACCGCGACGGGACTGACCGCCGGTCAAGGCTACGAGTTCAAATGCACGACACCGGACTGGTCGTTCAACGGGCCGCCCTCCAATGCCCGGACGGTCGCCAATGCGAACGGCGAGATCACGTTCTTCTTCAATCCGTCGACGTCGTACGCCGACGGTTGGATGCCGAACGGCGACAAGCGGGTCGGTTGGTCCGATTCGGGTCTGTTCGGTTGGGAGATGATGGGCTCGGTGAACGGCTGGACCGACCCCTTCGCGTCCCTTACCGACATGGGTAACGGCCTTCACCGGTACACGGGCGTCTTCGCGGCCGGAGCGTACGAATTCAAGTTCCGGAGGCAAGGCGACTGGGGTTACTCGATCGGTACCGACTTCGGCAACGCGGCGGGCAACGCGACGTTCGCGTCGGACGGAGTGACCGCTCTCGAGTTTTCGTTGGACCTCCCGAACGGCCGGTGGCGCGTCAATCCGGTTCCGGAACCGACCACTCTCATCGGCATGGCGGTCGGAGCCCTTGTCCTCGCACGGCGAAGGAAACGCTAAGTCCGAGTCTGGACGTGACGCGAACGCGGCGGCCCTGATCGTGACGAGGGCCGCCGCTCGGCGTCATCCCCAACAAGCGGCCGTCGCTTGGGCCGCGGCCTCGAGTTCGTCGGTCGTCGTCAAGAAGTCGGGTCCGAACCGTACGAACCCGCCGCGGGCATCGACCGTGACCGCTCTCTCCTTGAGTCGGGCGGCAAGACCCGACGCGTCCGGGTGAGGGACGAGGGTAAAGGCGCCATATGCCTCGGGGTCCGGGGGCTGGAAGCAGTCGACGCCATGTGACCTGAATCGGTCTCTGAGCGCGTCCTGTTGGTCCAAGTTGTACGCCCGGGCCCGTCCGACACCGACGGACAGGGTCGTGCGGATCCCGGGATTGGCTTGAAAGGCGGTCAGGACCGGCGGCGTGCTTTCCATCCACGCGTCCCCTCCAGTGGCGTACTCGGGCGGGTCCGGCCTGCGGTATGCGAACACGTCCTTTTTGGCGAACCATCCTGTATCGAGCGTCTGCAGGCGATCGTCGTCCAGCACCTGGGGCGCGATGGCAAGATAACACGCCCCCGGGCCGCCCCGGAGATATTTGTAACTCCCGCCGATGACGAAATCGACCTCGGGTTCCGTCATGTCGAACGGAACGACTCCTACCGCATGATAGGCGTCGACGAGGACGCGCGCGCCGTGCCGCTTGGCGCAAGCCACGATGTCCTCCACCCCTTGTAGGATCTGGCCCGTCCCAAAGAAGACGCTCGAGACGATGACGAGGTCGGTGTCCGGCGTCACCGCGGCACAGACGTCGGCGGGCCCGAAGACGGGTACGCCGCCTTGACGTCCGCCCGGAGGCACCCACTTGACAACTGCTCTTCCACGTTGTGTATAAGTTTTTAAAATAAAATCTATACTGTCGAATTCGCCCGTAGTAGCGACGACCCGCAAAGGACGGTCGAGCGGAAAGGCGTTGAGGACAGCTCGCAGGCCTTGTCCGGCCGACGTTTTCGGGACGACGCAGTCCGGAACGTCCAGGCCAAGAAGGAGGGCGATCTGGGATCGGAACGTTTGGACTTCAGACATCCAGCGGTCGTCTTCCCAACACTCGTCGAGCCTCCCGTACCACAGTCGCATCGCACGAACGACGTTGTCCAGCGTCGCGTCGGGGGGTCGGCCCAGTGAATGGTTCGCAAGATAAGCACCGCTGAAGCCGTCCCCGTTTGCGACCGAAGGGTCAGGGTCGTCACAGACCGACATCCCCTGCACCGTGTACGAGAACAGGGGTGCAAGACACTCTCGGACCACTCCCTCGGTCAGGGCGCCCGTCGCCGGCAAATTCATGCACCGATCTCCGTCCGCACGTCCCAGAGTTCCGGGAATAGGCGGATATGGATAGCTTTACGTAAGAAACTTACACCAGTACTTCCGCCAGTCCCCATTTTGTGCCCGATGATCCGCTCGACGGTCAACATGTGCCGGACGCGCCAAAGGGTGAACTGTTCCTCGACGTCCACGAGCTTCTCGCACATCTCATAGGCGTCCCAGTTCGCCGACGGATCGTCATAAATGGCCTTGATCGACCGGACGATCCCTGGCTTGGCCGCATAGGGCATGGACCAGTCCCGCTCGACGTCCTCCCTCTTTGCGAGCCCATGGCGGACCAGGTAGAGGAGGAACTCGTCGTAAATGCTCGGTGCGTGGAGCGCTTGGTTCAAAGAGGCTTCGACCGTCGGACGGTGCCGGAAGACACGGACGGAGTCGGCGTCCTTGTTGCCCAGAAGGAACTCGATCGTCCGGAACTGATGCGACTGGAACCCGCTCGAATTCCCAAGCACGCCTCGGAACTGTGCGTACTCGGTCGGAGTCAAGGTTTCGAGGACGGCCCACTGTTCGAAGAGGATCCGCTGGACGTGCTTGACCCTGGCAAGGATCTTGAAGCTGGGTTCGAGTTGGTCGGCCCGGATGAAGGCCATCGCCGCTTTGAGTTCGTGGATGACGAGCTTCATCCAGAGCTCGGAGGTCTGGTGCTGGATGATGAAGAGCGTCTCGTCGTGGTGGACAGGGTCGCTCAACGGGCTTTGCGCGGCCAAGATCTCCTCGAGCTTCAGGTACCCGGCATAGTCGAGCCGCGACGCGAAGTCGGTATGGATGGTCTCTTCGAACGGGCGTGGCTGCATGGTGCGAGGATACACGTCCCAGACGCGGTTCGGACCTCGCTTCCCGAACCGACGCGGCGGGGTACCATCGCTCCCTGTTGGCGGATCGTCTAATGGTAGGACAGCGGTTTTTGGTGCCGTCAGTCTAGGTTCGAATCCTAGTCCGCCAGCCAGCTTCTCTCCGTTCGACGGCGCCGTAGCTCACGGGCTCACAGGTAGATTGGGGAATGGACCTCGACGCTGCGACATGGCCCCCGCGCCGGCTCTTCGCCGACGGGCTCACGGTCCGAGCCTATCGCCCCGGAGACGGGGTGCACCTTGCCGAAGCCGTCCGATCGTCTTACGAGCACCTGCGTCCTTGGATGCCGTGGGCCAGACCGGACTCCACGGCGCAAGACTATGAAAAGACCGTCGAGCAACTTGTGCGCAAGTTCGACGACCGTGAAGACTTCACGTTGGCCGTTCTAGAGGGCGAGTCGTTCGTCGGCAGTACCGGGTACCACATCCGGGTCGGGAGCCTGGAATCGCGGAACGCCGAGATCGGGATGTGGATCCGTGCGGACAGGTCCGGCCAAGGGACGGGGACGCGGCTCTTGAAGGCGCTGATCCAGTGGGGTTTCGACGAGTGGGGGTTCGAGCGTCTCGTCTGGCGGTGCGACCCGGAGAACCGCGCCAGTGCCCGCGTCGCCGAGAAGTGCGGGATGGTGTACGAAGGCACCCTCCGGTCGGACGTCCGACTACCGGACGGCGAGCGGAAGGACAGTCTGGTCTACGCCCTCTTGTCGAGCGAGCGGCCCAATTCCGGGTCGGTCGCACCGGGGGCCTCGGGGCTCAAAGTCCGCGCGGCCCTGCCGTCCGATGCGGAAGCCATGGCGGCCGCCTACAACGAGGGCATCGAAGACCGGGTGGCGACCTTCGAAACAAGGTCGCGGACCGCCGAAGACATCCGGGACTGGTTCGATTGCGACCTGCCGAAAGTGGTGGTGGAGCTCAACGGGACCGTGGTTGCGTTCGCCGCTGCCTTCCCTTACTCGGACCGGTGCTGTTACGGCGGTATCGCAGAGTTTTCCGTCTATGTCCGGAGGCACCTGAGGGGGCGGGGGCTCGGAACGGTCGCGATGGAGGGACTCGTCGAAGCGGCCGTAGCCCATGGACTTCACAAGTTGATGTCGCGCGTCTTTCCTGAAAACCGGGCAAGCCTGGCGGTCCTGCGGCGCCTGGGTTTCCGGACGGTCGGGACGCACCGCTCGCACGGACGCCTGGACGGTGCGTGGAAGGACTGCGTGTGCGTCGAGCGGGTCCTTCATACGTCCTTGTCCGGGGACCGGGCCCCGGGATAGGCCAAAAACAGGTGAAGGAACGGTCCCCGCCTACAATGGGACAGTGAACCCCGCGGGGCCGTGTTCGTCTGTACCGTCAGATGAGCGGACTCGCAGGAGCCGGCCGATTGAGTTCAAGACGTCAGATCGACACCGCGACCGAACAGGCCCTGGTGGCGAAGTGCCTCCGGAACGACTACGAAGCGTTCGGGAGGATCGTCGACGCCTACCAGACCCGAGTGCTCGGCTTCGTGCGCCGCATGCTTCGGAGCGAGGAGGAGGCGTTGGACGTCACCCAAGAGGTCTTCATCAAGGCGTTCCAAGGGATGTCCCGGTTCGACGGAAGGGCGTCATTGAGGACTTGGCTCTTCCGGATCGCCTATAACCTGTGCGTCGACCGGTCGCGCAAAGGCGACCGTACCCCGGTCCATACGAGCCTTGAACCTTCGGTTTCGGACGACGAGCCGATCGAGTTCGCCGACAACCGGTGGAGCCCGGAGGAGCTCGTCATGAACGAAGAACTTGCCGAAGTCCTGGAACGGGCGCTTGAAGGCATGTCCGAAAAGCTCCGGACGGTCCTCTTGCTTCACGACAAGGAAGACATGGCTTACGAAGAGATCGCGATGACCGTCGACGTGCCCGTCGGGACGGTCAAGAGCCGACTGTTCCTCGCAAGGGCGCACCTGCAGAAAGTGATCGGCCAGTACTTGGCCACGGGAACGGGAGTTTGATATGATGAACAACGGACACATGAGGAAGCTGTCGGAGGAACAGCCGATGACGCCGGACGTCGTCTTGGCGTTGGACGAAGCCTTGGAGGCTTCGGCGGGCCTCGGAAAGATCGTCCACGACCTTCCCGATCCCGAGCCGAGCCTTGCTTGGCGCAGCAAGCTCAACGGGCGTTTGCTCGCGGTCTCCCCGAAGAAGAGGCGCACGGCCGTCTGGACGTGGCTGTCCGGTGGAGTCGCCGCGACGGCGCTGGCCGCGTTCGCGTTCGTCAGCCTGTCGGCCAAGCCGCCGGCCCCGGAAAGGCCCGACGCCCCGAACGGTCCCGTCGCCCAGGCGTCGGCCGGACTGGAAGAAAGCCTTTTGACGGCCCATAACGACGCCAACCTCGAGAGCGGTCTCGGCGTGGCCTGGACCCAAGAGGCGCCGAAGCCCAGATCCTGATGATCCGCGCCGCCCTCTTCGTCTGGATCGCCCTCTCGGCGGTCGCCGTCTCCGCTCAAGGGAAGCCCCGCGGACGGCACGAGGGCCCGCCGCCGACCGTCCATCCGTTGTTCCGAAAGGTCATGGACGCCGCCTCACGGGTCCGGCTGTCCGGCGTCCGCGTCGTGCAAGTCCCCGATCAGGGCGACCGCCGGCTCGTCACCGAAAAGGTCTATCGGGACGGCTTCCGGATGAGGACCGAAGTGACGTCCACAGGCCCGAACAAGGGCGAGATCGCGGTCGAAGACGGACGCAAGCGACTGGTCTACTTCCCGTCGCGCAACGTCATCCGGGAGTTTCCGGCCCGAGAGCGGGAATCGTCGATGAGGCTCGGCCGCTTGGCCGGTATGTTCCCAGGGACGAAAGTGTCCGAGTCCGACGGTGGCAAGGTCGCCGGCGTCGCGACGAAGCTCCTCGAAGTCACCGGCCCGTCCGGCCGCGTGAACGCCCGGGCCTGGGTCGACACCGTCCACTGGGTCGTCCTCCGGCTGCAGACCTTCAACAGTAAAGGCGACCAAGCGGGCTCGGTCGAGTACACGTCCGTCGACTTCAGCCCCTCTTTCCCTCAGAGGGCATTCGAACTCATCGTCGCCGGGGCGAAGCGGGTCACGCCCGAAGACGAACTGGCCGAGTACGGCCGCGACCTCGGGTTCAGGCCCTACCGCCTGAAAGCCCCCTGGAAGCTGAGCTCCGTCCGTAAGATGACCCCACGGGGGACCAAAGTTTTGATGTCCGTGTACGACAGCAAAGACGGCCACCTCTCGTTGTTCCAGATCCAGGGCCAGCTCGACGGACAGAGATTGAAGCGCCTGGAAGGCCCGAACACGCACAGCCACGTGTGGGAGACGGGCGGCTACAAGTTCGCGCTGATCGGAAGCCAGACCGAAGAGGTCCTACGTCGCTTGGCGTCGACGGTCTCAGGTTAGCAACGACCCGGCTATCTGCCACGTCATAATCGCTAGACACTTGGCTAGGACTTCGGCGATCCCACGGGCGCCTTCGGTCGGAAAGAGGCCGAAATTCTGGCGTCGGCTCAAGATCGGGTGTAGCACCCTCTTCGTACTGACCTTCCTTGTCGGTCTGACCGGCGCGTTGTACGCCAAGCGTCAGCTCGACGATGCGGCGGCGATGATCCCGGACCTCCCCGAGCGCATGAAGCTCGTGGCGAAAGACCGGTCCTTGATCCTTTCGAAGGACGGCAAGGTCATGGAGTCGATGGCGACGGAGTTCCGTAAGCCGATCCGCATCCAAGACGTCCCCAAGCGGGTCATCGACGCGACCCTGGCAGCCGAAGACAAGCGGTATTACGACCACCAGGGCGTCGACTTCTGGGGCATGGGCCGCGCCGTCTTCTCGACGGTGAGCGGCAAGCGCGTCGAGGGCGGCAGCACCATCACGATGCAGCTCGTCAAGCGCACGTACACGAACTCCCGCAAGACCGTCGACCGAAAAGTCCAGGACATGGCGCTGGCGACCATGATCGAGCGTCAGCTCACCAAGTCGCAGATCCTGGAGCTCTACCTGAACCAGGTGTTCTACGGGGCCGGCGCGTATGGGATCGCCGCGGCGGCCGAGGTCTATTTTGGAAAGACGGCCGATAAGCTCACTTTGAGCGAGGCCGCGCTCCTGGCCCGGTGCGTCCGACGTCCGAGCGACGAAAACCCGTACGTCGACATGAAGACGGCCCTGCACAACCGCGACGTCGTGCTCGGCATCATGCACGACGAGGGCTGGATCACCGAAACGGAGTACGGCCGCGCCTTAAAGGAGAAGATCGTCCTGAAGAAGCGGGTGACCGGGAGCCAAGACCGGATCGCCCCTTACTTCTGCGACTACGTGAAGTCCGTCGTCCGCAAGGAGTTGCCGGACATCGACCTGACGTCCGGCGGCTACAGGATCGAAACGACGATCGACCTCAGACTGCAGGCGTACGCCGAAAAAGAGGTCAAGCGCATGGTCTCCCGGAACCGTGGTCTGCGCATCACCACGTCGGCGTTCCTCCTCATGGACGCGAGCGGCGGCGTCCTCGCGATGGTCGGCGGGCCCGACTATAAGAAGAACCAGTTCAACGTCATTACGCAAGGCCGTAGACAGCCGGGTTCGGCGTTCAAACCCCTCGTCTATGCGACCGCGTTCGAATACGGCGCTCTGGATCCCGACGGGTCCGTGAGCAACGAGAAGTACTACATCGAAGACCGAGGCCGTAAGCGGCCCATCCGCGGCGGAGGCCAGGGCGGCGACGTTTCGGTCCGGCGGGCCTTGGCCCAGTCCATCAACAATCCGGCGATGTGGGCCATGGACAAAGTGGGCCTCGACAACGTCATCGCCATGTCCCATAGCGCCTTTGGGATCGAAAGCGATCTCCCGCGGGTGGAGACGATCGCGCTCGGAGCCGACGAAGTCACGCCGATGGAACTGGCCACCGCCTACAGCGTGTTCCAGAGCGGCGGCGACCGGTTCACCCCGTTCGGCATCGTCCGCATCATCGGCCCGGACGGGTTGCCCGTCAAAGTGTTCGGCCCCAACTTCAAGCGACGGCAGCTCAGCCCCGAAGCGGCGCTCGGCATGGACTCCTGCCTCCGTGGCGTGGTCGCGGGCGGCACGGGATCCCGGGCGGGCGACGTCACGAACGCACGGGGCAAGACGGGCACGACCAGCGAGAACAAGGACGCCTGGTTCTGTGGCTACACCGACAAGTTCATCGGGGTCGGATGGGTCGCGAACGAGACGAAAGACGCGAAGGGCCGGGTGCGTTACCGCCCCATGGACGATTACGTCATGGGCGGTCACATGGTCGCTCCACTATGGGCCGACATCTTGAATTACGCACAAGAGGTCTACGGCGAGCAGCCGCGCAGCATGAGAGGCGGTTCGAGCCGCCGTACGGCCGACGAGCCTGTCGTTGACGATCCGCGCGAAGAGAACGGCGGGGCGGCCGAACCGACGACGGAACCCGAACCTGAAGTCCAGGAACCCGACACGGGCATGCCCGGGGACGAAGCTTCGGGGGCCGACGGTACGGAAGGAACGCCCGAAGGGGCCGAACCCGCTCAGGCAGGGCCTTCTGGAACCAAGCGTGACAAGCCTGCCGAAAAACACGGCGACACGAATCCCACGCCTGAAGGCAGGGGCGACGGAAGGCTGCCGGTGAACGACAACGTCGTCCTCGTTGAAGTCTGCGTCGACTCCGGCTTGAGGGCTTCCCGCTATTGCCCGGAACGGATCCGAAAGGCGTACCGACCCGGCAGCGCTCCCAAGGCTCGCTGCCGGACGCATAAGGGGCCCGACGGCTAAAATGTCGGTGATCCACGCCCCGACGGACAGGGCGATCGACGCGCGCCTCTTGGCCCTACCGTTCGCCGTGACCGCCGTCATCGCCGGCTACATGGTCCGCATGTGGTTCCTGCAGATCGTCCAGGCCTCCGAGCTCCAAGAGCGGGCCGAGGTCTCGAGCATCGCCGTCGTCAAAAAACTCGCGCCCCGGGGCCGGATCGTCGACCGGGCCGGACGGTTGCTCGCTGGAGTCGAACCTCGCATCACGGTTCTCGCGCGTCCGCGGACGGCCATGGCGAATCCGGCCGTCGTCGACCGTGTGGCGGCCATCCTTCAGATCGAGCCTCAAGCGCTGAAAAAAGCCATCCGTCTCGTCCCGCAAGCCGGCGACCTCGCCGTCCCGGTGTACATCGGAGCCGACGTCGCGATGGCCTCGAAGATCGCCGAACTCTCGGACGAACTGCCGGGGTTCTCGGTCGAGACACAGGGCATGCGGTCGTACTCGGCCGGGCCGGAACTGGGCCACATCATGGGCTACGTCCGACCGCCGAGGGACGACGACAACAAACGGCTGAAGGCTCAAGGGATCGATCCGGCGCAATACGTCGGCCTTCAGGGGATCGAGCGACAGTACGAGCGCGACCTCATGGGTCGACCGGGAACGGAGAAAGTGGCCGTCGACGCCCGACGGAAAGCCATTCGCTCGCTGGGTTCCGACGAGGCGGTGGCAGGATCCACGCTCGTCCTCTCCCTTGATCTCAGACTTCAGCGGACCGCTCTCGGGCTCCTTCAGGGCCACAAGGGGTCCGTGGTCATGATCGACCCGAACGACGGCGGCGTCCTCTGTCTCGCCAGTAACCCGACGTTCGACTCCTCGGTCTTTCTCAAAGGGATCAGTAAGGACGAGTACGCCGCCCTCGCCGAAGACGAAAGCCGCCCCCTGTTCTTCCGGGCGGTCAGTGGGGCCTACGCACCTGGTTCGACCTTCAAGCTCGTCATCACGCTCGCCGCCATGTCGAGCGGCGTGTTCGATCCGAACGAATCGGTCTACTGCCCCGGCTATGTCCTTGTGGGACGGAAGAAAGTCGCTTGCAAGAACCATCCGAACGAGACCGTGGCCTTCGACCGGGCGTTCACAAAGAGCTGTAACGCCTACTTCGGCCAATTGGCGAGAAAGATCGGACGGGAGAACATCCTAAAGACCTGCGACGCGCTCGGAATCGGAAGGCCGAGCGAGATCGATCTTCCTTCCCAGTCCCGTGGCGTCCTTCCGACTGTCGACTGGTGGGCGAAACACCGGGACCGACGATGGTCGTTGGGCGACACCGTCAATCTCGGGATCGGTCAAGGAGAGTTGACGACGACCCCGCTTCAAATGGCCGAAGTCGGAGCGCTCATCGCCAACCGTGGCGTCTGCTATCGGCCGCATATCGTCCGCGCCGTCAAAGACCCGGAAGGGTCGGGCGGTAACCGTCTCGTTCCGGCCGAAGTCCTCTCAAGGCTCGATCTCCCGGCACATCAGTGGGACACGCTAACGTCGGCGATGGTCCACGTGATCGAAGTCGGGACGGCGCGCACCGCCCAGATCGGCGGGCTCCTATGGGGAGGCAAGACGGGCAGCGCGGAAAACCTGAAGGACCACAACACGCACAGTTGGTTCGTCGGTGTGGCACCGATCGAATCGCCTAAGGTCGTTATCTGCGTCATGCTCGAGAACGCCGGCCATGGCGGTGACGTCGCCGCCCCGATCGCGGCGAAAATGGTGCGGGAGTATCTGAACGGGAAGGCCGCACCAAGGGTGGAAGTTCAGTCGAGCCGGATGCGGGACAGCGCGGCGTCGACCTTGGACGCCGAACCGGAATCGCCCGACCGCGAGTAAAGCTCCTTCGCCTCGGCCGCCGCTTTCCGTGCCCGTTGGGCTACGCCTTCGGCCTCGGCCAAGTCGTGCCCTAGGAACGTGACGTCCGAGCGCTTCGCCTGTAAGGCGAGTCCTTTGACGAACGCGACCGTCCGGTCGAAATACGTGGCGTAGCCCTCCACGGCTTCCGACAAAAGCTCGGCCTTGATCTGCGGGTCCGACTCGGCTTTGGCCAAAAAGACCCGGGCGTCGTACGTTTCCAAAGGCACGAGTTGGGGGATGGCACGGACTTGGAAGTACACCGTCTTCTCGACGTCGACAAGGCGCCTGGCAGTCTGGAGGGCCAGCGCTCGGTCTCCAAGATCGTCCAGATGCTTGGTCAGGGCCTCTAAGGTCGCCAAGTTGTTCGGGTCACGCTCGAGGGCCTTTCGAAGCGCTCCCGTCGCGTAGGCCGGCTCTCCAGTGGCTTGCGCGGCCTTGGCTGCGGCCCGCAAGTACTTCGTCGAAGGCTGCAGCGCCGCGGCCGACCGTAGATCGGAAAACCGCTCGGCGGCCGATCCGGCGACGAAGGACGACACATAGTACGCCTCACCGTCGTTCGGCGCAAGAGACCGCGCCAGCGTCGCGGCCGAACGGGCGTCTTCGAGGCGGCCTTCTTTCATCGCCGACAACGCCTGGACCTTGAGAGACTCGACCAACGCGGCGTGGACCAAGAGTAGGGCGACGACGGCGCAGCCGGCGACCATGACGCTCCAACGGAGTTTTTTCGGCGTCGATTCCGGTGCGCTCCCGTCGTTCGAGACCTGAAGTCCCGCTCCGAGGACAAGGAAGAGGGTCACCCCTGTGCCGACATAGATCAGATTGCTCTCGACAAGTCCGTCCGTCAGCCCGGCCACTACTGAACCCGCGACGCCCGCCCGGAGCCAACTGTGCGGTGAAGGCCAAGTCTTCGACCGGGAAAAGAACGTCCGGATCCACAACGCGAACAGAGCGACGAGGACGATCACTCCGGGCACGCCGGTCTCCATAGCGGTTTGCAGGTACGTCTGGTGGGAGTGGAACGTCTGCTCCGTCAGTCCCGGCCGGGCCGATTCGAACCGGTAGGTGCCGATTCCAAACCCGATGGGCCGCTCGCGGACGAGGTCGGCCGTGCCCTTCCACAGCAATTGTCGGAACCCGACCGACTGCTCTTGCGTCGCTGAAGCGTCGGTAAGCCGTGACAGCCCCGATCCTCCGTCTCCCCCGATCGGCCGTGTCGCCGCGAACGCGAGCAAGGCGGCGAGGACGAGCGGGACGACCGACCTGAGCGCCGGCTTCGCCCCCTTCCAGACCAAGGTCAGGACGAGAGCGGTCAAGAGGCCCGTCCCGGCAGCCAAAATGCCCCCTTTGGACTGGGTCAAGACAAGCGCGAACAGCATCAAGGTTCCGCACGCTCCGGCCGCCAAAGCCTCGGCGCGTTCGGCGGTCAAAAGCAAGCCGAGAGACAAAGGCAGGGCCAGAGCCAAGATTCCCGCCAACGCGTTCGGGTTGTTCCAGTCGGAGAAGATGCGGTGTCCCGGTTCCGTCGCCCGAAAGGCCCCGAACTCCGCGACGCCTTTCGCCGCCGACAGCGTCGTTCCGGCCACGACCGCCCAGAGGAGCCCGCGTACTCCCGCCCTGCGGCCGACGATGGCGACGCCCGCGAACAAGCAGGTGCCGTAGAGCACCCAGGTTTCCCAACCGACCGTCGAAACGTAGGGAAAGGCGGACAGAAGGACGGAGAAGCCGGTCACGGCGACGACGACGAGGGTCACGCCCGCGATATCCAGTCGTGGGATCTGGACGACGCGGTTCCGGATCAGGGTGACGGCGAATGCGGCGACGACGAGCAGGCCGATCAGGGCCCTCGCACCGAGCGGGAGTTCACCTCCGCCCAAAACCGCCTGGGCCGGGCTGCCGTCGAGAGGCGAGGCTTCGAGACTGACTTGTCCACCGATCAGCGGCGCCAGAAACGCGGCCGCGTAGAGCGCCCAGGCTTCCGGGCGCACGTGCCTCACTTCGCGAACCTCCGCTTCAGGGCGTCCATGGCGTTCCCGGCCAAGAATAGCCCGGCCCGGGTCGAGAGTGCGAGAGCGGCCAATAGGAGACAACCCGGTCGTAGCGGCACCCAGACGCGGGGGATCAAATGTTTCCGATAGAACCGGAACATCGACTTGTGGAACCGGACGATCATTTTGTTCGCGACGCGGTCGGTGCTCCGGCCGATCGCATGGGTGACGACGGCCGTCGGCAGATAGACGACTTTGTAGCCCGCTTCCCACGTCCTTTTGCAGAAATCGGTGTCTTCGCAGTACATGAAGTAGCGGTCGTCGAGCCCGCCGATCGCGTCGACCAGGTCGTCTCGGATGAACATCGCGGCCCCGCTGACCCAGTCGACCTCCCGGGTCTGGTCGTGGGCGACGTCCTTCATGAGATAGTCCCGGACGTATCTGTTGTCCGGGAACCACCGTCCGAGGAAGGTGTTCCGGAACGCCGCCGCGAGCGGGTCGGGGAACTTGCGGCAACTGTATTGAAGGCTTCCGTCCGGGTTCAGGAGCTTCGGGCCGACGACGCCGGCGTCAGGACGCCCTTCCATGAATTCCAAGACCGTCCGGACCGCGCCGGGGTGGACGACCGTGTCCGAGTTCAAGAGTGCGACGTGACGACCGGCCCGTTCCGCGATCGCCAGGTTGTGCCCTCCCGTGAACCCGAGGTTGACGGTCTGGCGAAGGAGCCGGAACTCCGGAAACTCGGACTCGACCATGTCCGGCGACCCGTCTTCGGACGCGTTGTCGACGACGATGACTTCGAACCCCGGCACCTGGGCCGCTTCCGCCTTCAGGCTCTGGAGGCACGCGCGCAGGTCCTCGACGGTGTTCCAGCTACAGATCGTGATGCTGAGTTCGAAATCCGGCATGGTGGCCTTTCGCCCTGAGAAAAGCCCCTGTCCAAGCCGCGGCGGCGATCACGGGCAGGAGGGCCCGGGCGGGCCACTTCAGGTGTTTCCCGAAATAACGCACCAGGCTGTCGTGGGACTCCCAGATCATACTTTTGCGCACCTGCTTCGTGCTCGCCCCGTGATGGTGCAGGACATGGGCCTTGGCCGTATAGAAGCACGGGCAGCCCGACCGTAGGAGCCGATAGAGCAGGTCGACCTCGTTGAAAAAGATCGGGAACGCCTCGTCGAACGGCTTTCGGGGGTCGCCGACCGTCTCTAACGATGTACGGCGAAAGAGCAGGAACGTCCCCATCGGCTGAGGCGCCGGCCCGTCTTGGGCATAGTCGAAGGCCGGCAGGGAATACGACCCGAAGGGCCCATAAGGCCAAAGGGCGTCGAGTTTCGTCCACGCGCCCAAGATTCCAAGGATCGTGGGAAAGCCTCTCACGGACTTTTGGACTAATTTGTCAAGTCCGATAAGCTTGATCCCTAAGACACCGTACTCAGGGTATGATTTAAGGACGCCTAAAGCCGTTGTCAATGATCCGTCTTCGAATTCTGTATCGGGATTAAGCGTTAAGAGAAAGTCACCTTTTGCCTTCGAAAACGCTAAGTTGTTGCCGGCGGCGTAGCCTAGATTCGAACCTGCACGGACGAGGATGACCCCTGGAAACTCGGATTCCACCATATCGGCGCTACCGTCATGGGAGCCGTTGTCCACGACGATCGTCTCGTACTCGCCCGCGGGGGGATGTTCAAGGACGGACGCGAGGCATCGGCGCAACATGTCCTTCGTGTTCCAGTTCACGATGAGCACGCTGAGCATAGTCGGTTGAAAAAACTGTACCTGAGCGGGAACCCGGGGCGGCCGATAATGTGTATGTCCGTGCGTCCGGGGTCCCGGATCGTTCGGTTGAGGGTTGACATCCTCCTCGGTGTAGCGGTAGGATGTCGGCGCGGTGAGCCTGTTGGCGCAGGACCGCCGCCGCCGGAGGAGGAAGAAGAAGTTTGATCATTTCCGGAACGCTCTGGGCGACCGCCTTATTGGCGGGCACCGCCTACACACCGCCCAACTTGCACCGCGTCGGCGCGAACGAAACGTTCGCCAGCATTTCCAAGAGGTACAGCACGGGCTACGAGCGTCTCATGCTGGCCAACCCTGACGTGAAGCCCGAACGGCTCCGCGCAGGAATGGTCGTCGTCATCCCTGGACGGATCAAGTCCAAGCCCGCGGCCGTCGAGGCCGGGCCGGGCGCCTACATCGTGAAGAACGGGGACACCGATTGGTCGGTGGCCCGGCGCTATGGCATCAAGCCGAGCGAACTGCGGACGATGAACCCTGGAGTGAAGTGGACGGCGTTGAGGCCGGGCTTCTCGATCAAGGTCCCCGACCGTCAGAAACCCACTTTGGTCGCCGAAGTCGTCAAGCCGACGACCATGACCCTTGCGAGCACGAAGCCGACGGGAACGTCCAAGCACAAGGTCACCTCGGACGACAACGATTGGATCATCGCCAGGGGCTATGGCATCACGCCCAAGCAGCTTCGCGCGATGAACCCGGGCGTCGACTGGAACAGGCTCCGACCAGGTTCCACCGTCACCGTGCCCGGTAAGAGCGGTTCGAAGATCGCCCGCATCACGACCAAGAGGGCGCGGGTGATCCGTGACAACGTGGTCGTCCGGAGCGGCGCCCGGCCCGACGCGGGCAAAGTCGTCCTGGTCGAATACGGCCGGTTCGCGACCGTCGCCGACCGGATCGGCAATTACTACAAAGTCAAATTCAGCGGCGGCACCGTCGGCTGGATCCGCGGAGACATGCTCGCGCCGGTGACCGCCGAAATGGTGGCCAGGGCCGAGGAAGAATCGGGAGTCCGCGCCGTCCGTCGGCGTTCGGGCGAACCGGTGATCGCCCGTACCGCGCCGAAGTCTTCCGCCAAGTCCTATGTGGCCCGGAACAGCGAGTCCAGGCGGAGCACTCCGAGGTTCGACCGCAAGCCTCGTCGCACGGTCTCCAGCCCGGACTATAACGACGTCGTGGCTTCGAACAGCGTCGACAAGGACGGACTCATCGGGACGGCCATGAAGAACATGGGCGTCCACTACCGATGGGGCGGGACGTCGACGAACGGGTTCGACTGCAGCGGCTTCACGAGCTACGTGTACTCCCGCCACGGCACGCGCTTGCCGCGTACCGCCAACGAGCAGTCGCACAAGGGACAAAAGGTCGCCAAGGACGAACTCAAGAAGGGAGACTTGGTCTTCTTTAAGACGACGCGCAGCGACCGCGTGAGCCACGTCGGCATCTACGTCGGCAACGGCAAGTTCATCCACGCCAGCAGCGGCGGCGGAAAGGTCCGGATCAACGACCTCTCCGACGGTTACTACAACAAGCGGTTCGCCGGAGCCCGGCGCGTCGCGAACGGTGCGTCGTCTTCGAACGACGAAAAGCCGTCCACGAGATCGACGTCGTCGAAAAAGAAGACGACCGAAAAGAGCGAGGACGCCGTCGCAACGAAGCCGGAAGCGGCTCCCAAGAAGGACGAGGGCGCTCCGACCGAACCCAAGGTCACAAAGGGCACCGACGCCGTCGGACGCTGAAAGGCCCAAATCACAGGACACCGCACAGGCCCATGGCCTGTGCGGTCTTGTTTTGCGCCACGGCTTTCGGACACACTGGACAGCCCTAAGTGGCCCGGTGGTCTAGTGGTTAGGACGCCTCCCTTTCAAGGAGGAAATCGCGGGTTCGAGCCCCGTCCGGGCTACCACACTTCGTTTCAATGCGCGAGCGGCCGTCCGTCGACGCCCGGTTCCGGGACGTAGACTTTCGCCCGGACCCCCAGTTTTGCCTCCAGCGCGACTGCCAGCGCTTCGACCCCGGGTTGTTCGGTCGCATAATGCCCCGCTTGGACCAAGCGGACGACCTCCGAAGCTTCGACCGTATTGTGGTGCCTCACTTCACCCGTGACGAACACGTCGGCTCCAGCTTTCGCCGCCGCCGCCCAATCGTCGTCGCCCGCGCCTCCGCAGACCGCGACGTGGGTCACGTCGCCCTCCTGGCCCCAACGGACCGACCGTGTCGACAAAGCTCCGTCGACCAGACCCGCGAAGGCGGCATAGGACATCGGAGCGGTCAGCCGACCGATCCTGCCGACAGGCCGCCCGGAGGCGTCACGGAGCCGGACAAAGTCGTAAGCGGGCGTCTCATAAGGATGGGCCGCGACAAGCGCGGTTTCGACCGCCCATACAGCCCCGTCCGGGACGATGCACTCGATTCTGGATTCACGCACGGTTTCGATGCGGCCAGGCCGTCCGATGACCGGATTCGAGTCTGGCCCTCCTAAGAACGTTCCCGTGCCCTCGTGGACGAAAGCGCATCGCGCGTACTCCCCGATTCGGCCCGCTCCCGCCAAAGAGACGGCGTCGATGACGGCTTCGGCCGATTCCACGGGCACGAAGGCCACGAGCTTCCAAGCTGGGCCGACCGCAGAACTTCCGAACGGTCTCACGTCGGACAATTCGAGCCGGGCGGCGAGGGCGTCGCTGACGCCCCCCTTGGCACAGTCCCAGTTCGTGTGGGCCGCGATCAAGGACACCCCCCGCTCGGTCAAAAGCCGGAGGACGCGCCCTTTGCGCGTGTCCCATCGGAGGGCGGTCAGGGGTTCCCAGACGAGAGGGTGGTGGGAGACGACCAGGTCGGCACCTTGGTCCACGGCCCAAGCGACGGCACTCTCCGTCGCGTCGAGCGTCGTGGCGAGAGACCGTAAGGGTCGCATAGGGTCGCCCACCTGGAGGCCGACCTTGTCGAACGAGAACGCATCGCGAGACGGGGCCAGTTCTTCTAGGGCGGCAAGGGCGTCACCAACGGTCGGCACCCGTCCACTTTACCGAGACTCCGGCCCGCTCAGGGTTTGCCGAAGAAGAACCACACGGTCCAGACCGTCAGATAGACGATCGAACCGGTCAACGCCGCTCGTCGGACGAAGTCCAGGTTGACCCGCGAGTAGGCGACCATGGCGAACCAAGCGGCGGCCAGGGTCGAACCCTTCACAAGGACGAACAACCACTCGCTCCTTTCGATGAACACCTTCATGACGGGGTTCAACTCTACGATCAGGCCGAACGCGTGCAACACCGCCGTCATGACGAGATCGAGGAATCCGATGGCCATCAGGAGCGCGATGGCGCGGGTCGGGAAGAACCGCTTCAAGGGTTCGGACAAGGCGAGGTTGGTTCGCATCAAGGTCAGCCTTTTTCCAACGTGCGCACGAACCGGTCTTGAACGGCCCGCACGTCGTTGGCGGAGGCGAGGTTTCCGTTGACGAGAAAACTGAAGGTCAGGAGCGACCCGTCGGCTTTCGTCACGTACCCGCTAAGGCACACGACTGCATCCATCGTGCCGGTCTTCCCCAGAAAACTGCTGCCTTTGAGCCGCGACGTCATCGTCCCCTCGCCTGGCGAGTCCAGGCAGTGCTTCCATGTCTCCCAGTAGGGCCGCTGCGACGCGTAGAGGAGGGCCTTGCAGACCGTGTTCGGCGTCACCGAGTTGTGCCGGCTCAAGCCGCTACCGTCGACGGGGCGAAACGTCTCCGGATCGATCGCGGCGACCTTGCAGAGGTAGTCGCGCATCCGGTCCGGGGCGACGTCGTACAGCCGGCCCAAGATCGGGCCCTCTTTGAGCGCTCCCACCGCCAACAAGTGCTCGGCTTGCGTGTTGACGCTCAGTTCCAAGCAGGTCTTCGCGAGGGCGCTGAGCGGCTTGCTGTCGATGACGAGGTCGGCGGGAGTCTCGGGGAGCGGCCCGTCGCTGTACGTCCCCTTGCCGCCCAGCGCCAAAGACGCCGAGGCGAACGGGTTCGCCTGAGCGCACTTCTCCAAACGGACCGTCGACTTGGGCAACGGCGACTTCACGGTCAACACGGCCGTCGAAGGATCGTAATGGACCGTGCGGGAAGCCCGCGACGAGCGCACGACGCGGACGTTCAGTTCCGGTGCCAAAGTGCGGAGCTTGCCTTTGTCCGACCAGACCTCGAACATCGCGTCGTCGAACGCGAACGGCGACGTCCGGGCCGCGTAGGCCCACGGCAGGTCGTCCCATTCCCAACCTGGGCCGAGCTGCTGCTGGAACGGGGCGTGGACTTCGACGGGAGTCTTGGGAGCGATCTGAAGCGCTTTGCGGGCCTTGCGGAGCTGCTCGAGGGTCAATGTCGCGTCGCCCGGCACCGAGACGACGATCCGGTCCTTGAACTTCCACACTTTGGTCTGGAAGACGGCGTCCGGTCCGCACACGTCCATCGCATAGAGGGCCGAGAAGATCTTTTCGTTGCTCGCAGGGACGAACCGCGAGTCGGACGACCGGCCGTAGAGGACGTTCCCGGTCGCGTCGGTGACGCAGACCCCGATCTGGGCGCCCCGAAGGCGCTTGTCGGCGAGGACGTCGTCCAAGGACGCGGTGAGCAGGTCGAGCATCACGGCCAAGAATATCCCGATCAGAGCTCTTCGGGAAACGCCGGTTCGGTCATATGGTCGAACGCGCCCGACCGGACGTCGCGCGCCATGGACGCGGCGAACTCGCGGAGCCGGTCCTCGGGATCGCTTCTCGCGGCTTCCTCGAGCGCCGAGACCGTCCGGTCACGGTACTCCGGCATCCACTCGGCCAGGTGGAAGACCGCGTGGACCGCGCTGCGCCGTCCGAACTTGCTCGGGGCTCCGACACAGGCCAGGAGCGCCTCGGCGGCCCGGTCCGTGCAGATGTGCCCGCCGAGCACGACGCCCGCCTTATAGACCGTCCGCGCGTAGTCGTCGCCGGCGCTCCAGATCAAGGACTTGACCGCGTCGATCGCGCGGGCCTGCGTCTCCGGGTCCGGGCAGAAGCTCGGAAGGTCCTCGAACATGTCGAGGACGCACCACTGGGCGATCCGACGGTGAGGATGACGGTCGTCTTCCAACACATGGATCAAAGCGTCGGAATAAACCCCCGACGACGCGTTCGTCTCGATGGCGAGCTGGGCCTCTTGGGCGATGTCACGGTCGGGGCAATAGAGCAACCGGACCAGTTCGACGGGCGTCAGATCCCGGACAAGGCCCTCGAAGCGGCCCTGCCGGCCCAAGCACCGGGAGAGGGCGGCTTGCCGGGCGAAGTAAGGCTCCGCACCCTCCCGGAGCGCGACGAGCACGTCCTCTACCGTCTGGCTGCGGGCCTCGTTCCAGACCCGCTCGATCCGGCCGAACACGCCTTGCGCCGTCCGTGCGATCTGGACTTCGAACTCCTCGCCCGCGACCGTCAACGTGGCGCGGCCCGTCCAATCGCTCGGTAGGACGTGGAAGTCCTTGCTCACCGGGTGCGGCGGCCAATGGAACGGGACGCGGTGCCCGGGCCGGATCGGCGCGGTGTCGCCACCGTTGGCTTCGACGGCGCGGTCGATGGACGCCTTCAGTTCGCGTTCCAAAGCCTGGGAGGCCGTTTCCACCGTTTCGCTCATGTCCCGTGCGCCGTCCTTACGATACTAGATTCCCGCGGACGGGTTGCACCCCGCCTAAGCGGTCGTCGGCGTCTTGTACCGCTCCATGTACTTGAGGCAGCACGCCCGGGCCCGCGCCCGGATCCGGTTGATGTAGGCTGCGCGCTCGGTCACCGAGACCGCCCCGCGCGCGTCGAGCAGGTTGAAGACGTGCGAGCACTTCAGCGCGAGGTCGAACGCCGGATAGACGAGGGCCTGAGCCCCTGCTCCACCCCCGACCCCCTCCTCGTCTTCGGGGCACGGACCATCCCCTGCAGACGAGGAGGGGGCAGACGGAACCCCGGCCGTCAAGATCCCGCGCCCCGCGTCCCAACTCACCGGGGTCTCGAGCACCCGCTTGCTCTCCGCCTCGTACATGTCGAAGAGCTGGAACAAGAAGTCGGTCGAAGCGACCTCGAAGTTGAACACGTTGTTCTGCATCTCCTGGTCGAATTCGATGTCCCGGTACGACAGCTTGTCGTTCCACATCAGGTCCTCCCAGATCGACGTCTGTCGGTTCAGCATCAGCACGAGCCGCTCGGGGCCGTAGGTGATCTCGGCGCAGACGGGCCGGCACTCGATCCCGCCCATCTGTTGGAAGAACGTGAACTGGCTGATCTCGGTCCCGTCCAGCCAGACCTCCCAACCGACCCCCGCCGCACCGAGCGAGGGGTTCTCCCAGTCGTCCTCCACCAGCCGCACGTCGTTCTTCTTCGTGTCGAAGCCGATCGCGTTCAGGCTCTCCATGTAGAGGTCGACCACGTTCTCCGGGCTCGGCTTGAGGATCACCTGGAACTGGTAGTAGCGCTGGTTGCGCATCGGGTTCTGGGTGTAGCGCCCGTCCGCCGGCCGCCGGCTCGGCTGGATGTAGCACGCGTTCCACGGCTCCGGCCCGAGGCAGCGCAACGCCGTCGCCGGGTGGCTCGTCCCCGCCCCGACTTCGGTGTCGTAGGGCTGCAAGACCGCGCACCCCTGCGCCGCCCAGTAGTCCTGCAGCAGTCGGAAGAGGTGCTGGAGGTTGACCATTTGGCAGTGATTATGGCCGCTGGCCCCGCTCTACCGGCTTTTCGTCCGTGGTGCCCCGAGGGCGGCCGGACTGTCGTAGACTAGGGGGCATGAAGCGGACGGCCCTGCTCTCCCTCCTCCTTCTGGGCCCCGTCGCCCACGCCGTCCGGTACCGTTGCATCGACCTCGGCGGCCCGGGCGGGCCGTCTAGCTTCGCGTTCGGATTGAACGATGCACAGACGGTCGTGGGTGCGACCCACGTCGCCACGCGGCTCTTTGTCTGGACAGCCGAGACCGGGATGCGCAAACCCGGCCCGATGCCGTTCGCCTGGGGGCCGGGCATATGTATGGACGTCAACGCGACAGGGACGGTCGTCGGGTACACCGACCTCCTCAAGGCGGGCAAGCGCGTCAGCGATGTGCCGTTCGTGTGGAAAGCGGGTCAAGGGTTCCGAATGTTGGACCTCCTCGGGCGGGTCGGTGGCGAGGCGTTCGCGCTTAACAACTCGGGCCAGGCCTGCGGTTATGTCCTGGAACCTCCGCCGGACGCCTGCGTCTGGGACGCCTCGGGGAAGGCTACGTTGCTGGGCCGGCTCCATCCAGATTGGGGAGCTATCGCATGGGACATCAACGACGCCGGAGTCGTGTGCGGCAACGCGGCTCTCGGAACCGGGGCGAACAGGGCGTTCCGCTGGAAGGCGGGAGAGGGGATGACCGACCTCGGGGTGCTCTTCGGTGACACAGAAAGCCGTGCCCAGGGCGTCAACAACCTCGGCTACATCGTCGGCTACTCCAGCAACGTCAGCACCGGCTCGCAGGGCTTCATCGTCCCGCCGGGAGGAGCGATGCAGCCCTATGGCGTCTTCCATACCGAACTACAGGACCTGAACGACTCGCTGCAAGCCGTCGGGTCGTGGTTCAACAGTGGGGAAAGGGCCTGTCTCGTCGAGCCCGGCGTCGGCACGATCGACCTGAACACCGTCACCGAAGACATCCCCGATGGCTGGAGGCTCGAAAGGGCCTACGCGATCAACAGCCGTGGGGACATTGCTGGCTTTGCTAGCTTTGGCAGCGACACTCGTGCGTTTCTCTTGATAAGGTTGGACTAAGGCACAACCGCACCCGCTCCGGGAGCTTCGGCCCTCTTCTCGCTTCCTCTTGCCAGAATCACAAAGTCCACTAGGAGCGGTCCAGTAGGAGCTCATGGCGGTGCACGGGTCACTCGGGCCGTTCCAGTAAGCGCTGGGAGTGCTCCAGAGAGTGCTTGGCGTGCTCCATCCGCGAAGATGGACCACGACAAGGACCGGAAAACACGCGACAAGGACCGGAAAGCACACCGCCGGTTCCGGTTAAAACACGACAAGGATTGAATTGCTCACCTCCCCCTCGCCCCTCCGGGGGAGAGGGGGCTGGGGGGTGAGGGGCGATGCTCCTGGCCCGGTCCGGAACCCTCATCCCCTACTCCTTCTCCCTCCCGTCACGGACCATCCGCAGGGCGAGGAATGTCCGGCTCCCCCTCGCCCCTCCGGGGGAGAGGGGGTCGGGGGGTGAGGGGCGGTAACCTCGGCAGACCGATGCCGAGGAACCGGGGCGAGGCGGCCAAGAACCGGGCCAGAAAGGCGAGGAAGGGACCCTCGGTCGTCGAGCGGCAGGTCTGGGAGAGCCTGCGCGACGGCCGGCTGGGCTTCAAATTCCGCCGTGAGCACCCCGTCGGCCCCTACCGCCTCGACTTCTTCTGCCGCGAGGCGATGCTCTGCGTCGAGCTCGATGGTGAGCAGCACGAGCCCTCGCGCGACGCGGCGCGGGATCGGGCCTTGCAAGACCTCGGGATCGCGACCTATCGGATCCCGAACCGCCGCTACCTCATGATGTTCGGGGAAGTCTTCGCGAACGACCTCCTCCAGGTGCAGCGGCAGTGTGAGGAGCGGACCGGCCGCAAGGCGTTCCCCGACCCCTGACCCCCCGACCCTCTCCTCATCTTCGGGGCACGGCCATCCCCTGCAGACGGGTAGGGGGCTTTCCGGACCCCTCACCCCCCGCCCCCTCTCCCCCGGAGGGGCGAGGGGGAGTCCTGAGCCTGTCTCTTCCGGGGCAAGGAGAAGGGACTCAGACCGCTCCACCCCCGACCCATGACCCCTCACCCCCCGCCCCCTCTCCCCCGGAGGGGCGAGGGGGAGACCGGAGCCCGTCTTTTCCGGGGCGAGAGTGAGGGCTCAGACCGCTCCACCCCCGACCCATGACCCCTCACCCCCCGCCCCCTCTCCCCCGGAGGGGCGAGGGGGAGACCGGAGCCCGTCTTTTCCGGGGCAAGGAGAAGGGACTCAGACCGCTCCACCCCCGACCCCCTCCTCATCTTCGGGGCACGGCCTCACCTGCAGACGGGTAGGGGGCTTTCCGGACCCCTCACCCCCCGCCCCCTCTCCCCCGGAGGGGCGAGGGGGAGCCCGGAGCCCGTCTGTTCCGGGGTGAGAGTGGGGGCTCCGGATCAGATTTTCGTGAAGGCCTGCTCGAGGTCGGCGGTGAGGTCGTCGGGGTGCTCGAGGCCGCAGTAGAGCCGCACGAGCCACTTCTTCTCGGGCCAGTCCATCGCCTGGAACTCGAGCGGGACGACGAGCGACTCGTGGCCGCCCCAGCTCACGCCGAGGCGGAAGAGGCGGAGGGCTTCGGTCATCGCCCGGACGGACTCGCGGCGCTGGTCGCGGGGCATGAAGGTGAGCAGCCCGGTCCAGCCCGACATCTGCCTGTCGCGGAGCTCGCGCTGGGGGTGGTCGTCGTCGCCGACGTGGAACACCTTCTCGACGCCCGGGTGCGACTTGAGGAACGCGGCGACCCGATCCGCCGCCTCCCGGACGGCGCGGATCTTGAGGTGCATCGTGCGCAGCGAGCGCGTGACGAGCCAGGCCTGGAAGGGGGGAAGGGAGTTGCCGAAGATGGGCAGCTCGTTCTTCATCAGGCCCGACAGCCGCTCTTCGCTGCAGCACAAGGCGCCCGCGATGAGGTCGCTGTGGCCCCCGAGGTACTTCGAGCCCGTGTGGAGCACGAAGTCGATCCCGAACTGGGCCGGGTTCTGATAGAGCGGTGACGAGTAGGTGTTGTCGATCGCGGTGGTGATACCGCGTCCGCGGGCGAAGGCGCCGATGGCGGCGAGGTCTTGCAGGCGGAAGACGATGCTCGTCGGCGATTCGAGATAGATCAGCTTGGTCTCGGGTCGGCAGGCGTCGAAGACCTCCTGGGGGTCCTCGCCGACGACGAAGGTGCTCGAGACGCCGAACTTCGGCAGGTAGTCGGCGACGAGCTGGCGCGTCGGGCCGTAGCACGAGTCCACGCAGACGACATGGTCGCCGGCCTTCACGCTCGAGAGGATGGCGGTGGAGATCGCGGCCATCCCGCTGACGAAGAGTTTGCAGCGCTCGGTGCCTTCGAGCGCGGCGATCTTGACCTCGGCGACCTCGCAGGTCGGGTTGGTCATCCGGCTGTAGTGGTAGGGCGGCCCGAAGGTCTTCTGCGACGCGTTCACGAAGTCGTCCCAGTTCTCGAAGACGAACGTGGAGTTCTGGAAGATGGGCGGGACGACCGCCCCGAGGACGTACTCTTCTTCACCGAGGTGCTGGGCGATGGTCTCTGCGCGCCAGCCGTTGCCGCTGCTCACCCCGGGATTATGTTTCGTCGTCCGCCCGTCTTGCGCGACCGGTGAAGGTACGGGGCGTTACTCGTCCTGCTTGCGACGCCCGAACCAGAACTCGCCGGAGAACTCCATCCCGCCCGTGCTGCCCGGCGTTTCCGTCCACGTGACGTAGACGTACTTGTCGTCGGCGGCGCAACAGATGAAGTCGAGGGGCGGGCGTTTGCAGGTGAACGCCTTGGACACCGCTTCGGACCCTCCGAACGGCCCGCCCGGTTTGCCCGCGACGGCGTGTCGGACGCGCCACTTGCCGAACGCGCTTTCGCCGATCTTCTCCTGTCCTTCACGGTTGTCCGCCCAGACCATGTGGAGCCGTCCCTTGGCGTCGAACGCGCCCCATGAAAGGCACTGCATGTACTGGCCGAAGTTCTCGTTGGAGATGCGGTTGGTCACGAACGCGCCCGCCGATTTCTTGAGTTCGCCTTCCGAAACCGCGAGCACAGGCTCGCCCCACGTCTTGCCGCCGTCATGGCTGGCCTTGGTGTGCACGAGGAGGCACGGCATCTGATTGCCGAAGACGGTGACGGACCGGTAGTTCATGTAGAACGCGACGACCTCTTTCTCGCCTGTCGCCGCGAGGCCGCCCAGCATCCATCGCTCTTGAACGTCGGCGCCCTCGATCTTGTCCACGGCCGCGACCGTGGCGAAGTTCTCCCACGTCTTGCCGCCGTCACCGGACGACGCGAACTTGTAGGCGTCGATCGTGTTGTAGTCTTTGCTCGTCGTCCACAGGGCGTAGAGCTTGCCGCCTGAAGACACGAGGTGCGGGTCGACCGGGTAGTCGCCCTCCGCCTCTTTGTCGATGCGGCCCGTCTCTTTCCAGGTCAGTCCTTCGTCCGTGGACTTTGCGAGGAAGACGCCCTTCGACTTCGGGCCGCCGATGTACCCGTCCGAATAGATCATGAAGACGTCGCCCGTCTTCTCGTCGGTGGCGGGCCATTCCCGATCGAGCGGCCGGCCAGGGATCCCTTTGCCCTGTTCCCACGTCTTGCCGTAGTCGCTGACCTTCCATGTCGACATGCCTGCGACATTAAAGTTGTACATATACGTCACGACGGCTTTGCCGTTGGGACGCGCGTAGACGACCATGTCGCCGAGCGCGTCGCCGAAGACTTTCGGCTTCTCGAAGGTGGCTCCGAAGTCGCGGCTGACGAGAGCCTGTGTCGGTAGGTGCGAAGACACCCAGACCGTCCCTTTGCCGTCGGTGGACACGTAGGTCTCTCCCCCGTTTCCCAATCGCTTCACGTCGTCCCATTGGGCCTGTGCGGCTAAGGACACGGAGAAAACGGCGAGGACAAGGATGCCGCGGGTGGACATGTGAGGCCTGTATACCTGGACGGAAACAGGAGAATCCCGTTACATTCCGACGCCGGAATAGCGGCGCGATCCATAGCCGTAGAGGACTTTGAACATCAGGTAGGCGAACACGATCCAGAGCGCCTGGACGCCCAAGACCCGGAAGACGGCGTCGCCCGTGACGCGGCCCGTCAGGATCTCGGTCGGGGCTCCGGTCGTGTAGTAGAACGGGAACACGACGGCCAGGTTCTTGACCCAAGGGGGGAAGAGCGCGAGAGGGAACAACTGTCCGCTCAGGAACAGCATCGGGAAGTAGTAGATCTCGAAGATCGACTGGGCTTCCTCGACGAAGAGAGCGACCATCGCCAAACCCGTGACGAACACGACGCTGAGCGAGTGTCCGAAGGCCAAGGACAACCAGAACTCCCAACCCAGATGGAGACGCACGGTCCCGATCGACGACGAATAGCCCCAGAGGATCAGCAAGAAGAAGGGCAAGAAGATCGAGGTCCGGACGCAGCGCCACGCGAAGTTGCGCACGAAAATGAACCTGAGATAAGGGACGGGCCGGATGATGTGGGCGGAGAACGTGCCTTCTTTGATCTCCCAACTGATGTCCCACATGTAGTGACAGACCACGAAGCAGCCGATCAACAGCATGCACAGGTAATAGACCACCAGGTCGCTTCCGGAGAAGCCCGCGATCGTGCCCGTCTTCGATGCGGCCAGCCAGACCAGCGGCATCGTCACCGCGGTCGTCACGTCGGTCAAGATCCAGATGAAGCCGGCCGCCTTGTACGCGAGGCCGTCTTGAATGTAGATCCTGTACAGGCCCGACATCTGTCGGAGCACGGGGGCGACGCTGGCCACAGACCCCGAGTCTTACCCTAGGCGGTGCCGGGGAGGGTCAGAACTTCGTCCAAGGCCAACCTTCGTCTGAAAGGCTGTCCTCTCCGCATCCCGGGACGCTGTCCAAGTTGATCGCGATTTCGATCAGCTTGCCGTTCTTGAAGACGTAGGTGTTGCGCAGCACGTCGCCCGTCTCCTTGTCCTCCATGACGACCTTCTTAAAGAGGCAGCACCAATACTGGCCCTTTTCGCCACGAGAAGCGGTCTTGAACGGGCGGCCCAACTTGGCCAGGACCGTCGACTTCGACATTCCGATCCGGATTCCGTGCTTGGTGACGGCGTCGAACGCATGGTCCTGGACGGCCGCACCTTCGCCGTCCCCTTTGGCTTTACGACCGAAACGGGCCATGTCATAGCCCATGTCCTCCAGGATGCGCCGGTCCTTCGTCAAGGTCACCATCCGGTGGGCGCCGTCGCACTCCATGACCTTCACCGCGAAGTATCCCGACTTCCGGTCCCACCATGACGCGTTGGTCACCACGCGTTGGCTGACCGACAGGCCGGCCACGCTGTCGGTCATGTTCTTCGGCCAAACGGTCACGGTGTACAGCACGAGTGCGGTCGTGAGCATGACCGGAAGTATACGTCCGGTCGGGCCAGGTACCTTCGGGGCATGAACGGTTTCGACGAGACGTGGGAGCTGGTACGGAAGCGGTTCGACGACGCGGTCGCGGGTTTGGACCAAGAACAGCTCAACTTTCGCATGCACGATGGGGCGTTGACGATCGGTGAAATGGCCGTCCACGTGGCCGGAGTCGAGGTGTCGTTCGTGTCCCAATTGCTCGGCGAGGCGACCGAAGGAGTGCGCGGTCGGGTCAAGGCCGCCGCGACCGACGGCGTCGTCAACGAACGGCCCTTTCCGTTCACGTCCGAAGAGCTCACTCCAGCGTTCGTCTCCGAAGTCCTCGACGACGCTCGGGCGTACGCCGGTCCCGTCATCACACAGCCGAGCGACGACCTCTTGCGGCGCGAGATCGTGAGCGCGCTCGGCCCGGTCATCGACGGACGGGGAGCCCTCGCCCGCTTGGCCTACCACCCCGGTTACCACCAAGGACAAGTGCACCTCGTCAAGACCGCGCCCGGATTTCCGAAGTGACGCCACAGGGCCTTGAGGACGCTCGTGTGAGCACAGATCTCGAAACGCTCGTGACTTCGGTCCTGGCGGACGGATACGGCCTCGCCGTTTCGGACGTCCGACCGGGGCCGGCCGGGCTGGACACGACCGCCGTCAACCTCGAGGTGCAGACCTTCGATGGGGGCCGCTGTTTCCTGAAACAGTCGCCGTCGGTCGCGGCGGGTGCTGCGTTGACGTTCGAACTGGCGAGACAAGGCGTGCCGGGCGTCGTGGCGCCGCTGGCGACCCGTGCGGGTGGGCCGCTCTACCGACGAGGTGGTTCCACGTTCCTTCTCTTTCCATTCCTGAACGGCAAGAACGGCTTTGAAAAGCCGCTCGCGACGGGGCATTGGAAGACCTTGGGCACGCTCTTCCGCTGCGTCCATTCTTGCCAGGTGCCGCCCGACGTCGCTGCTTCGCTCCCGACGGAGACCTGGCGCGTCCCAGGCGTCGACCGCTTTTGGGACGCGTTCGAGAACGGCCGGTCCGGGCCCGCCCAAACCGTGCTCGATGCCCACCGCGCCGACGTCGTCCGGCTCATCGAGCGGACAGAAGCGGTCGGTCGGATGTGCCGACAGCGCGGCTGGGAGCTTGTCCCTTGTCACGGCGACGCCCATGTCGGCAACGTCCTCGTGGACGACAGCGGATCGGTCTGGACCGTCGATTGGGACGGGGCTAGGCTCGCCCCGCGAGAGTGCGACCTCGTGTTCTTCCTCGATGGCGGCATCATGGGGCACGACCCGGAGTGTGGGGCCGCGTTTCTCGAAGGCTACGGGGAAGTCGTCCCGGACGTGCAGGCGTTGACGTATTTCCGTTATTGCCGCGCCCTCGAAGACGTCGTCTCGTTTACGGAAGACGCCTGCCGGTCCCGGTCCGGAAGCCCGGAACAGGAGTCCGCGATCGGGTTCCTCCAGGGGCAGTTCCGGCCCGGTTCGGTCTATGACCTGGCTGTCCGCGACGACCGTTGGTGACGCGCTCGCTCGCAGGGATCCCGCTTATGGCCTGCTTCCGGTCCTGATCCGGACTTCGGTCGGCCCGATCCCGATAGCGTCCCGTAGGAACCCGTAGAAGCCTTGCGAGTTCGGGATCCCGACCCTGGCACCGACCTGTTTCACCGGCAGGCGCGTCTGCGTCAACAGCCGGACGGCCTCCCGGACCCGACGGTCGCGGACGAACTGCGCGACGCTGGACTGGTGCTCGGACCGGAACAGCCGCTGCAAGGTCCGCTCGGAAACGCCGACGGCTTCGGCCAAGTCCTTCACCTGGAAAGGATCAGAAAGGTGTGCCGCGATCCATTCTTCTGCCTCGTAAAGTTCCGTCCGGCTCCGGTAAGCGGCCTCCGGTAGGCTGATGTGCCAAAGCAGGTACCAGACGAACGCCTGCGGATGACGGTCCACGTTGGACAAGGAGCCGTAGGCTCTGGCGAGGCCGTCCGTCAACACGCCGTCGAGCCTACTGCGGAGAGGAACGGCCCGCCGCTCGCCCCCACCTTTGAGGCCGAACTGGATTCTGTAATGCGGGTGGTCTTCACCGATGACGGAATGCCCGGCGCGACACTGCGGCGGGAACACCAGGCAGTCTCCGCTCTCGTAGGCGAACGGGTGGACGTCGATGTGGGCGACTCCGCTGTGCATGTACACGATCATCGTCCAGAAGTCGGGCGGTTGGATCCACTCCTCTTGCTCAGGGGCGAGGAACGTGTCCCAATGGAGGAACAATGGGCTCGGAGGGCTGTACAGGTCGGCAAGTCGTGTCCGTTGCATCGGAGTTCTCTGTCCGGAATCCTTGACTCTTGGCCGGAATCCTTTAATTATGAACGGGTTTGTCTCGTTAGAATGTCGCTCATGAGACGGCAAAGGACTTCGCTCGTCGCCGGACTGTCCGCGTTAGGTTTGCTCGCAGCCATGACCGTCCTCGTATCGCGCCCGGTTTCAGGGCAGGTCCAAGGAAGCCTTCCTGCCTTTGTCCGGATCCAGACGGAGTCGCCGGGAACGGCTCAGACAGGGCACTCCAGCATCTCCGGAACGGGGATCTTTGGAACGTCGGTCGGCATCGGGACGCAGTCGGTCACGGACCCCCTTACAGTGGAAGCCGCAGGCTATGGCATCGTCCACAGAAGCGGCGGGACGGAACTCGGCACCTATGCCGACGGGACGGGAGGCTGGCTCGGGACGCGGAGCCCCCACCCCTTCTTTTTCTTTGCAGCAAACGGTCCGGCCCGGCTGACCGTCGACACGAGCGGATACATCGGGATCGGGACGACGGCTCCGACGTCGACCCTGGACGTCAACGGGACGGCCACGTTGGGCGGCCTCCTCGTGCCGGCAGGAGCTGGCTCTGGCAAGGTCTTGACGTCTGACGATTTCGGCAACGCGACCTGGCAAAACCCCGGCGGGTTCGCCTTGCCTTATGCCGGATCTTCGGCCGTCCCAGGTGCCGGGGTGTTCGAAGTGACCAACGGTGCCGACGGTCCAGGCTGGGCGTTACGCGGGCATTCGTCGTCGACGACGGGCGGACAAGGAATCGGGGTCTACGGTTCGGCCGTTTCCGGCTATGGCCTGTGGGGCGAGACCACGGACCCCGTTGCGGCCTACTCGTCCGGCGTCTGGGGTCAGAGTGCAAGCACCGTAAACGGAAGGGGCGTGACGGGCTATGCCAGTGCGACGAGCGGGACCGCATACGGCGTGCTCGGTCAAAGCGACAGCACGCACGGTGCGGGCATCTTCGGATATGCACCGTTCAGTGCGACGACGGGGACGACCAGCGCGGGCGTGCTCGGTCGGTCGGACGCGCAGTATGGGACCGGGGTCTTAGGCGAGGGGACGAGCTATGGGGTCATGGGCCGTGGCATCGGAAAGTCCACAGGGGTTTACGGATACATCGACGAAGGCGAAACCTGGTTTCCCGGCGCGATCATGGGCCAATTCTCGACGGACGGCAGCGGAAACGCTTTTATGGGGATCGGCCGCGTGGTGGCGACCGGGACGAAGAGCTTTCTGATCGACCATCCTCTCGATCCGGCCAACGCTGTCCTGCTCCACTATTGCACGGAAAGTCCAGAACCGCTGAACTCGTACCGAGGGACCGTCCGCACGGACGCGAGGGGTTTCGCGACGGTCGACCTTCCGAAGTACTTCGACGCGATCAATGCCGATCCGACCGTGCAGTTGACCGTTGTCGACGGTGGCGAGGAATTCGTGCTCGTCAAGCTCGTGCGTAGGCCGCAGAACGGGACGTTCACGATCCGGTCGAGCCGGCCGGCGGTCGAAGTCGACTGGCGTGTGGAAGCGCGACGGAACGACGCGTACGTCCGGAAATTCGGGGCACCGGTGGAAGTCGAAAAGACAGGCTTGGACCGGGGCAGATATCTGATGCCCGGCCTTTATGGGCAGCCACTCGAGAAGTCCTTGGCGCCGGTTCCGGCACCGATCGCGACGAGGCAAAGCGTCCGTCAGGGGCCCTAGGAGAGGACGGCCCCGCCGAGCGATGGGACGCCGTCATGGCGTCCCTCGTGTCTTCGGACACGGTCGTGCGTTCACGAGGTGCCAAGTCTAGGATTCCCTGATATCATGATCGGGGACGTGGAGCAAGGGGTGGTGATCAAGATCCTCGGCCCGGCGGTCGTGGAGGGTCCGGGCGGCCAGGTCGTCCGTGTGACCGGGAAGAAGCTTCCCGCCCTCTTGACGTGCTTGACCGTGGCACCCGGGCATCGGCGTCGCCGTTCCGACTTGTCCTTGGAACTTTGGCCCGAGTGCTCGCTACAGGAATCCCGAAGGAACATGGCATCTGCGGTCGGGCGATCGACATCCCGGGAACGAGCGATCTGCTCTTCTGGGACAACGTCCACGTCAACAACACGTTCACTGCCGGCGCCAAGAACTTTAAGATCGACAATCCGCTCGATCCCTACAACTCCTTCCTCTCCCACTCGTGCGTCGAGAGCGACGAGATGAAGAACATGTACGACGGGACGGTCCGCACAGACGCCAAGGGGGTCGCGACCGTCACCCTACCGGACTGGTTCATGGCGTTGAACGAGAATTTCCGATACCAGCTCACGGTGGTGGACGAAGAAGGGGAGGGATTCGTGATGGCTAAGGTCTCCCGCAAGATCCAGAACGGGCGCTTCCAGATCCGGACGAGCGCCCCAGGTATGGAAGTCTGCTGGATGGTCACAGGCGTCCGGAAAGACGCCTACGCCAAAGCGAACCCGCTTCAAGTCGTATCGGAGAAACCGGCCACTCTTCGCGGCAAACTGATCCACCCGGAACCGGTGGGATCGAAGTCGAGGCCCTGACGGACATAGGGGGCAGGGATCTTGATCGGCCCTGCCCCCGTTTTTTCAATAGCGGTAGTGCTCGGACTTGTACGGCCCCTCGACGGAGACGCCGATGTAGTCGGCTTGTTGCGGCGTAAGGGTCGTGAGCTGTGCGTCCAGCTTAGCGAGCTGTAACCTCGCGACCTTTTCGTCAAGGTGCTTCGGCAGGACGTAGACGCCCGGGGCGTACTCGCCCTTCTTCGTCCAAAGTTCGATCTGAGCCATGACCTGGTTGGCGAAGCTGCTCGACATGACGTACGAGGGATGGCCCGTACCGCAGCCCAGGTTCACGAGACGGCCCTTCGCGAGCAGGATGATCCGCTTGCCGTCCGGGAAGACCACGTGGTCGACCTGAGGCTTGATCTCTTCCCATCCATAGTCGCTGAGCGAAGCGACGTCGATCTCGTTGTCGAAGTGGCCGATGTTGCACAGGATCGCGTTGTTCTTCATCGCTTTCATGTGAGCGTGGGTCACGACGTGGTAGTTGCCCGTGGCGGTGACGAAGATGTCGCCTTTGTCCGCCGCATCGTCCATCGTGACGACCTTATAGCCCTCCATCGCGGCCTGGAGCGCGCAGATCGGATCGACCTCGGTCACCCAGACCTGGGCGCTTAAGGCGCGGAGGGCCTGAGCCGAGCCCTTGCCGACGTCGCCGTATCCGCACACCACGGCGATCTTTCCGGCGACCATCACGTCGGTAGCGCGCTTGATGCCGTCGACCAAGCTCTCGCGGCAGCCGTAAAGGTTGTCGAACTTGGACTTGGTGACGCTGTCGTTGACGTTGAAACAGGCGAAGGGAAGCTCGCCCTTCTTCTGCAGTTCGTAGAGCCGGTGTACGCCCGTGGTGGTCTCCTCGCTGACGCCCTTGACGTTGGCCTTGATCCGGCTGTAAAAACCGGGGTCGGCCGCGAGCTTCCGCTGGATCGAAGCGAACAGCGCCGTCTCCTCTTCGCTCGCCGGGCTGGCGATCACCGACGGGTCAGCCTCGGCTTTCGAGCCGAGCAAGACGAGGAGCGTCGCGTCGCCTCCGTCGTCAAGGATCATGTTCGGCGTCCCTCCGTCGGACCATTCCATGATCCTGTGGGTGTAGTCCCAATATTCGTCCAACGTCTCGCCCTTAACGGCGAAGACGGGCGTCCCGTTGGCGGCGATCGCGGCCGCAGCGTGGTCCTGCGTGCTGAAGATGTTGCACGAGGCCCAACGGACGTCTGCTCCGAGCGTTTTGAGCGTTTCGATCAGCACCGCGGTCTGGATCGTCATATGGAGCGACCCGGCGATCCTGGCTCCTTTGAGGGGCTGGCTTGCGGCGAACTCGTCGCGGATCGCCATGAGGCCGGGCATCTCCGTCTCGGCGATGCGCATTTCCTTGCAGCCCCAATCGGCCAAGCCGAGGTCGGCGACGATGAAGTCCTGGATTTTTGTTTCGGTTGCGGACATGGTCGTTTCAAGTTCCGGTCGTCGGGCGCGGTTCACCAAAAAGACAAGAGCGCTCGCCCCGAAGGATCGGGACGAGCGCCGTTGAACTTTCAGACTGAGCCTGGTCCCGTTTCCGGGATTGCAACGCTCCTCAGTCTTAACTTAGATTCTGGCACAAGGCCGACCGACTCTTAGGGCGCCGCCGGTCAAAGATACGGCACTCCGAGATACTCGTCCCAGACCTTCTTGACCCATTTCGCCTCGGTGCTGCCTCGACCGTAAAGGTCGATCGCGGCTTGAGTCGTCTCTCGTCGCATGTCCGGAAAGCGACCGCTCAAGGTCAGGCCATATCGGACGGCCCGGAACCAAATGAGCTCGGCTTTGCGGGTACCGATCCCTCCCGTGACCGTTTGACCCGGCTCGTTAGGGACCGCGCCGCCGTGGGCGACCATGGCGAAGGCTTTGTTGCCGATGCCGGCTCCGTCGTGCGGCTCGGTCGAAAGCGTCCACTCGCTGTAATGGTCGATGCCGCCGAGCGACTCGGGATCGTCAAAGCTCCGCAGGGCGCCACCGAGGTAGTAAGGTGTGACGACCTTCTCCCCGACGAGCCAGACGGCCGGACTGTCACCGAAGACGGACAACTCCGTCATCGCTCCGAAGACGTCCGCGATCGACTCCTCCAGGGCTTGTGTCTGGTCGAGCGACCCCAAGTTCGATGTGGCGTGGATGACTCCGTGGGTCAATTCATGCGCGACGACATCGAGGCAGGTGAACGGTCCGTACGTCGGCATGTCGCCGTCGCCGAAAGTCGCCAGGTTCAGCTGTGGATCCCAAAAGGCGTTGACGGCCACGACGTCGTGTGCCCTCAACGTGTTGACCTTCGTGCCATTGATGGCGAAGTAGGCGCCCGGGCCCCCGCTCCCGTCCACGATGAAGTAACCATGGGCGCTGAGGAAGTAGAGGACGGTGCGGAAAGCATTGAGATAGAGGTCGACGCCGGACCGCTGGTTCTGGGTCGTGAACGACCCTGTCGGCGAGAAGAAGCGCGCCCCGCCGAACTCCTGGTAAAGGCCGTCGAAGACGCCGAACTTGTAGACGGTGTTCTCAAGGTAGGTGGTGCCGTTGTAGACCAGAGCTTGAGGAAGGGTGACCGTCCCTTCGTAGAACGAGGCTCCGGAAGCGTGCTTGATGGCGTCACCATGGGCGAAGACCCTCCCGGTCTCGGCGTCCACGAAGACGACCGGCGCCGTCCGCGTCCCATTGGCGACGACACCCTTGAACTCGACGACCTGGGCGACGCGATCGTGGCCCAGGTGCCGCACGATCATGCGCCGACTAGAGAAAACGTCTACGGGCACGAATCCGGACTCGAGCACGACGTCGGCCCTTGCGAGGGCTTCGAGCCGGAAGGTCGACATCTGGGGCCGCTTGAGGGCGAGTTTCGGCCGGATCGAACCATCGGTGACATAGTGCAGGCTGCCGTCCGACTTCAAGTGCACGATCGCCTCACCGCCGTAGACGGGTAGTCCGCGATAGGACTGCTCGGCTCGGACGTGCGTGTATCCGAGGTCGTCCCGATCGATCCTCGTGACGTTATAAGAGCCTGGGCCGAAGACCTTGTCCAAGTGGACTTGGCCAGGGACTTTGTCGGCGTAAGCGGTTCCGGCTGCAAGGAGGCTCATGGCTGCGAGCGCAGCCGGTCTCGTGTGGTCCATCGATGGCCATGGTCTCATGCGGGAGGGAGTCGTCCACACTGACTTTGGACAGGGACGCCGAAGGTACGACGCTGCCCGAACACGCGACCGTTGAGGTCGGACACAAGAGCTCGCCGCCGTCGGGAACAGCGGCGAGCGGCGCTTGGGCCGATCCGACTACCGGGCCGGCAGGGTCGGGCTTTCCGTCGTGGAATCGGCCGTTTCGAAGAACGGGACGTTCAGAGGAGTGAACAAGGCGATGACGCTAAAGGTTTTGACCGGTTCGATGTCGACCGGAATGACGCGGGAGTGTCCTCCGACCGGGTCGGTCCAGACCTGGAGATCGATCTTGATCCGGTCCGGAAGACGTCCGGAGACCTTGCGCACGTGGGCCACGGTCGGCTTCCCGAACGCCATCGTAGGCGAGTTCCACGTCCCACCGGAAGACGCCCTGTTCCAAGGAATGTTCGGCTCCGAAGGAAGGACCGGCTTGCCTGCGTCGCCGCACGTCATGACGAGCAAGTAGCCGTCCCGGTCCGACCACGCTCCGACGACCTTGACTTCACCTGGACGGAGCTCCGTCGACTTCATTTTCGCGGAGAAGTCTTCGCGTTGAGCGGTCAGGTCGTAGCACGGTCGGTCGCTCGGCACGGTCGCGTCCAGCATCTCGGCCGGGACCTTGTCGTAGATCCATTCGGAATGGAACCCGACCGAATTCCCGGAGAGTCCGACCATTCGGACGGGCCGTTTCGTGCCGGGCTCGGTGAAGATCGCGATCGTGCCGTGCCGGCCTCCCGTCGCGACCTGGTCCCAAGTCATCGTGTACTTGTCCAATCTTGCTCCTCGGTCGATGACCGAACGTTCGACTCGGACGTCCTTGACCAGACCCGCCGTGAGCATGTCTTCGACGATTTGCTCCGGCGCGGCCTCCATGCTCGGGCCCTTTTTGTCGATCAAGGTGCAGTCGTCGAACACGTTGAACCGTCGGTTTCCGACGGTGAAGAACGCCGTCTCAGAGCGGGCGTCCATGCCGGGTGCGCTCCGGTTCAGGACTTTCTTGTGCACACGGCCGTCCGAGGCGATCCGTTGACTCACGACCTCCCGGCCCGAAGGGTCGAGCACGTAGACCGTCGCCATCCAGACTTTGGCCTGTCTGAGCGCTTGAAGGACGCTCTTCAGTTCGTTCGCGGCCGAGGTCCTGGGAACGGCCAGGAACAGGGCGCCCGCCGCGACGACCGCGATCGGTACGCCGACCACCGTCCAGTTCCTACGGGGTGCCGGGCTCCTCAGCTTCTTGAGCGCTTTCAGGGCCGATTCCGGTTCCGGTCGTTCGTCCCGAAGGGCGGCGAACCCTCTGTCGATATCGTGTTCATGGTTCATAGCAGTACGATTCCTGAATGTCCTTTTCGGCCGACTGCAGACGCTTGCGGGCGTGGTGCAGGCGGGATTTGACGGTTCCGACCGGGGCGCCGGTCACGAGTGCGATCTCTTCCACCGAGAGTCCTTGGACGTGAAAGAGAAGGAGGGCTTCGCGGAGCGGGGTGGGCAGACCGTGGAGCAGGGCGAGCAACGACTCCGCCTCGTCGACCTGGCCATAGGCCGGTTCAGGTACGCCCTTCAAGGCGTCGAGGGGGAGCCATAGCCGCCGCTTCCGGCGCCAGCCGGTGAACTCGCGCAAGGCGATGCGGTGGAGCCACGACTTGAGAGACGACTCGCCGCGGAACGAGCCGATGTTGCGGACGGCCTTCAGGAGCGCTTGTTGCGTCAGGTCTTCCGCCGTTTCCCGGTGACGGGAGAGGTGGCGCAAGAACCTGTAAAGGGCGTCATAGTGCCCTTCGACAAGGGCTTCGAAGGCATGGGGTTCCCCTCTTTGGAGGGATCGGGCCAGTTCGCGGTCGTCCATGTCGTGCCGTCAAAGGAGTTAGAGGCGGGAGACCAGGTCCAGGTTGACCGATTGTACAAAAAGTGTCGCGGCAGGGTCGGAACTGGGCCCGCTGGTATCCTCGGACCCTGTGACGGAAGGATCCTCGGCGCCGAAAGAAGTCGTCATGTACACCGACGGCGCCTGCAAAGGGAACCCCGGGCCTGGCGGCTACTGTTGCGTCCTCGTCTACGGGGACAAGCGCAAGGAGGTCGTCGGCGGGTTTCGTCGGACGACGAACAACCGCATGGAGATGATGGCCGCGATCTCCGGACTTGAAGCCTTACGGTATCCCTGTAAGGTCACGCTCTGGACCGACTCGAAGTACCTGGCGGACAGCGTCTCCCTAGGCTGGGCCAAGCGCTGGCGGTCGAAAGGGTGGCGCACCAAGACCGGCGAACGGGCCGCCAACGTCGATCTCTGGATCCGACTTCTGGCCTTGTGCGAAACCCACGACGTCGCGTTCCGCTGGCTCAAGGGGCATGCGGGCCACGAAGAGAACGAGTTGTGCGACGAGCGCTCTGTCGAACAGTCCCAGCGGACAGACCTGCCTGAAGACGAAGGCTATCTCGCCGTGAACGGCTGACCTGGAACCTTCGCACCGCGACGCCGTACAATCGGGCGATGTCGCTACAACAGATCGGTGAAGACATCGCGTCCCTGTGCCGCGAGCAACGGTTCACGGTCGCGATCGACCGGCACTATGCCGCTGACGTCGTGAGCACGGAGGCGCAAGGCGACCCGAGAGGGGTCAAGGGGTTGGACGCCGTCAAGGCCAAGGGCGATTGGTTCGACGAGACGTTCGAGACCTTGTCCGTCGCGGTGGAAGGCCCCTGGGTGAACGAACCGTTCTTCATCCTGAAGTTCACGGTCCAGGTCCGCGAACGGAAGACCGGCGCGGAACAGACGATGGACGAACTCGCGCTCTATGAAGTCCGAGACGGCAAAGTCGTCAGTGACCGGTTCTTTTGATCGTCAAGGGCACGATCTCGACGGTACGGCCCTTCGGCAGCCCGAAGGAGGTCAGGACGGCAGAAAGCGTGACCGGTGACGATTCACCGGACAGTCCTTGGACTTTGACCGGGCCTGGGGTCCGCAAGAGGACAGGGCCGTCTCCCGTCACACGTTTCAACGTCGCCCGGACGAGACGTCCCGAAGCCCATTCGATCCCGACCTCGACCCCGCCCCGGGCCCGCAGCCCACGGACTTGACCGTCCGGCCACGACGTCGGCAGGGCCGGCAGGAGGCTGACCACGTAGGGGCCGTCGGCGGTCTCCCGGTGACTTTGAAGGAGCATCTCGGCGATACCGGCCGTCCCGCCGAAGTTGCCGTCGATCTGGAACGGCGGGTGGGCGCAGAAGAGGTTGGGATATGTTCCGCCGCCGTGCGCATAGTCAAAGCCCTTGTCCGATACCGGCCGCCAAAGGCTCCTCAAGAGCTTGACGCACCGGTCTCCGTCGCCGAGCCTTGCCCAAAAGTTGACCTTCCACGCCATGCTCCAACCCGTGGACTCGTCCCCGCGCCGTTCCAACGTTTTCCTGGCCGCTTCGGCCAGTTCCGGTGTCCCGAACCGGGTCACGTCGGCGGCTGGATGCAGCCCGTAAAGGTGCGACGTATGGCGATGGGTCGGTTCCGGCTCGTCATAGGGTTCGAGCCACTCCTGTAGGCGACCGTCCGGCCCGATCGTGTTCGGGGCAAGACCGGCCAGCGTTCTGTCCCAGCCGACCGGATCCTCGTCGTCCACGTCCAAGAGGCGACCGGCGTTCCGGGTGTTCGTCAGGAGTTCGCGAACGATCTGGCTGTCGATCGTCGGGCCGAGGCAGGTGTGGGCCGTCCTTCCGTCGGGCAACCGGAACGCGTTCTCCGGCGAGTTCGAAGGGCCTGTCACGAGGTGTCCGGATTTCGGATCGCGGAGCAGGGTCGCAGCGAAGAACTCGGCCGAACTTTTGAGGGTCGGATAGATTCGCTTGAGATAGCCCTTGTCCTGTTGGAACGCGTAGTGGTCCCACAGGTGGGCGCAAAGCCAGCCTGCGCCCGAATAGGTGCTCCCCCAACTGGCGTGCTCGCCTGGCGACGTGTAGCCCCACGGATTGGTGATCACGTGCGCCACCCATCCGGGGGCCCCGTAGTAGGCTTTGGCCGTTCTTCGTCCCGGCTCGACGAGCGACTCGATCAGGTTCGTCAGCGGTTCTTGGCACTCGCCCAAGTTCGTGACATCGACGGGCCAATAGTTCATCTGCACGTTGATGTCGATGTGATAGTCCCCGTTCCAGGGCGTCTGCAGTTCCTCCGCCCAGAGGCCTTGGAGGTTCGCGGGCAGTCCGCCTTTTCGGCTCGAACTGATCAAAAGGTAGCGGCCGAACTGAAAGTAAAGAGCCGCGAAAGCAGGATCGTTCCCGCCGAGAGCGATCGCCCGCATCCGTGCTTCGGTCGTCAAGTCTGGAGCCGCGCCGAGGTCGAGCGACACGCGCTCGAAGAGCCTACGGTAGTCCTTGACGTGCTCGGCAAGCAGCGCGGACCACGGTTTTTGCGCCGCCTCCGACAGCTGACGCGCGGTCGTCTCGCGGAAGCGGCTTCCCATGTGCCGTCCTTTGACGGGCCCGCTGTAGTCCGTTCCGGCGGTGACGATGATCAACGCCTCGGTGCCCCCCTTGAGGGTCACGCGGTTGTACGCCGTCGAAACCTGTCCCCTTCCGATCGGGACGACCTTCATCCGGGCGATATAGCGCATTCCAGGCCGGTCGGCGTCCCGGAGCCGGCCTTCTAAGACCGTCCCGTCGTCACCTTCCCGCCTCGTCGACGAGTTCTCAGGTCGGGTGAGGGAAGCCTCGAACGAAAGGGCGCCCTCCCGGTCTGCCGACACATGGTACAGGAGCGCTTGTGACGGTGCGCTCGCGATCAGTTCGCGACGGTAGCGCACGCCGCCGCATTCGAACTCTGTTTTGGCCGTGGCCCGTTCCAAGTCCAGGACGCGACGGTAGCCGGTCGCTTCTTTGAGCCCAGGGAACGTGACCCGGAGGTCCCCCAGCGTCTGGTAGCAACCATACGGCCCGTCCTTTCCTGCGCCTTGGCTGCTCCCAGGTCCGTCACACGTGAAATACTTGTTCACCAAAGCTTCGGCCTCGGCGTTCTTTCCTTCCTTCAGCAATCCCAGGATCTCGTCCCGATGTTCGTGTGCGTCCTTCCGGTCCTGATCATGGACCCCGCCGGACCACAACGTGTTCTCGTTCAGGACGATCCTGTCGATCTCAGGGCCTCCGAACATCATCCCGCCGAGCCGCCCGTTCCCGACCGGGCACGATTCGGTGAAGTGGGAGGCGGCCCGGTCGAAAACGAGCTCGAGCGGGGCGGGTGGGAAGACGGCGGCGGCCAAGAACAAGGAGGCGAACATCGGTCCGTTTCCATGATGGCACCCTGGACGAAAGGCCGGAAAACGTGCAGAATCGGAGCTGGAACCGCCCCATGCCCCTCTACGTCCCGCCCCACTTCCGAAGTGCCGACCCTGCGCTCGCCGAGCGACTGATGCGAGAGTACGAGTTCGCGACCCTCGTGTGTGGAGACGGTCCGTGGATCACGCACCTGCCGCTCGTCCTCGATGCCGACGGCCGTCGCCTGCGCGGCCACGTCGCCAAGGCGAACGGGCAGGCCTCTTTTTTGGACGGCGGCCGGGCGACGGCGGTCTTCAACGGACCCCATGCGTACGTGTCCCCGACGTGGTACGAAGAGAGTCCGGCCGTCCCGACATGGAACTACGCCGTCGTCCATGCCACGGGGCCGACCCGGCTGTTGGACACCGATGAATCGTTCGCGCACCTTGACGAGGTCTTGCGACGGTATGAGGGCGTCGGGGCCGAAACGTATCCCGACGGCTGGTTGAGGGATAAACTCGGCGGAATCTTCGCCTTCGAACTGGAGATCGAAGAGTGTGCGGCCAAGTTCAAGATGAGCCAGAACAAGTCGACGACCGACCATCAGAGAGTCGTCCGGATGCTGAAGGAGCGGTCGACGACCGACGATCTCGCCGTCGCCGCTTGGATGGAGGAACGAGGGAAGGAGGACGGAACATGGCGAACGTGAAGAAGGCCGGAGACGGCTGCGGCCCGGAGGCCGTGATGGCGGCGACGGGACGGTCGATCGATCACTGGCGCTCCGTGTTGGCCACGTTCGACGTCGCCAAAAACGGCCACAAGGCGGCCGCATCGCACTTGGAAACCGAGCACGGAGTCGACCCTTGGTGGTCGCAGCAACTCACCGTTCAATACGAACAGGAGACCGGGCTCCGGCTGCCCGGACAACGCAGCGACGGGTCGTTCGCGGTGAACGTCAGCCGGACCATGGCCGTCGGCCCCGAGGCCGCTTTCGAAGCGTGGACGTCGTCCGACGCTTGGAACGCGTGGTTCACGACCGAGGCCCAGATCGACTTCAGGGAAGGCGGGTCGTATGCGAACGCCGATAAGGACCGAGGCGTCTATCGTCGGATCCGGCCCGTCGGACCGCCGAACGGACAAGGCGAGGTCGCCCGGATCGATTTCACGTGGGAAAACCCGGAGCACTGTCCGGGCTCGAGCGTCAGTGTCCAGTTCCTCGTCAAGGGAGAAGGGAAGACCCAAGTGGCCGTCACTCACCACAAGCTTCCGGACTCGCGGGGATGCGAGGACATGAAGGAAGGTTGGACGTGGGCCCTGACGTCCCTCAAGTCGTGGCTCGAGTCCGGGAAACCCGTCCGGTTCGAGGACTGGAAGGCCGAAACGTCCGAAGGCGTCTAAACTGGAGCCGTGAAAGTCGTCATCGAGTTCTGCGTCCCTTGAAACTACACGTCGAGGGCCGTCGGTCTGGCGGCTGAGCTGATCGAAGCGTTCAAAGTCCCGGTCGGGGCGCAGTCGGTTTTGGAGTCTGTGACCGTCGTGCCGTCGAAAGGCGGCGTGTTCGAAGTGACCGTGGACGACCGGATCGTCTTCTCTAAGAAGGAGACCGGGCGGCACGCGGAGCCTGGCGAAGTGGTCCGAGCGGTCCGTTCCGCGTGACGGCCCGACGATAAGGCCGTCCGTGGTCAATAATGCACTCCATGTCGGGCTTTACGAGCCATACGGGCCGGATCGCGGTCTACGACGCCGACAACGTCGACACGGACCGCATCATCCCTGCGCGGTTTCTGAGCATGGTCACGAAGAGCGGCTATGGCGAACTCTTGTTCAAGGACGTTCGCGGGCCGGAATTCCCGTTGGACCGTCCGGAAGCCGAAGGAGCATCGATCCTTGTCGTCGGCACGAACTTCGGCTGCGGCTCGAGCCGTGAACACGCGGTCTGGGCGATCCAGCAAGGCGGGTTCAAAGCCGTAGTCGCCAAGAAGACCGCGACGAGCCCGGGCTATAGCGACATCTTCCGAAGCAACGCCGCCAACTGCGGCCTCTGTCTCGTCGAACTTGAGGAGGCCGATCAAGCCCGGTTAGCGGAGCAGGGAAGCGGTGCCGAGGCGACCGTCGACCTCGAAGGGATGACGGTCCGGTGCGGAGCGGGTTCGTTCGGGTTCACCATGAACGAAACGACCCGGCGCCAACTGCTCGCCGGGCTCGATCTGATCGGCACGACGCTCGTCCACGAGGGCCGGTTAAGAGATTTCGAATCACATTGGGACAGTTTCGCCCCGGACAAGGGTTCCGTCGGGGCGTGCTGACCGTCTAAAAAGAGAATTCTGACCGAGGACACCGATGACCAGCCTGATCCTAGCCAGCGCCCTGATGACGAGCGGCCCCGCCCTCTCGACCCTCGACCTTGCCGCCATGCGTCAGGACGAGCAGTCGAAAGTGGGGCAACAAGAGCAGCCTAAGCCCAAGCACCGGTTCGTCGACGAGCGGATCTTCCAGCTCGACAAGCTCGAAGTCACCAAGGTGACCGTCGACAAGCACAAGTTCAATCTTTGGGTCATGGACACGGACGCCAAGAGGTCCGAAGGCATGATGTTCCTGAAGAACACGGACTTCAAAGACGACGAGGGCATGATCTTCGTCTTCCTCGGCGAAGAGACCCGGAGGTTCTGGATGCACAACACGCACGTCGACCTCGACATTTGCTACTGCGACCAGGACGGGAAGATCCTGAACACGTACACGATGAAAGCGTTCGACGAGACGACCGACTACTCGAGCCGGGGCGGATCGAAGTACGTGATCGAACTGCGGGCCGGCATCCTTAGGAAACTTGGTATCAAGTCCGGTATGAAATTCGTCATCGACGAGTCGGTCGTGAGCAAGGACGACGGAGTCCGTTGACCATGAAAGTCATCGGTGTCGCCGCTCTTGTGCTCGGTTCCTGTGCGGTCGGTTGCTGGCCCGAATCCGGTCTGAAAGAGCGTCCGATCGCTCAGGACGGCGGCACCGGAGGCAAGTCCGAGGGTACGACCGGTTCGGCTCAGGCCGGTGATACGGGCGGCCGTCCGGGTTCCGGGGGTTCCGGTCAGTCCGGGAAACCCGAACCGGTCAGCAGCAAGTCAGGCGAGCACCGTGTGCTCTCCTCAAGGATCTTTCAACTCGACAATCTTGAGCAGGCCGAGGTTTCGGTCGATGGCCACAAGTTCCGCCTTTGGGTCATGGACACGGACGCAAAGCGTTCCGAGGGCATGATGTTCTTAGAGAACAAGGACTTTAAGGACGACGAAGGCATGGTCTTCGCCTTCGGCCAAGAGGCACAGCGCCGGTTTTGGATGAGGAACACGCTTGTCGACCTCGACGTCTGCTATTGCGACAAATCGGGCAAGGTCTTGAACACTTATACGATGAAAGCGCACGACGAGACCACGGATTATTCCAGTGCGGGGCCTTCGCAATTCGTGATCGAGCTCAGGGCAGGGACGGTCAAGAAACGAGGGATCAAGGACGGTTCAGGGTTCCAGATCCCAAAGTCCGTCGTCAGCAAAGACGGTGGTTAGGACTGGATAGAACCCAGGCGGACTGAAGTCCGGGGCCGGCCCCAGTGGCCTCGTATTTTTACTTGATGTGCTTGGGGGGGGGGTGATTTTGCGATACAGTAGTCTTGGTGGTCACCGATTAGCTGTGAAACGACGATTCCAAGTCTCGTTCCTCGAAGCATCGGCGCTCTTCATGCTTGGAGCCTTGTCCTTGACTGTTTCGATGAGGGGCCAGGGCTGGCTCAGTCGGCCCTCCAGCAAGTCCCTCGAGTTCCTGACGGAGAACGACCCGCAACTGGGGGACGTAGTCTTCCGGAACTCTGTCGACTTGAACGGAAAGCCTATCCCGCAAGATAGAGATCTTCTCCTCATCCTTCTTGGGGAATGCAACAGCTGCTCATTGAGGGCATTCGATCTTCACCGCCTCCAAACGACCAGCTATGCGGTGGTACTCGTTGGCCAGGCTCCTCCCGCGGAGCTAAAGAAGAGCTTTGGCTCTGAACCGAGTATATGGTGCGTGTCTGACCCCGAAGGCCGACTTGCTACACAGTTGAACATGTGCTTTCGACCAAGGTCATACGTCGTGAGAGCCGGAAGGCTAATTTGGGCTGCATCCGATCCTGATGAGTATCCTCCAGGTGTAAGCTATGAATAAAACCACTTCAGTCCTGAAAATTTGCAGAGACAGTGGTGTCACGGTCGTCGAAGTGCTTGTCGTCGTCTCGATACTGATGATTTTAGTGGCTCTGACGTATCCGGCCCTTGTAACGATTCGCGATCGGGGGCAACAAGCTCGCTGCGTGTCAAATTTCCGACAAATTTACACAGCGCTCACTTTGTACCGGCAAGAATGGAACGGTAGTGACGCACCCGCACCGAGTTCAGAGATGGGGTTTCCTGGACTTGCCTATACTGCGATCCTTGGGAAGCAAGCGGAGAGAAACGGCATCGTTGACTGGTGGAATTGTCATGGGAAGGGCCCTTGGAGTTCTATGCACGCAACGTATTGGCAGATGTGGGCACCGATCCACAACGAGAGAGGCGCTGGCACAGAATACGATGCATTCTGGATTGCTCATGTTCAAAAGATGGGAGACGCGTCAATAGTCTTCCTCGACCCTAACCATCAGCTCAGTTATCCGGCAAACGGTTTCAGCATGCAACGAGCCATTGGGATGCACCTGGGAGGATCAATCGCTTTCCGAGTCAAACGAGGAATGTTCTATCAGTATAAGTTTTGGGAGGATTGAGTAGTAATAGTGTGGAGCGACGTAAAAGGACAAATGTCATGTGTAAATGTAGAACCATTCTTAGCGTTGCATTAATTGTAGGCGGGGCTTACATTGGGTACGCTGGCTGTAATTGGAGCGCCTTTGGCGATAATTGCAACAATCTTCAGTGCTCGGGAAGCTGCTCTAGGACGAGCACCGTCGGCACGACGTCGTCGTGCCAGAAGCAAGGTGATTTCTGCTGTCAATGCACGGAGGTCTTGTACCACTGCACAAGTGCCCAAGCACCCTGTAACCCGTACACGAGCTATGATGCTACAAGGTCAGAAAGCGCTGGTGACTGCACGGGGTCTCCTCCACAGGTCCAGTGTAGTGTTTAAAGGAGTGCGTTGGCTTCGACGGCACAGGCCGGTCATCGTGACGACCATAACGTTGGCTCTCGTCGCGGTAGGGGTCTTCTTAAGTCTCTGGAGTCCGGTCGATGCGGAAGCCAGGGCTTCTATGTGGGCGCTCGTCCACAACGACCCGGAGACGCTATACGATAGTGCGACACCTGAGGAAATAGTTACGAGCGAATTGTCGCGAGAAAGGTTCTGCGAGATTTATAAGGCCGTCGTATGGCCAAGAATGCGATTGGCCATACCCGAGGGCCCGATCGTCGTGTCGCGTTCTGGGCCCGACATGACGAAGGCTATCCCACTTCAAGCAATGAGGACGTCCAATGGACGGACGGTACAGATCATGCTTGACAATTGGCACACGTCGGATGGAGGTAAGTACGCAGTACTGCTCAATGTGCTAAGAGCGGCATGGCTTTTGGACCGGTCGGCAGCTATGCCTCCAGAAGTGTATGTGCAGGGTACTTGGAAGACAATGGCGTATGGCTTAGTTCGAGATAGAAAGAAATTGGAGGAGTTAGGTCTGAAAGGGTTGTATTATGGTCCGGAGGACGGATTCTTGACGTTTGATCAGATGGAGGATCGGTACAAGCAGAGGCTGGGGTCGTCCTACGGCAGCGGACTTTAAGGGGCTGGAACCGTATCCGTAATACAGGGTCGAGTTGAGAAAGTGGATAGCCCTGGCCTTTGCGGCGCAGGTTCGTTTCGGCTTAGACTTCGGTGAACTGCGGTTAACTCACTTCTCCACTGTGTGAATCTCTTAGCTGTGACGGAACGGTCAGTGTTCCGGCTTCATCATCGGGAACAGCAGGATTTCCCGCAAGTGCTCGGCCCCGGTCAACAGCATCGCGAGCCGGTCGATTCCGATCCCGCAGCCGCCTGTCGGAGGCATCCCGCCCTCAAGGGCGTAAAGATAGTCCTCGTCCATCGGGTGCGCTTCGGCGTCGCCTTTAGCGCGCTCCGCGATCTGGTGCTCGAACCGCTCGCGCTGGTCGAGAGGGTCATTGATCTCGCTGAACGCGTTGCAGATCTCACGTCCGAGCACGTAGCCTTCGAACCTTCGTGTAAAGCCGGGCCGGTTCGGGTCCTTCTTGGCCAGCGGCGACGTTTCGATCGGATAACCGACGACGAAGGTCGGTTCCTGGAGCGTCGGCTCGACGAAGACTTCCAAGAGTTTCTCGATCAAGCCGCCCAAGTGAGCTTCCTCGGTCGCGTGGATGCGCTTACCCGTCGAAGGGTTGACGACTTCACGGTCTCCGAGCGCCTTCTTGGCCTTGTCGAGCGAAGACAGGTCTTCGGCGGTCAAGCCCGTGTGCTTTTCGATCTCGGTCAGAAGGTCGATACGGTGCCAGGGCTTGGAGAAGTCGGCGGCAGGCGTCGGTGTGTCGGGCCTTGACGCCAAGTCGGCTACGACGTATCGGAACAGCTCCTCGACCGTGGTCATGACGTCCTCCAAGTTCGCGAACGCCTCGTACCATTCCAGTAGCGTGAACTCGGGGTTGTGGCGGTTGGACACGCCCTCGTTCCGGAAAACGCGTCCGATCTCGTACACCTTGGGCACGTCGCCGCAGATGATCCGCTTCAGATAAAGTTCGAGCGAGATCCGAAGCTTGACGTCCATGTCGTAAGCGTTGTAGAACGTGTTGAACGTCCGGGCGGCCGCGCCGCCCGCCTCGATCTGGAGCATCGGTGTCTCGATTTCTAGGAAGCCCTTCGAGTCGAAATAGCGCCGCACGGCCGCGACGATCCGCGACCGCGCCAAGAGCGACCGTCGGGCGTCCGGGTTGCAGACGAGGTCGAGATGGCGGTGACGGTAGCGCAGGTCGACGTCCTCGAGCCCGTACCACGTCTCTTCGCCGACTTTGTTCCCACCTTCGTCCGTGATCTCCCGCACCTTGCCGAGCGGCAGGGTCTGAAGCGACTTGGAGAGCGGTGTCAAACGCTCGACATGGATCGATTTCTCACCCGTCCTGGTCGTAAAGAGGAACCCTTCGACGCCGACATGGTCGCCGATGTCGAGGAGGTTGAACACCTCCCAGCCGTCCTCTCCGAGATCGTCCTTCTTGAAGTAGCCCTGGATGCGGTCCTCGCCGTCGCTGACGTGGGCGAACGCCGCCTTGCCCATCAAGCGCAGGGACACGAGTCGTCCCGCGAACCGGACCTTCTCGTCCTCGACGAAACCGTCCAACAGCTGTTTCGCCCCTTTCTCGAACGGGAAGCGTTCGACGGCATAAGGGTCGGCGCCCAGCTCGCGGAGCCGGGCCAGCTTCTGAAGGCGGATGTCGCGCAACGAGAGTTCTTCGGACATATCGGAGGCTGGATTATGGCGCGACCCCCGAAAGTCCGATCTGCCTGAACCTACATCCTTGTCGGTCGGACTCTCAAGAACACGCCGAACGAAACGGGGGACCTGCCGTAAGCCGGTTCGAGGGTCGAAGGGAACGAGTAGAAGCCGGCATAGGCGCCGACCCCCCACTCGAATCCGTCACGGACCGCCACGTTCTTCGTCGCACCGAATACGAACTTGTTGATCCGGTACGTCCCCGCAGGAACCCCGGTCAGTTCGTCCTTCTCCACGTTTTCCCAACGGCCGAACACGCTCCATTGCGGATTGGCATAGGTCGCTTCCAGGTTCCAGGCGTCCGTGTCTTCACCCTCCTTGCTGTTCCGTCCGAACATGAGGCCCGCCGAAAGGTCTCCGCCTGGCATGGGTCGGTTGTAGGTGACCGACGCCGTGGTGCGATGGACGTCAACGCCCGGTTCCAGTTCTTCGGGCGAATCAAGGAAGCCGTAGCTCGCCGACAGCGACCAGTCCGGCGTGGGGTTGTACGTGAGCCGGGTCGACGCGGAATTGAGCGCGATCGGATCGATGCCGAAGCGGTCTTCGTCCGGCTCGTGCCCGTTGAAGGCGCTCGCTTCGATCTTCCACTTGTCTTTCATGGTCGCGCCCAACGTCACGACGCCGAAGCTGATGTGGGACGAATCGAACCAGTGGTGCGAGATCGGGGCTTCGGGGTTCTCAAAACCGCTCGGACGGTGCATGAACATCGGGCCACCGAGGGCGGGTTCGCCGATCGGGCCGGCGTAGACGAAACCGCGGACGTCGGGCGACAGCTTCTTGGACCAGATTCCGGCTAGTTCGGCCACGAAGTCGTGAGGGTGCTGTCGGTCGGTCAGCGGCTGCCCGCCTTCCGTCTCGCCCGTTTGAAAGAGGTTCGGGACGCCTCTTCGACCGTTGGTCCATGCGTCCAAAGACAGCATCGCGCGCAGGCTTAAGGTGCCGACCGGCCGTTCCCATTTGCCGCTCCACATCGCCATGCTCGAAGCCGCCCACTGGCTTTCGCCACGCGTCCCTCCCGCATCGGTGAACCCGCCGAACGCGACCCCCATCAAGTGCTGGGCGCCGCCGTCCCGGGTCGGCAGCATTTTGGCGTAGTGGGGCGAGGACGACGGGAGCCACGACGTCCCGCTCCCTTCCTGGGACATCGGCGCGTCCGTGAACGCCCCTTCATGGGCGCCGCGCATGTCGTGCCCTGTGTGCTGACCGTGTTGGCCGTGCTGCATCTGGGCAAGGGCGGCCGAAAAGGCGATCGGGATAAAGACGGCGGACATGGGGGATTATGGTCATCGACGTCCAGATTCAAACTGCGGGAAGGACGCAGAGGGACGCTGCTAGGTCCCGGCCCTTGACGCTGAGACACTGGGCGGTGCATAATTCCATTTCCGGACGGCGCGAGCCTGTCCGGACTCAGCGAGGTGCAGCTTCGGCAGCGCGGACGTCACGACGAAAAAAACGAGACACCGTACCGACCGAGGCCCCTGCGCGAAAAGCCAGGGGTTTTTCGTTTCAGACGGAAGACCTGTGAGGAAAGGACCAGATTTGAGGAACGCATGCCGACGGTGAACCAGCTCGTCCGGAAAGGACGAAGCCCCATTCGAGTCAAGTCGAAGTCGCCCGCGCTGAAGAACAACCCGTTCAAGCGCGGCGTCTGTACGGTCGTCAGGACCGTCACCCCGAAGAAGCCGAACTCGGCGCTTCGCAAGGTGGCCCGCGTCCGCTTGACCAACGGGATCGAGGTCACCGCCTACATTCCGGGCGTCGGCCACAACCTCCAAGAGCACTCGGTCGTGCTCGTGAGGGGCGGACGCGTCAAAGACCTCCCTGGCGTGCGCTACCACATCGTCCGCGGCACCCAGCAGACGGCAGGCGTCAACAACCGCCAGCAGAGCCGCAGTAAGTACGGCGCGAAGAGGCCGAAAAAGGCGAGCTAACCTATGCCACGAAAAGGAGCAGTCCCACCCCGCGTCATCCTTCCGGACCCTGTCTACGGTTCGGAACTCTTGCAGAGGTTCATCAACCGCCTCATGCTGGACGGCAAGAAATCGAAATCCGAGCGCATCGTCTACGGAGCGCTGAAGATCGCGTCCGAAAAATGTGAGGCAGAGCCTCTCGACGTTTTCGATAAGGCGATCGCTAACGTCATGCCGACGATGGAAGTCCGGCCGCGACGCGTCGGTGGCCAGAACTACCAGGTCCCGATGGAAGTCCGCCCGGTCCGTCGGCGCACCCTGGCCCTGCGCTGGATGGTCGGTAACTCTCGGAAGCGAAGCGGCAAGAGCATGACCGACAAACTCGCCGGCGAGTTCATCGACGCTTTCAACAACACCGGTCCCTCCGTCAAGAAGAAAGAAGACACGCACCGCATGGCCGACGCCAACAAGGCGTTCGCGCACTACCGGTTCTAGACCGACGCACGGCACGGATCCTCGAAGGGCCGTCCCGCCAGAACCGGCGGGGCGGCCTCTTTCGTCCGTCACGAACCTGGTGACGATACTGTGACGCTCCGGTCGCTAAAGTCCACACGGCCGAGACGCTCTGCGCCCGGTCGAAGTAGGACAACAATGAACTGGAAACTCTTTCGTAGCGGCGCTCTCGTCGCCGCCGTGGCGGCCCTCGCGCTCGGCCTGACCGCACCCGTCCAGGCCCAGGGGGGCGGCGCGGACTTCACGCGCGTGGTGGGGTCCCAAGTCGTCAACGGCCACTGGCTCGTCAAGCTCGATGACGGCAAGCGCACGTTCATCGGGGACTTCACGGACACCGTGGTCAAGCGGTTCGAACACGGCGCATGGGTGGTATTGACCCGACAGCAGGCCCGTGACGCGATCGTGCCGGGAGCCAAGATCGCGGTGAAGCTCGGACAACCCGAAGGCAACGGGATCATCGCCATCCTGATCGGCCTCCTCGTCGGAAAATAGCCCGCTGCCCGGGCGCCTTACGGACGGGGCGGCTCGGAAGCATGGTGCTCCAGCCTGGCCAAGACCAATTTGGCCAGGCCCGCCAACCCCTTCGCCCCGGCCCATTCCGGATCGGGGTCCGTGTCCGGACACGCCGACAGGACACGGTCGACGAACGCTTGTTCGATCGGTGAGCGAAAGTGACCCGACTCGCCACGGAGTCGTTCCGACCACTGCGACAACGCCACCGCGCGGGCCCTGTCGCCCCAGACCGACAGTGACGCGGCCGTGTACTCGAATCCGATCTCCAATTGTCGGCGGCTCTTCCGCCTGAGACAAAGGACGATGGCGTTCTGAAGTTCCGATGCAGCTTCGGCTTTGCGACCGAGATTCGCCTGGACGTAGCCCGACAGAGGGTCGAGAAACGTCGCGAGTTCGTCCGACTCTGGCCCGCTAAGGCTGCGTGCGCGAAGGATCCATGCTTCGGCTTCGCTCGGCAGGCCGTCGTGCGCCAAGACCGAAGCGACGTTGACGGCGATGGTGGCCATCGGTTGCCTGACCGAATCCGATCCTTCCGCTTTCAATCCCTCGAACGCTTCGCGGTAGGCCTCGAGCGCCTCTTTCGTCAGGCCTTTGTGCCAATGGACCGAAGCTCGTTGGGCCAAGGCCCGCCAGACACGTACGGGGTCTCCGAGCCGCCGTGCCGAGTCGAGGGCGCTCTCCGCATGGGTCAAGGCCCTGTCCCAATCCCCGGCCAAGATCCTATCGAAGGCGAGGACGGCGTGCGTCCCAAGGAGCCGGGACACGTCGTTGTCGTTCTCCAGGATCCAAGCGCCGTGCTCTTGGACGGCCCTGCTGTCGAACAAGAGGCCGTGGGCACGGAGGGCGGCGATCCGGACGCCCACGTGCTCCGGAAGGCCTCTCGTCGACGAGATCAGACGCTCGATCAGGTCCACGGCCCTGGACGGCTCCCGTTCTATTTCAGTGCCGCACGAACGGTGGGCGAGGAACCGAGCGGCGGCCGCGGGATCTTCGTCCAGCATGCGCGCGAACGTCCTCTGGACGAAGTCCGCTTCGACCAGGCTCAGGATCCGACCCGATTCCGGCTGGATCCGGGACAACCTCGCTTCCTTTGCGGCAGCGTCGATGTCGGCCCAATGCGGACCCTTCAGGTTCGATTTCTCGCGTTCCTGGAAAAACCTGCGCGCCGCTTCTGGCCCGCGACCGAGGGCGGCGAGCGCTTGGAACCAGAGCCGCCATGCTTCTGAGGAGTACGGATCGGCGTCCAGCGCTTTCCCCGCCCATGTCGCCGCGGCTTCCAGGTCGTTCGTCCGCACCGCGATGCCGCACCGTTGCAGGCAAGCCTCGACATGGATTTGGCCCCACCTGGTCCTCGCCGCGACCACCCACTCGTCGTCCCATTCGGGCAACAGACAGGACGAAGTCGTTTCTGCGAGGACCGTCGACCAAAGCACTCGCTCTTCGTCCGAGAACGCCCGTTTGGCCGCCTTTTCGGCCTCTAAGGCCTTGGCGACGTCCGACGAAAGCGTGCTCGGGTCGACGGCGAACGAGCGGTGGTCGGCCACGATCCCCGAAACGGGACCTAACGCCTTGCGGAGCCCGACGAGGCCGGTGCGTAGGCGGTTGCCCGAGACGTCGAAGTCGCAGTCCGGCCAGAGGTCGGCCGCGACGGTCCGCCGGGAAACCGGGCTTCCTCCAGCCAGACAGACGCGGGCCAAGATGCGGCTCTCCGTCCGGCCCTTGAGTTCGACGGGACGACCGCCGACGGTCACACGGAACCCTCCGAAGAGCTGGACGTGCACGGTCATCGGCCGCCAGATCATACATCCCCCCTAACGGAAGCAGGGCCCCGGTCTTTCCGGAGCCACTGGCTTCCTCTCCTCTCCGGGCGCAAACCTAGGTAGCGCGTGCCCGCCGCCTACGGGCCATGACCCCGCCTCCGACAAGCACGGCCAGAGCCGACGGTTCTGGAACGGTCTGTACGGACCAACTCAGGGCATCGTTCGCGTCGTAGCCGAGCCCCGTACCGGCCCCGAGCCCGACGTAAGCGTCGACCGAGCCTACGGCGCTCACAAGGTCGAAGTTCGACCCGATGACGGGTGTCCCGTCGAGGGAGACCCTCCAATCGTGGCTCGCTGCGTCATAGGAGACCACCGCCGTCCACGGATCGGTGCGGTGGAGGCCGCTAAAGGCGACCTGGTCGAAGGACACCAGGTTTCCGGACGGATCCACGGCGATGATCTGGACGGAGTTCCAGAACGACTGGAAGTTGACCACGACGGACCCCCAAAGACCGCCCATCGCGTTGTCGCCGCCGCCGTTGCCCATTTCGGTCGTCCCGACCGCCTGGATGCCGAACGCCATGCCGTCGGCCGGAGCCTCGCCCGTGCCGTCGCAACGGAACTGGAACGTGGTCGAAAACCCGTTGCCGACCCCTTGGAGGTCGGTCTGCCACATGTTTCCGGCCTGGTCGCCGATCCCGTCGTCGGTCATCCGGACCACGTTGCCGAACTGGTGGGCCGTACCGTTCAGTTGCAACCCCGAAGTGTCTGAAAAGTCGGAGTAGCCGAAATCGGCCGACGCCGTGAGGGCCGTACCGGCCGTAAGCAGAAGTGTCGTCAACGCCCGCATCGATGTACCATGCGACGGAACCCGCTAGTAGAACGCTAGCCGTGGACGCTCGTGGCCCGGAACCGGCATGTTTCCGGGGCCGACGGTCCCTTCAGTCGCGCCGGGTTCGCGCTTAGGTGGGCCGGAGCCGGCCTAATAGGTCTCGGGCCTGCCGGATATAATCTAGGGTGTCGCGGGTGGTCTTCACCACTCGCGTCGTCTTGTCGGACCCCTTCCAACCCTCAAACCTGGACCTGCAATGCCTCGAAGCCATCCCATCGAACTCATCCGTAACATCGGCATCGCCGCGCACATCGACGCGGGTAAGACGACGACGACGGAGCGCATCCTCTATTACACGGGCAAGACCCATAAGTTGGGCGAGGTCCACGAAGGTGCGGCGACCATGGACTGGATGGAGCAGGAGCAGGAGCGCGGCATCACGATCACGTCCGCCGCGACGAGCTGTTTCTGGCGGGGAAGCGCCCAGGACAAGCCCGAACATAAGATCAACATCATCGACACGCCCGGCCACGTCGACTTTACGGTCGAGGTCGAGCGTTCGCTCCGCGTCCTGGACGGCCTCGTCGCGGTCTACTGCGCGGTCGGCGGCGTCCAGCCCCAGTCGGAGACCGTGTGGCGCCAGGCGAACAAGTACGGCGTCCCGCGCATCGCGTACATCAACAAGATGGACCGCCTTGGTGCGGACTTTTTCCAAGTCGTCGGGCGTATGAGGGAGCGCCTGGGCGCCAATGCCGCTCCGATCATGATCCCGATCGGGGCCGAAAGCGAATTCAAGGGCTACATCGACGTCCTGACGATGAAGGCTACGGTCTATACGTCGGACGACGGCAAACAGTTCGAAGTCCGCGACATCCCCACCGACCTCGTGAACGTCGCTGCGGAGTACCGCGAGAAGTTGATCGAGTCGATCTCCGACTTCGACGACAGCATCATGGAGCGCTTCCTCGAGGGCGAAGAGATCCCTCTCCAGGACCTCAAGAAGGCCTTGCGCGCCGGCACGATCGCCGGAAGCGTCGTCCCCGTCCTGTGCGGTTCGAGCTTTAAGAACAAAGGCGTGCAAGCGCTGTGCGACGCGGTCATCGACTATCTGCCGTCCCCGATCGATATCGGTGCGGTGAAAGGTCTCGACCCGAACAGCGAGACGGACGTCGAACGCAGCCCAAGCGACTCCGACCCGTTCAGCGCTCTCGCGTTCAAGATCCAGAGCGACAAGTTCGTCGGCCGACTGACGTACGTCCGGGTCTACAGCGGCATTCTGAAGAAGGGAAGCCAGGTCACGGTCTGTTACCGTGACCCGCAGACGAACGACCTCCGGACCCGGAACGAGCGCGTCGGCCGCATCCTAGAGATGCACGCCAATAAGCGCGAGGACACGGACGAGGTGTACGCGGGCGAGATCGTCGGCGTCATCGGCCTGAACGACGTCAAAACCGGCCAGACGGTCTGCGACACCTCGAAACCGCTGACCCTGGAAAGCATCAAATTCCCCGAGCCCGTCATCCAGATCGCGATCGAACCTAAGAGCCGCGCCGACCAGGAAAAACTGGGCAGCAGCCTGATGCGTCTTGCCGAAGAAGACCCGACGTTCCGCGTCCAGACCGACGCTGAAAGCGGCCAGACGATCATCAGCGGCATGGGCGAACTGCACCTCGAGATCATCGTCGACCGCCTCAACCGGGAGTTCGGTGTCCAGGCCAACCAGGGCAAACCCCAGGTCGCTTATCGCGAGACCGTCCGCAGCAAGTCGAAGGCCGAGGGCCGCTTCGTCAGGCAGACGGGCGGTTCGGGCCAATACGGCGTCTGTATCCTCGAGATCGAGCCGCTCGAAGTCGGCAAGGGTTTCGTCTTCGAGAACAAGCTGGTCGGCGGATCGATCCCTAAGGAGTACGTTCCGGCCATCGAAAAGGGCGTCCGTGAGGCGATGCTGAGCGGCGTCATCGCAGGCTATCCGGTCGTCGACGTGAAGATCAGCGTCGTGGACGGCAGCTACCACGAAGTCGACTCGAACGAAAACGCGTTCAAGCAGGCCGGCATCTTGGGCTTCAGGGAGTGCATGAAGAAGGCGACCCCGGTGCTGAAGGAGCCGATCATGCACGTCGAGGTCACGACTCCCGAACAGAACACGGGCGACGTCATCGGTGACCTCAACGGTCGGCGCGGACGGATCGAAAAGATGGACGCCGCCCCCGGTGGCGTGACCATCATTTCGGCCCATGTCCCGCTCAGCGAGATGTTCGGTTATGTCACGACCCTCCGGTCGTTGACTCAAGGCCGTGCGACCCCGAACGTGACGCCGTCGCACTACGAAGAAGTGCCGACGAACATCGCGAACGAGATCATCGCCAAGTCCCAGGGCAGCTGACGCGGACACGATCGACCCCCTCCCCCGCCAAGGCCGGAACAGGCCCAAAGCGGACTGGAAGGGGGTCGCTTCGTCCGGCGCGGGCGCCGGGTCGCCTAAAGGACTTCGGTCAACGGCACGCCGAGTCGCGACGAGACGACTTCGGCGAAGAGCCGGCTCATCTGTTCTTGCTCACCGATGGTCAGGGCCGCTTCGGCCTGGTCGAACGGGTACATCCAGTCGGGAAGCGGCCCCGAATTGTCCCACGCCCCTTCGCCCCGGAACTGGAACAGAAGGAGGGACTCTCCTGAGACCAACCTCAGCCCGACTTCGTAGACGTCACTTTCCTGGCGACTGTTGAACGGTACGAAGTCCCCGGCCCGATTGAGATCGACGTACCCGTACTCGACCGCCGCGATCTGCGGGAATGTGAGGACGCGGCCGTAACGGATCAACCAGAGCCTTCTGTCCCTGATGCGGACGCAGTGCGCCTTGAGGTCGATCATGACGGTCCTGGCGCTTCCTCCCAGCGTCAGGGCACCGAGGATGACGGGCGAGCGCGCGACGATCACATCGCCGACCTTCCTGACCCGTGGCAGTGTCCAACCCGTCCGGACGAACGCCCAGTCTACGACTGCGGACACGGCCCGGATCAGAATGTCGCCCACGTTCCAGAGATTACGCCCTGGCAGGGAAACGACGTTGCGTCGAACCGGGTCAAGCGTTCCCCATGAGCGGAAGGCCATTTTCGCGACCGGTCCGAGCGGGAAGGTCCGTCGCCCGTGCAAGATAGACGGGATGGGACTGAACGAAAAGAGGAAGATCAAAGAGCTACAGGAGGAGGTCCTTCCCGGCCGGGTCAAGGAGATCGAGGAGATCTGTGGCGCCGCTGTTCCTTATGAAGTCGACTGGTCGACGTTGGAAGACGATCTGGAGGGCCTCAATTTTCTCGACAACCTGTCCTGTCACCGGCTCAACATGGCTTTGCGCACGATCTGCACCGACGATATGGGCAAGGAAGCGGTTCGGGACAGCTTGAAGGTCGTCCGACTCTCCAACGTCAAGGACCGGTCGGACATGGCTATGACCTTTGAAGGCGGAGTCTTGGACATGCGGTGCGCCTATGCGCTTAGGACGGAAGGCATGTTCAGCGACGGCCAGATCCGTGAATGCCTGATGGCCAAGCTCTAGACCCGGCTCACCAAGTGTTGTAAGCCGTGCCGTCGAGCCCGTTTCCAGCAGCGGACGACGTGACCTTGCCCACATTGGGCAGCGTGGCTCCGTAGGTGAACGACGCCCCTGAGACGGGATCCGAGGGGACCTCGTACAAATAAGGGCCGCGATAGTTGGCACTGGTGATGGCCCGGAACGCCCCCGTCCGGTCTTTCCCGTTGGCCGGGGCGCCCGCGCCCGTCAGGTCCGCCAAGGTGGACGGATAGTAGCCCGTATCGGAATAGAAGCTCAGGACGGCGTTTCGGACGAGCTTCAGGTTGGCCCGAAGGCTCGCCTCCTTGGCACGCTCGCCAGAGTCCATGAACCGCGGGACCGCGATCGCGGCCAAGACGGCCAGGACGATGATCACGATCAAGAGTTCGACCAGGGTGAACCCGCGATCCCCCCTGTCCAGTGATCGGAGCGTCCGACCCACGGTAAGTATCATTGGCCGTTCATTCGAATTCTATTGAGCGATTCTTGATAATTCCTTCGAATGTGACCAGAAACTCCACAGTGACGGCCTTGTGACGGTCTCGTGACGGTGGGCCCGCTACAGTGCTCCCGTCGGGCCAGGAGCTAGGCCCGCGTAGAGGGACCATGACGACACGAACTTTGATCCTTACCGCGCTTTGCGCATCCGCCATGACCGCGTCCGCCCAGGTCAAGATGGTCGGACGGTTGTCCGTGCACGATTACTCTTACGTGTACGGCGGCGGCCCGTTCGTCTGGCAAGGCCACCCGATCGAGCAGCGGGAGGACCTGAACACGGACGACAGCATGCTCGCACACTACGCGGACGCTCAGTCCGGTAGTTGGGCCGGCCTTTCCTTCAGCGCCAGCGTCAGCATCGACATGCTTCAGACCTATGTCATCGGAGGGGACCTCGACGACGCCCGCCGGATCCTCTGGACCGGGTTGGTCGATTCTTCGAGCAGCGCCGGCGGCGACATCGGCTCGGCCCAGATCCAGGGCTACAACAACCTGACGTTGGACTTCGATCTGGTGAACCCGGTCCACTACCGCCTCAGCGGCAAGGTCCTCGACACGAACGGCCAAGCCCTGAACAACCTGGTCTCGATCCAGACTTTTGACGGGATCGTCTGGCAGAACACGTTCCTGACGTGGTTCGTCGGCAACGGCTTCGGTCCGTTCGAAGCCTCAGGCGCCCTGATGCCGGGGTCGCACCGCGTCAACGGGTTCCTCGGCAACCGCTCGTTCGCGACGGCAACGGCCAACTCCAACGGTGATTTCGACCTTCAGTTTTCTCAGACCGTGACGCCCGAGACCGTGACCGTGAAGCGCGGCAAGGCGTCGGGAGGCGGCCTCCAGGAACTTCGCGGCGAAGACGACGCCGCGTTCCGGGTCTGCAAGTTCCTTGTCCCGAACTCGCAGGTCGCCCCGGTCGAGGTCGAACTCGTCGGTCTGAAAGGCGGGGTCGAAGCGACGGAGGTCACGTTCTACCTTCGGTCCAAGATGGCCGCGGGCGGGCAGTTCCAGCAGAAGATCGAGATGTTCGATTACAGCCTCGGCGCCTACAGCACCACGGCGACGCGCACGGACGTCATCTCGACCACCTATGCGCGGAGATCGGTCACGGTCGCCCAGGACGCGGCTCACTTCCTCAGCCCGGCGGGCGAGCTCAAGGCCCGTTACTCGGTCAAGCAGACCGGTCCGAGCGCCGTCACCCTCTGGTGCGTCGACGCCGACGCGGCGTCCTGGTCGGTCTGGGACTGACCGTCGTAACGTCGCTGCGGCTTGGGGCCGAAGGGGCGCGGGAGGGCCGAAAGGCTCGTTCCGCGCCCCCTTTTCGTCCCTGCGCCACAGGCCGGGGCGGGAACGCCCTTCGTTGGCCCTAGACGTCCTTGACGTTGAAGCCGAAATCTGCCAATATTCCGACCTACGCGCGGCGTTCGACCGGTGTCGGCGCCGTCGTGCACTTCGAATCCGGCCTTGGCTCAATGTGACCTTGGTGGCTCTGCCTCGCGCGGAAAAAACCGGAAGAGAGAGAAACAGGACTAGATCAAATGGCACGAGCTAAATTCGAAAGGACGAAGCCGCACGTCAACATTGGCACCATCGGCCACGTTGACCATGGCAAGACGACCCTCACCGCCGCCATCACGGGCGTGCTGGAGAAGAAGGGCCTGGCCCAGGCACGGAAGTACGACGAGATCGACTCCGCTCCGGAAGAGAAGGCCCGCGGTATCACGATCAACATTTCGCACCAGGAGTACGAGACGGAGAAGCGGCACTACGCTCACGTCGACTGTCCTGGCCACGCCGACTTCATCAAGAACATGATCACGGGCGCCGCCCAGATGGACGGCGCGATCCTGGTCGTGGCCGGCACGGACGGCCCGATGCAGCAGACCCGCGAGCACATCCTCCTCGCCCGTCAGGTCGGTGTCCCTTACATCGTCGTCTACATCAACAAGACCGACCAGGTCGACGACGCCGAGCTCATCGAGCTCGTCGAGATGGAAGTCCGCGAGCTGTTGAGCGCCTATGGTTTCGACGGTGACAAGACCCCGATCATCAAGGGCTCGGCCCGCAAGGCTCTGGACCAGGTCGAATCCGGCACGGTCGACTTCGGCGACCAGCACGTCTCGTCGATCATGAACCTCATGGCCGCCGTCGACGACTACATCCCGACGCCTGAGCGCGAGACCGACAAGCCGTTCTTGATGGCCGTCGAAGACGTCTTCACGATCACGGGCCGCGGTACGGTCGCCACGGGCCGCGTCGAGCGCGGCACGTTGAACGTCAACACCGAAGTCGAGATCGTGGGTATCCACGACACCCGTAAGACGGTCTGCACCGGGATCGAAATGTTCCGCAAGCTGCTCGACTCGGCCACGGCCGGCGACAACTGCGGCCTGCTCCTTCGCGGTATCGACCGCAAGGACATCGAGCGGGGCATGGTCATCTGCAAGCCGGGTTCGATCAAGCCGCACACGAAGTTCGACTCCGAGGTCTACGTCCTTTCGAAGGAAGAAGGCGGACGCCACACCCCGTTCACCACGGGTTACCGGCCTCAGTTCTACTTCCGCACGACGGACGTCACGGGAACCCTCCACCTCCCGGACGGCGTGGCCATGGTCATGCCGGGCGAGAACATCAAGATGACGGTCGAGCTCATCGCTCCGATCGCCATGGAGCAGGGCTCTAAGTTCGCGATCCGCGAAGGCGGCCGAACGGTCGGCGCCGGAACGATCACGAAGGTCTACGAGTAAGCCGAGACCTTAGGGTCGAGACAAGACGTCCAGGCCATCGGCCTGGACGTTCTCTTTTTTGTTCAGAGAGATCAAGGAGTCCGGGACGTGTCGATCGAAGGGTAGACGTGTCATCCTGGCTATGGCGTGTCGAGAAGAGCATGGGTCTGCGACAGGTGCGGCGAGACGGTCCGGTCTGACCGCTGTCCTTACTGTGCGAACACAAGGGTCTCCTCGTACGACGATTCGGGTCTGAACGACCTGACATTGATCGACGTTCCACGTTCGTGGTTCCGGCCCCTTTCGGTCATGTGGCGCTTGGCATCGGTCCCTGTTTCGAGCGTCGCGAAAGTCGTCGCGACGGTCTTCGTGAAGGCCGCTTCAAAGAGATCGTGCGGTCGACAACGATTCAGGGATCGAGGCGGGTAGGGCGCGCCAGGCTAAGTCGAGCACACGCCGATATACGCCTGATCCGATGAACAGGCCAGCGGAAAATGGAGCGCGGACGTTTGTCCGCTGGACCCCGGGCTTCAGCCCGGGAACTCGCGAACCGGATCTCCACCCCCAACCCCCTCCTCATGTTCGCGCACGAACCATCGCTGCACACGAGGAGGGGGCTCCGGATCCAGAGCCGTCTTCATGGCTCCTATTTGGACCTTTCTCCCGTCCTACGCGACGTTGAAGACTCCTGCCTCGACTTTTGGCCGTTCCCTCTGGAAGCCGCGCTATGCCTTCAGGGGCCCACCTTCCGGGCCGTTCGCGACGGCTTATGGAACAGCGCCTTCTCCCGTGGCTGGCCGTAGAGTTCCGGATTCAAGTACGTCCCGGCTTCGAGCGCGGGCTTTTCGGTCTCGACCTTAGCCCCGTACTTCTGCATCCATCGGTCGTTCCGCACAGCCTTCACTTCCCAGCTCACTTCGATGTTCGGCGCGCTCGTCATGACCAAGAAGCGGTTGCCCTTGACCCTCCTCGCGACCTTCACCTGGACGAAGCCTGGCCCCTCGGAATCGTCGACGACGGTCAACTGGTACCGGGGGTTCTTGTTGATCTGTTCGAAGTAGTCCGGCAACTGCACCCACGCTTTGCCTTGGGTGTCCGTGCGGACGGTGCCGTTGTAGACGTTCTGCGGTTCGGGCCCTTCTGCGCAGTAGTGCATCAGATACTTGTGGGCGGGATCCGACGGGTGGTCGATCCGGAACGACTTCGTCCCGCTGCAACCCAGGTTCCCGATGCCCCATACGCCATATCCTTGCCCGGTATAGACCTCGCCAACGACGCCGTAGCTGCTCCAACCGTCGACTTCGGCGACGCCGTGTACGCCCAACCCGTACGGGGCGGCGGCGGTGAAGTATCCCCCTTCCGTCGGGCCGCTGCCACCATTGTTGTCGGCTAGCGCCATGCCCTCGACCGCTGTGCCCTGGTCGGCGCTCGTCGCAAAGACGGCGCCTGAGGCCTGCCCGGTCGTGTTTTTCGCCCAGGCCGAGATCGCGCCGCCGTCGATCCCGCTGCTTTCGACGGAGAACGCGGGCTTTGTGCCGTTGACCGCGCTGTTGGACACTTTCAGTGCGATGCCGTTGACGCTGGTCGCTTCGAACAGGCCACCGATCGGCGAACCCGTTCCGGCAGCAGCGAGCCCGTAGACCGCCACGCCCGTCGGGCTCATCGTCTTGCCATAGACGCCGTAGGTCGTGCCGGACGTCGCCGTCGCCTGTCCGTAGACCCCGATCCCGGAGGAACTGGAACTGGAGCCGAAGACACCGTAAGTCGCGCCTGTCGCCGAGCTTGCGAGTCCATAGACGCCCTTGCCTCCGGAGCTCGCGTTGAGGCCGTGGACGCCGTTGGACGCTCCCGATGTCGCCGTCGCGAGTCCGTAGACCCCTGTGCCCGATGCGCTCGCGCTCTGACCTTGCACGCCGAACGTCGCTCCGGTGGTCGCCGAAGCCAGGCCAAGAACGCCTTTCCCAGACGTGCTCGCCGATTTCCCGTATAGGCCGAAACTGGCTCCCGTCGTCGCCGTCGCCTCGCCCAGGACGCCAATGCCGGTCGGGCTGACCACGGTGCCGTAAACGCCCAAGGTGGAGCCGCTCGTCGCCGTCGCGGCACCATAGACGCCGCGCCCGGACGTGCTCGCGTTCTTGCCGGACAAACCGAACGTGACCCCGGTCGTTGCGACGGCTTCTCCGTGGACTCCGGTCCCCGACGTGCTCGCCGTCGCCCCGAAGACTCCGTACGTCGTACCGGAGGTCGCCAAGGCGTTGCCATAGACGCCCCGGCCCGAGGTGCTCTTCGCTTGACCGGCCACGCCGTAGGCGTTCCCGGTCGTCGCGTCCGCGTTGCCGAAGACGGCCCAACCCCCCGTGCTGACCGTTTGCCCTCGCACACCGAACGTCTGGCCGGTCGTAGCCAGGGAGTTCCCGAAGACGGCGATACCGGCCGGGCTCGCCGATTGGCCGTGGACCCCATAGTTCGCACCGCTTGTGGCGAGGGAAAGGCCGAGGATCCCGATGCCTGTCGTACTGGCCGTTTGCCCGACCGTGCCGTAGGCTTGGCCCGTCGTGGCCGTGGACTTACCGATGACCGCCACGCCCGTGGTGCTCGCGTTCTGACCATAGACACCGAACGACTGCCCGCTGGTCGCCAAAGCCTCCGAGAACACTCCCCGGCCCGTCGGGCTCTTCGTGCTGAAGTGACCGCCGTAGACGACGCCACTGGCGGCAGGGTTGAGGGCCTCGACTTCGCCAGACTTGGCCTTGCCGCTGATGTTGGTGTGTCCCGTTTGTTGGGTCCCAGGAGTCGTCGGTTGAAGGTCGACGCTGCCCGCAAGAGGAAGGGCGACGGCACCTGTCGCGCCCAAGGTCAGGAGAAGGGGGTGGATTTTCATACGGCACCGTGACCGACGTGGCACCATTGTAGTGCCTGAAACGTCGTGTCGCCGTCGGTCTGGTGCATAGACGGCCGACGGCCTTCACGAACTCTCTCCTCACTTACCGACCCAGCCGCCTGTGTCCGTTCTGCCATAATGGTCGGGCCGCGAGGTTGGGAAGTTGCCGGATGGCCGCTTCTGGAATTCGCGGAGGAACACCACTTATGGCAGCAGCCCCCACCATCCGCATCCGCATCCGCGCCTACGACCACAGGATCCTCGACCAAAGCGCCGAGAAGATCACCGATTCGGCCAAGCGCACAGGCGCCCGCATCAGCGGCCCGATCCCCCTTCCCACCCGCATCCGCAAGTTCTGCGTCATCCGCGCCGCCCACATCGACAAGGAGTCGATGGAGCACTTCGAACTGCGGACGCACAACCGGCTCATCGATATCAAAGAGCCGACGAACAAGACCATTGACGCCCTGATGAGGCTCGACTTGCCGAGCGGCGTCGACATCGAGATCAAGACCGTCTGAGGCGGATCCGCTTCGCCGTGCGGCCCGGGCCAGTGCTCGGGCCGTCGTGCTTTTCGGGCCGTTTCTTGACACTCTCACCGGTTTGGTGTATGATGTTGGTTGAACGATCAACTCACACATGGTCGGTGGGATAGGACGATGCTGAACCTCCTCGCGCTCGCAACCCTCTTGGAAGCCAAGACGGAACTGGCCATCAAGGGCCTGGACCCGATCGAACTACAACAAGGACGCGAGGTCCAAGGGGACCCGCGGTTCTCGGTGAAGTACCTGAGGCACGAATACCGCTTTGCTTCGTCAGCCCGTTTGAAGCAGTTCCAGAAGGATCCCGTGGCTTACGCGGCCCAGAACGGAGGGGCGTGCGGGAAGATGGGAGCCTTGACCGGGAAGGGAAGTCCAGACAGGTTCGCGGTCGTCAACGGCAAACTGTTCTTTTTCGCGTCTGACGGCTGTCGGACGACCTTCATGGCCTCGAAGGACAAGTATTTCGCCTCCGTGGGACGTCGTCCGGCCGTCCGAGCGGTAGACAAAGAAGCGGCTTCGTCGGTCTTTTCTAAAGCCCTCAAGGCCCACGGCGGCCGTTCGTTACGGGCCCTAAAAGGCCTTTTCTGGACGTTGGAGACGCCCTATAAGGAGGACGGTCTAGACAAGGTTTGGAAGACCAACTGGTCGTTCCTGGCGAAAGACAGGTACGCCCACTGGGAGGAATGGGACAAAGGGCGTCTGTTCTTCGTGGTCAACGGAAAGAAGGCTGCCGAGGGCAAGCCAGGGGAGGTCTACGGAGTCCATCCGGGCGAGCTCAGGGCTTTGGACGCGATGTTCACGAGGCACCCCGTCGGAATCTTGTTGGGGAACGGCGCAGGGGTGTTGACACCCTTGAAAGCCGGTAAAGGCTGGACGATGGCCAAAGGAGACATCGTTTTCGACGTGACGCTCGATGACGAAACGTCTAGGATCCGGTCCATCTCCTACCATGACAGGGCGGCCGGGCCCGTCGCGGACGTCGTCGTCGAGTACTCGGACTATGTCCAGGTCGAAGGGGCCTGGTTGCCGACGGTCAGCCGTTCGAAGGTGGACGACGGCGAGTGGTCGGCGCCACGGCGCATCACGTACAGGGCCAATGCAGGTGTCCCGCAGGTCTTTCACGACGCGGGCGCCGGCTTCTAAGAGAACTCTGATACGAACAGGCTCCCGGTGCAGCCGGGAGCCTGCCGTCGTCTCTCAGGTTAAGATGGCGCTCTGGCTCGGTCTTTGGCTCGCCCAAGAACCATGGACGCCCAAGACGACGTTCATCGACCCCGCCCGTTTACCGAAGCCGTACGTTTCCCGGTCGGTCGATCAGCCGCCGCTCGTCACGTGGCCGCGGGACGCGTCCCATTTGCACGGTCCGCCCGGGTTCCAGGTCACCTCTTTCGCGAACGGTCTGAAGAGTCCGAGGTGGCTGTTGGCCCTTCCGAACGGGGACGTGCTCGTGACCGAATGCTATCAGGGCCGGATCGTCCTGATGCGCGATACGGACCATGGCGGGAAGGCGGACGTGAAACTCCCGTTCCTCGAGGGCCTGGACCTTCCGTTCGGAATGGCGCTGCAAGGGGAATGGCTTTACGTGGCCGAGACCGACAAGGTCGTCCGGTACCCGTTCCGGGCAGGCGACGACCGACCGACGGGCCCAGGCGAGACCGTCGTCTCGGGACTTCCGGCCAGGGGTTACAAGCAACATTGGACCCGCAACATCCTTTTCGAGCCGGACGGCGAGCACTTCCTCCTGACCGTCGGCTCGGAGACGGACAAGTCCCCGGAGAAGCCGCCACGGGGCACGGTCATGCGGTTTTCGGCTGACGGCCGGAACCGGGAGGTATGGGCAGACGGGCTCCGCAATCCGGTCGGTCTCGCCTACCGGCCCGGCACCGACGAGGTCTGGCTGAGCGCGGTCGAACGGGACTTCATGGGGGACGACCTCGTGCCGGAGTTCGTCACACGGGTCCGAAAGGGCGACTTCTACGGGTGGCCCTGGTACTTCACGGGCCGACACCGTGACCCGCGCGTGCCGCTGCCTCGGACCAAACTTCCGGAACCGAAGGTGCCGGAAGTCCTCCTGACGGCGCACTCCGTGCCGCTCGGGATCGCGTTCTACGACGGTCCGATGTTCCCCGAACCGTACAGGGGCGACCTGTTCGTAGCGACCCGTGGCTCAAGGAACCGTCGCATCATGAGCGGCTACGAGATCGTCCGGATCAAGTTCCACGACGGCATTGCGGACCGGCGGGTCGAGACGTTTCTCGAGGGATGGTGCCCGGACCGGACGAAACAACGGGTGTACGGTCGCCCGGTCGGTCTTGCGGTCTGGACGGACGGGTCCCTCTTGATCGCGGACGAGGGAGCGGGGCGGGTCTGGCGCGTGAGCTACTCGGAACCTTAAGGCCCTAACCTCTCGCAAGCTCCTCGTGGTATAGTCTCGTCCGCTCGGAAAGCGAGCCTGAAGTCACGGCTTCGAGGCCCTTTGCGCGGCGACCCTGGGTTCAGGGCGACGCCGTTTGCGCAAGGAAGCCGCGGGAAGCTGAAACGAAGGACCAGTCTGAGAACGGTGCCCACAGGGGACCGTCGCGATCTGCCGCGCTTGCGGCGGGTGCGCGCCGGCCGTCAGGGTGCCCAACGGAGGAAAGTTTGCTACCAGGGATCCTAGGTACGAAAGTCGGGATGACCCACGTCTTCGATGACGAGGGACGGTTTATCCCGGTCACGGTCATCGAGGCCGGGCCGGTCTACGTCACTCAGGTCCGGACGCCTGACAAGGACGGTTACAGTGCCGTCCAGGTCGGCTACGGCGACCAGAGCGAGAAGCAGATGAACTGGCCGAAGTACGGCCACCTGAAGAAAGCAGGCCTGAACAAGAACCTGCGCTTCATTCGCGAGTTCCGCGTCGACAAGGTCGACGGCTTCGAAGCCGGACAAGAGATCACCGCCGACATTTTCAGCGCCGGCGAAAAGATCACGGTCACGGGGACGAGCAAGGGCCGAGGTTTCGCAGGCGGCGTCAAACGGCACCACTTCAAGGGCCAGCACATGACCCACGGCTACATGACCCACAGGCGTCCGCTCTCGAGCGGTGCGACGGGCCCGCAGCGGGTCTTCAAGGGTACGAAGAAGCCGGGCCACATGGGCGACGAACGCGTGACGCAGAAGGGCCTGAAGGTGGTGAGCGTCGACAACGAGCGCAACCTGATCCTGGTGAGCGGAAGCGTCCCCGGTGCGAACGGCACCCTGGTCACGATCAACAAGGAGGCGAAGTAAGCCATGGCCGACTTTCTCGACACTTTGAAAGGGCTGAACGTCAGCCCCAACCTGCTCCACCGCGTCGTGGTGGCGGAAGAGGCCAACGCCCGGCAAGGCACGCAAAGCGCGAAGACGCGCAGCGAGGTCCGTGGCGGCGGCAAAAAGCCGTACAAGCAGAAAAAGACGGGCAACGCCCGGCAAGGCACGATCCGCGCGCCGCACTATGCGCACGGCGGTATGGCCCTCGCGGTCAAGCCGCGCGACTACACGAAGAAGGTGAACCGCAAAGAGAGGCGGTTGGCCCTTCTCGGCGCCCTCGCTGACAAGGCCTCGTCAGGCGACCTGGTCGTGGTCGACAAGATCGCGTTCGCGTCGCCGAAGACCAAGGACGCGGCGGCTTTGATCGCCAAGAGCGGCTTGGCCGGTGCCAAGCGGATCCTTGTCGTCCTCGCCGACCACGACGAAGCCACCATCAAGAGCTTCCAGAACATCGAAGGCGTCGAAGTCCGGACGGCCCCCCGCAAAGACGGCCGTGGAGCGGCGTTCAGCACCCGCGACCTGCTGGTCGCGCACAAGGTGTTGATGGCGAAGGACGCTCTCGCGACGGTGGAAGCGACGTACTCGGCTTCCGAGTCTGAGGCTCCGGCGCCGAAGAAGGCCGCGCCGAAGACCGCCAAAAAGACGGCTAAGGAGGACAAAGCGTGAAAGACCCCCACAGCATCGTGATCCGTCCGCACGTCACCGAAAAGACCGTGGCCCTGAGCTACGGCGACCCGAGGATCAAGGACGACCAGAAGCTTCAGCGCAAGTACACGTTCATCGTGGCGCCGGACAGCAACAAGATCGAGATCAAGAAAGCGGTCGAAGACATGTACAACGCGGGCAAACGCGACAAGGACGAAAAGATCGTCGTCGAAAGCGTCCGCACGATCAAGGTCCACGGCAAGTCGCGCCGGGTCGGCCAAAGGAGCAAGGGCAAGCGTCCTGACTTCAAGAAGGCGATTGTGACGCTGGCCAGAGGACAGATGCTCGAGGACTACGGGATTTAAGCCATGCCAGTCAAAAAAGCCAAGCCGACTTCTCCAGGGCGACGCCACCTCATCGCGTCGACCTATTCCGAAGTCACGAAGAAGAAGCCCGAGAAGTCGCTGACGACCTCGTTGAACAAGTCCGGTGGCCGGAACCATACGGGCCGGATCACGTCGTTCAACAGGGGCGGCGGCAACAAGCGGCGGTACCGCATCATCGACTTTAGGCGCGACAAGGACGGCATGGACGCGACCGTGACCGCGATCGAATACGATCCGAACCGCACGTGCCGCATCGCCCTCGTCGAATACGCCGACGGAGAGAAGCGCTACATCCTCGCCCCGAAGAACCTGCCCGTCGGCAACACGGTCCGGAGCGGCGAAGGCGCAGACATCCTGCCTGGCAACTGCCTCGCGCTGAAGAACATTCCGCTCGGTACGTTGGTCCACAACATCGAGCTCCAACCGGGACGCGGCGGCCAGATGGTCCGCAGCGCCGGCGGCGCGGCACAGGTGATGGCCAAGGAAGGGAACTACGTGACTTTACGGCTTCCGAGCGGCGAGATGCGCATGGTCCATGCGGAGTGCCGCGCGACCGTGGGCGAAGTCGGGAACGCCGAGCACGAGAACGAACAGCTCGGTAAGGCCGGCAAGAACCGGGGCCTCGGCCGCAAGCCGCACGTCCGCGGCGTCGTCAAGAGTCCGCGCGACCACCCTCACGGCGGCGGTGAAGCGAAGTCGCCCGTCGGCCGTAAGAAGGGCCCCGTCGACCGCTGGGGCAACAAGGCCCTCGGTCGTAGGACGCGCAAGAACAAGCGCACGGACAAGTTCATCGTCCGCCGGCGCCAAGACGTGAAGAAGTGATCTGAGGAACTATGGCGAGAAGTCTCAAGAAAGGCTATTTCATCGACGACCACCTCTACAAGAAGGTGATGGCGATGAACGAGGCCGGAGAAAAGAAACTGATCAAGACGTGGTCGCGCCGATCGACCGTGATCCCCGAGATGATCGGGCACACGATCGCCGTCCACAACGGCAACAAGCACCTTCCCGTGTTCGTGACCGAGAACATGATCGGCCACAAGCTCGGAGAGTTCGCTCCTACGCGGACCTACCGGGGCCACGACGGGTCGATCCCGGAGCGGGGTGTGCGAGTCAAGTGAGTCCCTGGGGGCCGGGCCGGGAGAAGGTACAATCCGCCTCCTTGCGCAGCCCCGACCAGGCGCTTCCGGACACGTCCGGTACGCCGTCCTGACAGGGTTTTGGATCCTGAGAACTGAGACGAAATGGAAGTACGAGCAGTCGCAAAATACTTGAGGGTGCAGCCCCGTAAGGTGCGGATCGTCGCGGACGAGGTCCGTGGCAGTTCGGCCGTACGGACGGCCGAGGTGTTGCGCTTCCACCCGAGCAAAGGCGCCTTCTATCTGCGCAAGGTGTTGATCAGCGCGATGGCGAACGCGCAGGAGAACCTCAACATCTCCCCCGAGAACCTCAGGATCGCCACCGTGATGGTGGACGAGGGGCCGAAGATGAAGCGCATCACCGCCCGCTCGATGGGCCGGGCGAACCGCATTTTGAAGAAGACCAGCCACATCACCGTCGTCGTCGAGGAGTACGAACCGGCGGGCAAGGTCAAGCCGCACGGCACGAAATCGAAGGCGCGTCCGAAGTTCGAGGCCCCGAAGAAGGCCAAGGGCGCCAAGAAGGAAGCCGTGGCCGAAGAGACGGTGGCCGAACCCGTGACCGAAGAGACGGTGGAGACCGGAGCGGTCGAGCCGGAAGCGGTCGCCGAAGCCCCCGTGGCCGAGGAAACGGCGGCGGAAACGCCTGGGGCCGAGGCCCCCGTGGCGAAAGAGGAGGAGCAGGCGTAATGGGACAGAAGATCCATCCGGTCGGTTTCCGGCTCGGCGTCATCCGTGGCCACGACAGCCACTGGTTCGTCCACAAGAAGGAATACCGGCACACCCTGGCGAGCGATCAGAAGATCCGTGCCTACCTCCGCGAAAAGCTGGGTAAGGGCATCGTCAGCCGAGTCGAGATCGAACGGGCCGCGACCCGTGTCAAGGTCACGGTCTTCACGAGCCGGCCCGGAGCCGTCATCGGCCGAGGCGGCAAGGGCATCGACGAGATCAGCAACGAGCTGAACCGCAGGCTGCGACGGGAGGACCCGACGAGCCAGGTCCAGGTGAACGTCGCCGAGGTCCGCCAGCCGGAACTTGACGCGCAACTCGTCGCCGAGAACATCGCGATCCAGCTTGAAAAGCGTATCAGCCACCGGCGCGCCATGCGCCAGTCGATGACGCGGGCCCAGCGCATGAACGCGCGAGGCATGAAGGTCATCGTCAGCGGCCGTCTGAACGGCGCCGAAATCGCCCGCGTCGAACAGGACAAGTTCGGAAAAGTGCCCCTGCACACGCTCCGGGCCGACATCGACTACGGTTACGCGATCGCCTACACGATCTATGGCACCGTCGGTGTGCGGGTCTGGATCTACAAGGGCGAAGTCCTCCCCGAGCGGCAGCTTATGGCCGCGATCGCGGCCGAAGCCGCGAGCGAGATGCGACGGCCGCGCCGTGGCGGCCGTGACGGACGAGAGGGTGGCGGGGACTTCCAGCCGCGCTCCGACGAGACCACGGGTCCGGAGGTGAAAGCCGATGTTAATGCCTAAGCGGACGAAGTACCGCAAGCAGTTCCGAGGCCGTATGTGCGGCCGTGCCAAAGGCGGCGCCGAGCTGAGTTTCGGCGAGTACGCGATCGTCGCGGACGACTGCGGGTGGATCACCGCCCGGCAGATCGAAGCCGCCCGTATCGCGATGACCCGCCACATCAAGCGCGGCGGCCAGGTCTGGATCCGGATCTTCCCGGACAAGCCTTACACCAAGAAGCCGCTCGAACAGCGCATGGGCAAAGGTAAGGCGGGCGTCGAAGGTTGGGTGGCCGTCGTAAAACCGGGTCGCGTGATGTTCGAAATGACGGGCCCCGCGCCCGAAGTCGCCAAGGAAGCCATGAGGCTCGCCCAGCACAAACTGCCGATCCGCACGAAGTTCGTCGTGAAGGAAGGCTTCGTATGGGTGCCGCCCGCCAAGGGCACGAAGGGCGACCACGGTGCCGCTGCGGGCGAGGACGCCCCCGAGTCGACGGAAACGGCCGCCGTGGCCGAGGTCCAGGAGTAACGATCCCGAAATGAAAGCGTTGAAAGCCGCCGATCTGAGAGACAAGAGCGTCCCTGAACTGGAAGAGCTGGTCCGCCAAGAGCGCGCCGCCCTTTATAAAGCGCGACGCGACCTCGTCTTCCGCCAGTTGACGGACGTGGCCAGCCTGAAGGTCCGGCGCCATAACATCGCCCGTCTCCTGACGCTGATCGAAGAGAAGAAGCGAGGACAGAAGTGAGCGAGGCCCGGCACACCCGAAAATCGCGGCGCGGCGTCGTCGCCTCGAACAAGATGGACAAGACGGTCGTCGTCCGGCTCGAAAGGGCGGGTCAACACCCGATCTATGGCAAGACGGTCCGGAACACCAACCGTGTGAAGGCCCACGACGAGATCGGTTGCGACGTCGGCGACACGGTCGAGATCATGGAGACTCGGCCCCTGAGCAAAGAGAAACGATGGAGGGTCGTCCGTATCGTCGAAAAGGTGAAGTGACGCGCCCCGCGCCTCAGCCCTTGCGAGGGCCGATGGCGCGCGCGGGCTCGGCACGGACGACGGGCACGACAAGGAACAAGAGATGATCCAACAGTTCACAAGGCTGAAGGTGGCGGACAACAGTGGCGCGCGTGAGGTGATGTGCATCCGCGTACTGAAGGGTTCGCAACCGAAATACGGAGGCGTCGGGGACGTCATCGTGGCGAGCGTCAAGAGCGCGACCCCGAACATGCCCGTCAAGAAGGGCGACGTCATCAGAGCGGTGATCGTCCGCACGAAGCGGCACGTCCGCCGTGCCGACGGAAGCACCCTGCGCTTCGACGACAATGCCTGCGTGGTCATCAACCCGCAGAACCTCGAACCGAGGGGTACCCGAATCTTCGGACCCGTCGCCCGCGAGCTCCGGGACGCCAACTTCATGAAGATCGTCTCGCTCGCACCGGAGGTCATCTGATATGCCGACCAAAGCCGATATCAAAGCCAAGAAGCAGCACGTCAAGCTGAAGGTCCGGACCGGAGACAAGGTCCTGATCATCGCGGGCAAGGACAAGGGCCAGACCGGCTTCGTCGCTGCCGTCAGCCAAGAGAAGATGAAGGCGATCGTCCTCCAGGACAACGAGGAGAACCCGGAACAGCCTTTACCGTTGAACGCCGCGATCAAGCACTTCAAAGCGAAGTACCAAGGCCAGCGGTCGGCGCGCGTGCGCATCCCGGTCCCCGTCCATATCAGCAACTTGATGGTCATCGATCCCGAAAGCGGCCAACCGAGCCGCATCGGCCGCCGCAAAGAGGACGGCAAGATCGTCCGCTACGCCAAGAAGAGCGGGAAGACCATCCTCGACGAGCCCAACATGCAGAAGGAGGGCTGATCTAGGTCATGGCACGCAAAGAGAAAGAAGCCGGTACGCAGGGCAAGTTGCCGTCGGCACGGCTCAAGAAGGTCTACAAGGACAAGGTCGTCCCGGCCCTGATGGAGCAGTTCAAGTACAGCTCCGTCATGCAGGTTCCGCGCCTCGTGAAGGTCGTGGTGAACATGGGGACGGGCAGCGAGGAGAAGGAGCTCGACAAGGCGATGTCGGACATGCAGGTCATCACGGGCCAAAAGCCGGTCTCGACCGCCGCCCGCAAGTCGATCTCGAACTTCAAAGTCCGGGAAGGCATGAAAGTCGGGTGCCGTGTCACGCTCCGTGGCGACCGCGCCTACCACTTCCTTGACAAACTCGCCACAGTGGCCCTGCCCCGTATCCGTGACTTCCAGGGCCTCTCGCCGAAGTCGTTCGACGGTCGTGGCAACTTCTCGATGGGCTTGAAAGAGCAGCTCGTCTTCCCGGAGATCGATTACGATTCGTTCGACAAGATCCGCGGTATGGACATCACGGTCTGCACGACGGCGAAGAACGACGAAGAAGGCAAAGCGTTCCTCAAGTTGATGGGAATGCCTCTCCGCGACAAGTAACGTCAGTCGGACAAGGCCGCGACGAGATCGTCGTGTCCGAGATAGAAATGCTGGGTGAACCGCCCGGGCTTGAACCACACGAGCCCGGGCGGAACCGTTTCCAAGACCCATGCCGCGACGGTACGCCCTTCCTCAGGCGTGAGTTCGTCACCGTCCGATCTCGCCACGAAGAGGTGCAACAAGTCGTCTTCGCCCTCGAACTGGTAGCGGTACGGTCCGTACATGCCCCCGTAAGGGTTCGGTTCGGACCCGACGAGATGAAGCGCTGTCGCAGACGCGGTACCGTCGATCACCGGATCCGGCAACCGGATGACGCGTCCGTTCCGGACGTCCTGTAAGACCGCCTCCAAGACGGAAGACCGCATCTCGACCTCTTCGAGCCCGGGTGCCATAAGTGCCCTGATTGTGCAGGGACCGCGCTCCGGCGTGCCGTAAAGGGGCGCCGTCCGGTGAGGAGAGGTAGAGTCGATCGGTGGCAGACGGCTTCTTGGAGCCGAAGACGGCGAGGTCTTTCTGGACCGTTGCGACCGGCGTCTTGGTCTTGACGGGTGCTCTTGGGTGCCTTCCCGAGCCGGAGCCCGTGGTCAAAGTCCCGCGACTCGACAACGACTACCGCGCCGAGGAGGCGCGCCTGAAGCTGGAAGCGATCGGGCGCGCCCTAAAGGTCTACCGCGTCGATCACGGCGTCAAACCCGTAGGAAAGTGGAAGACACTGGCCGACGCCGGCCTACCATCGAATCTGGACCAGTTGGTGCGGATGACCGAGCCGGGGCACAAATGGTCGATCAAGCCCGTCTTGCTCCGTCTGAGCGCCTCCCGGAAGTTCGACGCGCAGAACAACATCGCATGGAGCCACTTCACGTTCCCGCTCTATGGTCCGGGCTCAGCGGCCCCGCGGAATGGCGAAAGGACCGTCTTCTGCATCGACGAAAACGGCTACTCCCTGGCGGCCGCGACAAGGGCTCTGAAGAGGGAACTTCTGGTCTTAAGGATCGATGGCACGGTCGAGACGGTGACGACGCGCTTGCCGGGGATCCAGGGGATCGAATAGGAGGGGAAATCTGGCGGAGCGGGTGGGATTCGAACCCACGATAGAGTTTGTGCCCTATACGCGATTTCCAGTCGCGCTCCTTCGACCACTCGGACACCGCTCCGCGACTGGAGAGATTATGGCCGATCCCGACCGACCCGATAGGTTCGTCGCCGCGAGCTCGCGGGTACATTCCGGTCCATGAGGCGCACGATCCTCCCACTCCTGGCCGGAGCCTTGCTGACGCTCGCGGGTTGCGGCGCGGGAACCGACGGTTCACAGGGCTCAGGTTCCGCCGACAAGGGCGGCAACGCCGGCAAGCCGGCCACGTCTCTGAAGATCGCCATGATCGCCAAGAGTTCCACTAACCCGGTCTTCCTGGCCGCGAAAACAGGCGCCGAAGCGGCAGCCAAGGAGATCAAGGAAAGGGACGGCGTCGACGTCCAAGTCGTCTGGCTGACCCCGGAGACCGAAGACGGCCAGGTCCAAGCCCAGCGCATCGCCCAAGCCGTCAACGACGGGGCCGACGCGGTCCTGATCTCTTGTTCGGACGCGACCAAAGTCACAGGCGCCATCAACGATGCGGTGGACAAGAACGTCGCGGTCATGACGTTCGACAGTGACGCGCCCGACTCTAAGCGGTTCGCCTTTTACGGCGCCGACGACGCGGAAGCGGGCACGCTCGTCATGGACGAACTCGCCCATCAAATCGGAGAAGAAGGAAAGGTCGCCGTCTTGGCCGGAAACCAGAACGCCCCGAACTTGCAGAAGCGGGCTAAGGGCGTCGAAGATGCCGCAAAGAAGTTCCCCAGAATCCAGATCGTCGGCACGTTCTATCACGCCGAAACGCCGCAGGACGCGAGCGCGAAGGTGCTCCAGGTCATGCAGGCGAACCCCGAGATCAAGGGCTGGGCGATGATCGGTGGGTGGCCCCTCTTCGCACGGTCGCTCCTCGATCTCGATCCGGCAAAGGTCAAAATCGTCGCGGTCGACTGCCTTCCCGCGCAACTTGACTACATCGACAAGGGCGTCGCCCCGGTGTTGTTCGCACAGCCGACCTACGAGTGGGGCCACACGAGCGTCGATATCGTCTACCGCAAGGTGATCAAGGGCGAAGCCGTGGAAGCCGTGAACAAAATGAGTCTGGTCAAGGTCGATAAAGCAGGCCTGAGCGATTGGGCCAAGAAACTGCAGGATTGGGGTTTTTCCGACATCGACCAGAAGTATCTTAAGTAGTCCGCCGGACAGGACGGACGATTGCGGGCCGGAGGGCACAACGGACAGGATTTGGACGATCAGGTTGACGGGGACCGTCGGTGTGGAGAGCCCGTCCGGCTCCAGGATCGACCGCTTTCGGTCGAAGAGCGCGGCCGCGGTCCTGGCCTATATCGCCGTCCACGACTCCCGCCCTGTCACCCGTGACGAACTCGCCGACGCGGTGTGGCCGGAAAGCGGCCAAGAAGAATCCCGGCAGAACCTGCGGACGGCGCTCTCGTCCCTTCGACGGCAACTTGATCCTCCGGGCCGCGAGGGCGCGGTGGTCGGGTCGGACCGCCTTCACGTCTGGCTGTGCAAAGACACGGTCACGTCCGATCTGGCCGAGTTCCAGCGATTGACGGGCCTGGCCGACCGCTGCCGTTCGAACCTGGAGAAGATCCCGCTGTTGACGGAAGCCCTTCATTGGATCCGTGGAGACGCCCTCGCCCAGGTCACGTTCGAATGGGCGCTTCCACACCAATTGGCTCTGGAAGAGGCCTACGCAGCGGCCCTCTGCGACGCCGTCGACGCGATGGTGGCGGAAGACCACGCCCGGGACGCCGTCGCCCTCTGCAAAAAGGGGCTGACGCTCTTTCCGCTTCGAGAAGACATCCATGTCGCCGCGATCCGGGCCTATGGCGCCTCCGGCCTTTCGTCGGAAGCCATCAAGCAGTTCGAAACCCTAGAGCGGGTCTTGGACGACGCTTGGGGCGAAAAACCGGGGCAGGCCGCGGTCTCCGCGCTCCAGGCTGTTCCCGAAGCGCCAGATTCACGGGAACTGGCCGCGGCGCTTTCAAGAAGGTCCGGGCCGGCCGCAGGACTCAAGGGAGATACGGCACGACCCTTCGGTCAGGTGGAACCGTCCCGATCGCCGGCTTTACCACCGCTGCTCAAGAGGTTCTTCGGCCGAAAGGACGAGACCGGCCGCCTCAAAGACGCCCTCGACCCCACGGACGACGAATCGCCCCGTCTCTGGACCGTGACGGGCGTGGGCGGGACAGGGAAGAGCGCTCTGGCCCTGAGGGTCGGGCACGCCTTAGCCGCCGCATACGAAGGGCGGACGCACTTCGTGTCCCTGACCGAAGTCCGTGGAGCCGAGTGGTTCCTGTCGTCGGTCTGCGAGGCCCTCGACTTGCCTCGGACCACGCGGGAAGAGGACCGTAGCGCGCTCGTCGGCTTTCTTTCCGGGCCACCCTCCCTTCTGATCCTCGACGGGTTTGAACGGCTGGTCGACGGCGCCTCCGAAGCGGTCCGAGACCTCCTCGTCGCGTGCCCGAACCTACGGATCTTGGTGACGTCCCGTCGGACGTCCTTCCTCGAAGTCGAGCGTGTCCTCTCGCTCCAACCTCTCCCCGTGCCGGAACCGGGGGCACGGCCCGCCGAGACGGCGGAATCTCCGAGCGTCAAGCTGTTCGTCGACCGTACCCAAGCCCAAAGACCGGACTTCGAGCTGTCGTCGTCCAACTCGGAGGCTGTCGTCCAGATCTGCCGCAGGCTCGACGGGCTACCGCTGGCGCTGGAACTCGCTGCGGCCCACATGACGATGTCGTCTCCGGCGCAACTGCTTGTCCGACTGGAGGACATGCGTTTCTTGACGAGCAACCGCAAGGACGTCCCTGACCGGCACCGCTCCCTCGCTGCGGTCATGGAGTCCAGTTACGAACTGCTCGACCCGCAAGAGCAAGCCCTGCTCCGTTCGATGGGTTGCTTCCGCGGAGGGGCGGGCCTGGACGGCATCGAAGCCGTCTTCGGCGAGGGCAACACGTTCCAGACGGTCGAGGCGCTGTGCGGCAGTTCGCTTCTCTTGACCGAGGACACGCCGGTCGGCATCCGGTTCCGCATGCTAGAACCCGTCCGCGAGTTCGCTTGGCAACGCTGCAAAGCGGAGGGCGAAGACGAAGCGGTCTTGGCCCGTCACCGCGAATGGTGCTGCGAAGTCGCCAAGCGGATCCGGACGATGTTCGAAGGACGGCATGCCAAAGAAGCCTTGGCCTTGGGTGACGCCGAACACGACAACTTCCGGCTCGCGGCCGACACCGCCCTGCTCTTGGACGAGTGTCCGGGCCCGACCCTGACCATGGTCGGCAAGCTGCTGCCGTTCACGATCGCAAGGGGCCACACGGTCGAATGGAGGGTCCGGGGCCGGAAGCTGCTGGCGATGCCTTCGCCCCAAGGTTGGGCCCGGGAGACGGCGATCGCATACAACTCGATCGGGCACCTATCGGCTGTGACGGGCCATGTCGACGACGCGATCCGTCTTCTGGAGGAGTCCAAGGCCCTCTTGGAAACGGCCGACGAGCCGTTGAGCCTCGCCTCCTGTCTGAACAACCTCGGCAACGCCCGTCTGCTGACACACGACGTTGCGGGCGCGCGGTCGTGCTGGGAAGCCGTCCTCGAGAGCACGGACGAACCGGCCAGTGACGATCCAGGCCGTCAGACGGCGATCCGAATGGCCGCCCTTGGAAACCTCGCCGGATTGTGGCGCTATCTGGGCGAGCCCGCCAAGAGCCAAGCCCTGTTCGAAGAAGCCTTGGCTTCGAGCCGCGAACGTGGTCAGAACGCCCTCTCGTGCGAGCTCCTCGCCGACTTGTCCCAGACGTTCCTCGACCTGGACCGGCCGGACAAAGCGGTCGAAGTCCTCGACGAGGCAGAAAGCGAGTTCAAGCGCGTCGGAGCGGCGTCGCTCGAAGGCGTCGTCAGCATTTGTCACGCTTGGTGCTCGGTCAAGGCCGGCGACGTAGGTAGCGCCGTCGCCGACGCGTGGCGCGGGTTCCGGATCGGACGCGAACTGGAGTCACCGACCTTGACCGCGAACGGACTGGCCGTCTTCTGCGCCGCCGCGGTGCAGACCGGCGCGTCCGAACTGGCCGGGCGGCTCCGCGAAGCGGCGACGATCATCGAACCCGGGTTCGAGACGTCGCTGGCCCCTTGGCAACGGTCGGCGACCGGAATGGGAGAGCGGCCCGCGACGCCCGGCACGAGGTGGAGCGACGACGCCTTGGACCAGCTCTTGCTCCAAGTGTCCGACCAGCTCGCACCTGCGCCGGCCTAGCGGTTCTTCTGCACGAAGTAGACGATCGTTCCGATCACGATCAGACCGAGGATCACCGCGATCAGCACCTTCCAGAAGCTCACGGGAGCCTCGCCCCGAACCTCGCCCGTCTGACCGTTCACAAGGAACCGCCACGAACGGCCTCGGTAACGGTACGCACCCGACCAGATCGGAAGGAGCAGGTGTTTGAACGTCACGTTCGAGTATTCGGTGTCCTTCGAGTGGATCTGTTGCTCGTCGCCGCCGATGTCCGACCGGATCGCGCCGTCGATCACGGGCGCCATCATCGACATCGCCGTGTCCCAACACGTCGCCAGATCGAGGTCGTAGCGCATCGCCTGGAAACCGGAGAGGAAGGCAGGTTGGTAAGGCTGGATGTCCAGGAGCTTCCACGTCGTCATCGCCTGCGCGTACATCTGCGGCAGGTGCGTGCTGCCCAGCACGAGGACGTCGTCGAACGGCACGTCCACCGCGCCCGCCGCTGGATACCACGCCGTGCGCATGACCTGCCGCGTCTGCGTGTTGCCGTCGGAGTCGGTGTACGTCTCCGTCTCCCAATAGTGTTCGCCGCGCATGCCCGTGTAGCGCGTGAACGTCTCGGCGTCGTACGTCCAGTAGGGGATGTAGACGCCTTGGAGCCCGTGATGCGCGAGGGCCAGCTTCTTGAGGTCGTTCGGAGCCCAGAACCGGCTGCCCACCCAGTCTTGATACTTCTTCCGCGCCGTCTTCGGGTCGATCTGGAACGGCATGACCGCGTTCGGCGGAATGCGCTTCTCGGGCGTCCCTGGCACGACCACGTTCGACCCGCAGAACGGGCATCGCGCCGCTTCTTGGGTGGAGGGCAAAGTGAACTCGGCCGCGCATTGGTTACAGTGCAGGACTTGGTCCGTCTCAAGCGTGGCGTCGAGGTGGGCACGGTCGAGGAACGCCTGGATGTCCAGCTCGCGTACGGGCTCGGCACCCTCGGTCGAGATCTGTTCGAGGTGTCCGCAATAGGGGCACTTCAGCGACGTCGTCCCCGGTGCGAACTCCAGCTTCGCGCCGCACTCGGAGCACGGGTAGCGCAGGACTTGGCTCACCGAGCCCCCTCCTCGTTTGCAGGGGAGGGTCCGTGCCCCGAATAGGAGGAGGGGGTTGGGGGTGGAGCGATCGACGCTTCGGTCGACATCGTCTTCTGTCCGAAGAGTCCGAAGGTCATTCCGACGCGCATTGTATCCCTGTGAGTGACGCCGTCATCGGCAAGCCCCCTCCTCGTGTGCAGGGGATGGTTCGTGCCCCGAACATGAGGAGGGGGTTGGGGGTGGAGCGTTCCGGCCGTCCTCACTGCGAAGGCATCGGAGGCGGGACGCTGCCGAAGACGTCGCTCAGGTCGGCGACGTCGCCCGCTTTCGTCCATTCGGCCATGCCGCCCGTCCAGACCAGCGTGTCGCGCGTCAACTGACCGCTCGCGGCCATGGACTGCAGCGCGGCCCGGTCGAACGGGCCTTGCTGTTGACCGTTCACGGCGACGTGGTACGGCTTGGCTTGAGGCATCGGAGGCGGCGTGCCCCCGGCCGGAGCCTGCTGCTGCTGTTGCTGGCCCATGTTCTGCACCATCTGCCCCATGATCTGGCCCGCCGCGATCTGCGCGCCGATCCCGCCCATGCCGCCCGGGTTCTCGGCGCCCTTGACCATCGCCTCGCCCGCCTGCATCTGCATGTATTCGTTCATCACGCCGCCCATCGCGCCGATCTTGCTGCGCGTGTCGATCGCCTGCTCGACCTCCGGCGGGACCGAGACGTTCTCGATCATCAGGTTCAGCAGCTCCAGGCCGTGTTCCTCGAACTTCGGCTGGATGCGCCCCGTCAGGAAGCCGCCCATGTCGTCGTACTTGCTGTAAAGGTCGAGGACGGGGATCTTCGTCTCGGCGAGCGCTTCGGCGAAGTCGCTCACGATGAAGTTGCGGAGCTGGGTGTTGATGTCGTCGACCGTGAACTCCCAGTTCGTGCCGACGACCTCTTTCAGGAACGTGGCCGCGTCTTTGACGCGCAGGGAATAGGTGCCGAACGCCCGGACTCGCACCATGCCGAAGTCGGCGTCGCGCATCATGATCGGGTTCATCGTGCCCCACTTCTGGTCGGTGAACCGCTTCGTGTTCACGAAGTAGACCTCCGCCTTGAACGGGCTGTTGAAGCCGTACTTCCAGCCCTTGAGGGTCGAGAGGATCGGGAGGTTCTCGGTCTCGAGCGTGTACATGCCCGGCTGGAACACGTCCGCGATGCGGCCCTCGTCGACGAAGACCGCGACCTGCGACTCGCGCACGGTCAGCTTCGCGCCGTTCTTGATCTCGTTGCCTTGCCGCTCGAAGCGGTAGACCATCGTGTCCGTGGAGTCGTCGGTCCACTCGATGATGTCGATGAACTCGCCGCGGATCTTGTCGAAGATTCCCATCTTGCCGTTGAGTATACGCCGGGTTCAAAGACAGGTTGCGCGGGTAGGGCGGGGGACGGGGTCCATGGAGCGCGGACCTCGGTCCGCATCCGGTGCTCGGAGCGCGACTTCAGAGCAAAGCGTGCCTTGCGGACTTGAGTCCGCACCTTTCGGGGACTGAAGTCCCCGGACCCCATGCGGGCTGAAGCCCGCGCTCCGATGTGGGACCCTGGGGACGCGTCGTTCGAAACGGAGGGCCCCCTTTTCAGCGGACCGTCCGCCGATGTCAGCGAATGGTCCGCCGATGTCGGGGAACGGTCCGCCGATGTCAGGGAACGGTCCGCCGATGTCGGGGAACGGTCCGCCGATGACAGGAAACTTTCCGGAAAGACCCCTCAAAACGCGTTTTGAACCTGAAAAGGGCCGGAGCGGGCCGGAAACGGCTTCTGCCCGGGGCAAGGAAGCAGTTTGGACGGGTGACCCTGTCTGGTCGTCGACCCGGTCTGCAACGGGACAGGCATGGGCGGGCAGCTTGTCATGGCGCGTTGCCAGACCGGGCCACCCAGCCAGCCTCCATATTCGGCGGAGTAGTTCCACGTGAGTTGACCCGGTGCCGACAGTTTCTGCTCCCCATTTCCAACCGTGAGCGTCAGAGGAAGGTCGTCCTCGTTGCCGTTCACCTGGAACCACGTACGTCTTTGCCCGAAGAGGCAGTGCCGCTTGTCAAGGCCAAATATCGGGTGATAGTCCGAGCCCATCGTCAATGCCTTCTGGTACGGGCCAACCTGGTAGTCGTCCAAGGTTACGTACTTCGGCTGCTGTCCTAGCACGAGGGCGGCGGTGAGGACGGCGGTCATGACCTCAATCTACGATAGGTTTCATTCCGGGGTGCCGAAATCGGTGCCCCTCGTCAGTACCGACGCTGTAGCGAGTGTCGACGGGTGGCAAGGACAAAGCGCTCCTTTCTGCCCTCGGCGTGGCCCGTGGGCCGAGCAAGCGTTTCTGCCCATTTCCGCAGGACCTCGCCATAAGTCGTTCCTTCGGAACCGGGGTGCAACGGGCACGGAGATCCCGTTCACCCCGGCCACCCGGCGACTGAAGATCGCGCAGTGAGCCTGTCGTCGCCCTTGCTTCGCGGTCGAGACATTTGAGCCGTTTCCGCCGGGAAATGTTCGCTTTGCCTTAGTCCCAAATCCACCCCTTCTCCGTCGTTCTCCTTGATGGATTACAAAACGGTCTTGGTGTCGGTCGCTGCATCGGTCGCGACGGTCGCCGTTACCCTGCCGATGGCGGTGAACTTCGTCACGCTGCAAGCTTCCAGCCCGGGCTCGCCGGACACCGGCCACATCAACGTCTCCGGAAACGTCGTCGCGGGGCGGGTCGGCGTGAACGACACTCCCGGACTCGCGCGGGTGCAGATCAAGGAGACGGGCGGCCTTCAAGCTTTGCGGTCGATCTCCGGGACAGGCGTCGCGGTCTATGGGCAGAGCAACGCGACGACGGGCCTCGGTGCCGGCGGCTACTTCACGAGCGCCAGTGCGGGCGGGCGGGCCGTCGTCGGTGAACAGATGAGCGCGTCGGGCAACACGGTCGGGGGACTGTTCTTTACGCACAGTGCGAACGGGGTCGGCGTATGGGGGCGGCACAACCAGGGGACGGGGACGAGCGCGGGAGTCTTCGGCGAGACCTTGTCGGCCAGCGCGGGAGCCCTCGGCGTGCTCGGCCAAGTGACGAGCACCTCCCCGGGCAGTTTTTCCGTCGGAGTCCGTGGCGTCAACAAGGGGACCGCCGGGAACGGCATCGGCGTCTACGGGAGCCAAGACGGAGGCGGGTACGGAGTCTACGGAAAGACGTCGCAGGGTATCGGTGTCTACGGGGACTCGGACACGGGATTCGGAGTCCTCGGGGCCGTCGGTTCGGGTCGGGCGGCCCTGTTCATGAACGACACAGGCCCACAAGTGAGCCTCGGACTCGACGGGACGACCGCCGTCCAAGCCAAAGGCGACATCCAGCGCGATTACGGAAGCTCGAACTACAACTGCGTGCCCGCCGTGTACGGATGGGTAGCGTTCGACGGAGAGATCAAGAACGGGACAGGCAACTTCACGGTCAACAAGATCGGCACAGGTGTCTATGACATCACGATCGGATCCTCTTCGTATTCGGTGCTCAACGGCGACGTCGCCACCGCGAACACCCTCAGCTTCGAAGGTGACGTCATCCGGACCACCTCCAATTCGGGCAACCTGAGGTTCTATACGCTTACAGGCGGCAATGCTGCGGACAGTGGCTTCCTTTTTGTCGCCTACCTGCGGTCGACCGGAACCCTCGGGCCGAATCTTCCCGATACAGGTGGCTTAGATGACACGGCCTGGGCGCGCCGGAACCCCAAAGCAGCGGCCAAGTACATGGCTGCGAGAAACGAGGCCATCGCCGCACAGGACGCCGCAAGGCGCGCCCTTGAACTGAACCGACCGTCGGGCTCGACCCGCCCCTGACGGAGGAGACACTTCGCGAACGACTGTTGCGGAGCCAGGACAAGCGTGGACGACGGTGCCCGCTTGTCCCGGACCGCGTTCGCCGGCAGAAACCGGAGCCGTCACCACTTGTAGGGATCGTCGCCGCGCGCCCAGAGATACGACACCAACTGCCCGGTGTGATACCACTCGTGTAAGGCGATGCTACGGAACACCTCCGCGCGTGGCACCTCGTGGAGCCCGAGCGACTCGAACCAACCGTGGGGGACGGCGATCTCCTCGGCGAGGTCGTCCTCGGTCCAAGCTTCGATCATGACCACGGTGTCGTGACGCACCTTTTTGAGGCCTTGGCGGAGGGCTTCGACGGTCGAGGAATCGCCGAGTTGAGCCTCGGCTTCCGGGTATTCGACATGGGTGTGGCCGCGCAAGAGGTGCTGGTCTTGGATCTCGGTCGCGCCGATCTCCACCAGTTGGCCCCTGACCGTGCGCATGCCCTCGCGCGGCGCCCAGTCGAGCAAGCCGTCGTCGAGGCGCGAGATGATGGCGTCGAGGTCCTTGCGGACGGTGGCCAAACGGCCGAGGACGAGTTCGTGAAGGGAATGCATCGTGTCTCTCCCGGGCGGATGGTTCCACTGCCGCCCTGGCCAACGATACTCGTTGTCAGCATTTTCCGGGAGCACGGCCCGTAAGTGTCAGCGTTAGCGTAACATGACTCGGTGCGCAAGCGTAAACGGGCTTCGAGTTCAAGACTGACCCGGGAGCAGTGGATCGAGCTCTACGGGCTGTGCTACGGCGCGAAGCAGGACTCGTCCCTCACGGTGAAGGAGCATTGCGCCAAGTACGGCGTCACCGACGCGCGGCTCCGACAGGTCCGAAGCGAGATCGAGTCCTGGATCGAAGGGGAAGAGGGCCCGAGTCCGTTCCTGCTCGACAACCCCGATCTGACCATCAAGCTCCTCGAAGACGCGGAGCAGCTTGGCATCAAATTGGAGATCGTGGGTGACACACCGACGTGGGAGGCGTTCCCGATGCTGCGCCACCAAGGGCTGATCTACAAGATCGAATCGAGCATCCGGACTTCAGGCGGGCACGACCGCGGTTGCGGATGCTTTCATTACTCGGACGTCTTCGTCCAATTCGCCGACGGGTCGGTCAAGCGGCCGGACATCTCCGTCTTCTGCCAAGAACCGCTGGAAAAGGACAGCCCGGTCACGATGATGCCCGACGCAGTGGTCGAAGTCCTCAGTCGCGGATACAAAGGGAAAGACCTCAAGGTCGGTGTACCCTTCTACCTGCGTCAAGGGGTCAAGGACGTGGTGGTCGTCGATCCGAGGTCGGGACGAGTCCTTCATTTTGCGGGCGACGAGAGGCGCGAGCTCCAGGCGCCTGTGACGCTGGAGCTCGCTTGCGGCTGCCGTTTCGACGTGCCCGCGCCTACTCCTTGAGCGCGCCCGGAAGGACCGTGCCCATACAGCCGGTCGGATATTCCACGCCGAGCAGATGGGACAACGTCGGGGCGATCGCGTTCGTGAAGACGCGCTCCGAGTGCTTGCCCTTCTCGATCCCCTTGCCGCGCATGAGGATCGGCACGTGTGTGTCGTAGTTCCACGGCGAGCCGTGGCCCGTGCCCGTCCCGCCGCCGAAGTAGGCGCCGGGTGACTCGAACACGAGGACGTCGCCGCTCAGACGCGGGTTGTAAGAGTTCGAGACGAGCTGGCCCCAAGGGACCTGAGGCACGCGGCCCGTCCACACGTCGCCCGCCGCGACCGCTCCGTAGACTCCGGGAACGGTCATCGCGGCTTCGGCGGCCGCCCTTTGGACCGTGGTCGGGTCGAGGTTTTTCGAAGCGATAAGGGGGCGGTTGAGATACATGTGCGGCATCGATGCGACGCACCAGTCCCCCGCTCCGAATCTCGCGGCGAGCGCGGCTTCGACCGCTTTTTCGACGGCAGATTCGCTGTGGCGCGCGGCTTCCGTGTGCGCTTCCTTGGCCGACTCTTCGGGGATGGGCACGACCCCGTGGTCCGCCGTGATCACGATCACCGTCTCGCGCAGCCCGCCCTTGACCTTGGCGTTGATCGCGTTGAACAGTTTGCTCAGCATGCGGTCCGTCCGCACGGTCGTGTCCATGACTTCCGGGCTGTTCGGCCCGAACCGGTGGCCGACGTAGTCGTTCGACGACAGGTTGATCACGAGGAGGTCGGGCACGTCGTCCTGTCCGAGCGATTCGGCGTCGAGCGCGCGTTCGACCGTGGCTCCGACGATGTCGTTGCCGAAGCCGCTGGTCGCGACGGCTCCGTAATACGCCTTGTTCGCTTCCTTTCCGAGCCCATGGGAGAACACCTTTCCCACGGGCGGGTCTTTCTCGGCGGGGGCCTTGCGGGTGGTCCCGTACGCGTCCGCCGCGAGCAACGGCTCCCAGTCTTTGCCGACGAACGCGTCGAACGGCTTGTCCGCGTTCAGCTTCTCCACCCAACCCGGGAGCTTGCCGTTCGGGCAGTAGTGGGTGGAACTCGCCCATCCGCCGTTACCGTTCGTCCAGATGACGGTGTCGGCGGCGTGGCCCGCCATGAAGATCGAGGCGCGGTCCTTGAAGGCGATGCCGACGACCTTCGCCTTGCCTGCGGTCGCAAGCTTGAGTTCGTCGCCGACCGTCGTGACCTTGAGGTTCCGTGGGCTCATCTTTCCGCCGCCGTTGACCTCGCCCGTATCAGGGTCGGAGGCGCAATAGACGCTCGACGGCCGCTTGCCCGAGGCCCAATCGATGGCGAGGGGGTCGATCCACGCATTGGCGACGATGCCGTTGAGGCTCGGTTCACTACCGGTCAAAAGCGTCGCGTGGCCCGGCCCGGTTTCGGTGGGAACGTGACCGTGGTGGGCGTCCCGATAGACCGCACCGCCTTGCAGCAGGTAGTTGAACCCGCCGACCGTCGAGCCGCTCGTCGCGGGAAGGAAGTAGGGTGCGAACCGCTCGGTGTAATCGTTCCGGAACTGGTCGATGCTGATGACGACGGTCAACCGGGGCGGGTTCGGGCCGAACGCTGTCTGGGAATGCGAGACGACGGACGTCGCGGCCAAGAGGGCGAGCAAGGCGAGGCGCATGGAGTTTCCAGTTTAGGCGGTCCGACCGGCAGGGTTGCCGGCTCAAGGCGGTCGAGAGGCCGGTGCCTTAACGATGTCTTGAACAAGGGCTCACTGTCGGGAGACGGATGATGGGCCGACTCTGGAGGTACCTTCATCCGACTGTGGAACCCGTCGACGAGCAAAAGAAGCACGCGATCCAGGACGCGTTGCACCAGGTCTCGCAGGAGCACGGCGTCCGGATCCTCTATGCGTGCGAGTCCGGGAGCCGGGCTTGGGGGTTCGCCTCGCCGGACAGCGATTACGACGTCCGGTTCGTTTACGTGCATCCCATCGATTGGTACCTCTCGGTGGAGCAGGGACGGGACGTGATCGAGAGGATGCTTCCCGGAGACATCGATCTGGCGGGATGGGAGTTGCGGAAGACCCTGGGCCTCTTGAGAAAGTCCAACCCGCCCTTGTTCGAGTGGACGCGCTGTCCCCTCGTCTATCACCGGGACGACGACCTTTGGCCGGGTTTCCTAGCGGTGGCCGAAGCCTATTATTCCCCCGATCGGTGCTTCTTTCACTACCTCAGCATGGCCCAAGGGAACCTGAAAGACTATCTGCTCGGTCCGGACGTGCAGCTCAAGAAGTACTTGTACGTCCTTCGACCCTTGTTCGCTTGCCTCTGGCTCGAGCGACAGCTCTCGGGAGAGACACGACCATGCCCTGTTCCGATGGAGTTCGACGCGCTCCGCCATGGCCTGACGTTGAGCGACGGCCTGCAGTCGGCGGTCGACGACCTCCTTCTGCGCAAAGTCGCAGGCCTGGAAAAGGAAACGTCGCCAAGGATCGAACCGATCAGCGCGTTCATCGAGACCGAACTTCCGCGTCTGGCCGGTGTCGCCGTGCGTCCCGGGCCGCTTCCGGACACAAGTCCATTGGACGGCTTTCTCCGGTCCGCGATCATGTCGGCGTCACAGGTCACAACGGTTTCTTGAAGGGGTCCGACCCCCGCATGACCCCCACATGACCCCCGCATCACCCCCGCAAACACGCTTTGCGGGGGTGATGCGAGGGTGGTCTAGGGTCGTTGTGGCGTTCGATCGCCTTGTGAACCGAGGGCTCGCCGCCCGCTCGGAGCAGAAAGGATCGGCGAGGACGACTCCAGTGAACGTAGCGGTCTCTTACTTCTTTCGCTTGTGGGTGAGCGTGACCTGCTTCGTCTCCTCGGCATCGCCCACCTTCATCCACCACTCGATGACGTAGGTGTCGTCGTCCACGAACTTCGTCACGGTCTTGAGCTTGGCGGGCTTCATCGTCATCGGATCCAGGGCGTCGCCCGTGCACGTGACCGTCTTCTTGTCGTCGCTGACTTTGCCCTTGGTCTCGAGCCGGCCCGTGTTGTTGCTCTCGATCTGCCACTCGAACACCTCTTTGCGCAAGGTGTCGTAGCCGACCGTTTGGAGCACGGTGAAGGGTTGTCCCATCATTTCGCTGGAGTACTTCTTCGAAAGGAACCGGCCGTCGAGGATCCACTCCGCATGGCATTCGGCCGTGCTCTTGCCCTCCATTTCGCCCATCTTGTACTGGACCTCGACCGTCCAGTCGCCCGCCATCTTTCCGATCAATTGATGGAACTCGCCCGGCTTGGCCGCCGCTTCCATCATCTTCATCATGTCGTCTTGGGCGCGGGCCGAAACCGCGACGGCGGCAGCCGTGAGGAGCAGGAACCTTCGCATGGCCTGCAGTATGACTTCAGATCCCAGTAACGGGGACGAGCGACAGCCTACGGCGTCGCCGCGACAGTGTCAAGAGGACAAGACCTCCGCCGAAAAAACCGCCGACGGTCAGGACGCCCGCCATCGTTCGGCCGGCTTCGGAAGCCCGGTCATGCCGGAACGTGAGGTCGGAGGTCCGCTTGGATGCGGGCACGCTGTCGTCGAAAACGGTCAGGGTCGTCAGGCCCGCGAGCGACCCCGCAGGCAAAGAAGAGAGTCTCTCGATCTCGGCCCGGTCCTTCTCCGAGAGTCGTTCCGGGATCGCGTCCCGGTGCCGGGGCGACCAATCGCCGGCCCCGAAAACGCCTTCCATCGCGACACGGGACAGGACGTAGAGCTTGAGGCGCCGCTCCGGGGCCTTGTCCGTCGAGGAATCCACCTGATATCCACGATAGGGATAGAAAGGCTGCTCGGCCTTAAAGCTCATCCGAAGCGCGCGCGTCGGCGAGTCCTTCGATCCGGCATCAGGGTCGACCTTGAACGTGGTCATCGGCCACTTTTTGTCCAGGTACGGCTTCGCCCATGCCTTCACGTCACCAGTGACGGGATAGCCGTTCGACTTCATCCAGTCTTCGAGGGCCCTTCCCGAGTCCGCCCGCAACGTCGTCGCAATGAGGCCGGCCGCCTTTTGTACGGCCAACACTTCTGCCCCTGCCGCCTCTTTCGAGTCCAAGTTTCGTGACGCGTAGCTTTCGTGTTCGATCCGTCCCAGCGTGTCGAAGACCGCGGCGTCGGCGTCTTTGATCTCCGGCACGGTCGGGGTCGGGATGAGGAACCCGAAGTCCTTGGCTTTGGACTGGAAGCTCACGGCCCGGACGAGGTGTTCCGTCTTGTTCTTCTCGTCCCAGACGAGAAGCGACGTCTCGTCCGAGACGGCCGCCCACGAACCCGCCTCGTACACACAGATGCAAGGTCGGGCGAGGACGCCGGACGTCGCAGCGGCGAAGGTCAATGCTGTGCGGAGGGTGACGTTTCGCATGTCGGTTCAGACGAGTCAACCCGAAACGGGCGTTTCTGGTGCCCCTCAAGGCGCTCGGCTCGCCGGCTTCATTCAGGCTCGGCGGTACCGAGCGCGATTTTGGCAGCCGATAGGGGGAAAGTCTTCGCTAACTCGGCGACGGCGTCGGACAAGTGCTTCGCATAACGGTAGTGCGCCCCGGTCCCGGTCCTTAGCTCCGCTTCGTAGGCGAACTTGTCGAGTGTGGTCGAATGCTCGAAGGGGAACTGCGTGCCGAGGAGCGACCAGGCCGCCGACCCGGCATCGCCGTCGCACAAGGCGTCGAGCGTCGCAGCCGTCGCGTCGTCTCCGACCCAGACCGGGATTTCGGGGTCGAGCGACGGATCGGGCACTTGGTCGAGCGCGGCGTAGAAGCCTTGAGGGACGAGCGGACAGTGTTTCGTGCCTGTCCGGTGACGGTTCAGGTCTCGGATCTCGCCCATCGCGACGGCGTCCCAACCGAACCGGACCATCGTCCTCGCCGCCGCCTCGCCCATGAATCCATACCTATTGTCGTGGAAGGACAGGGACGCGGCGATGTCGGCGTCCGTGACCCCGTTCGGCGCCATGACGGTGACCGAAGCCCTCGGGCACGCCTCGCCCGTCGGCCGGGAGCCGGACAGGGCCGACGCCGTCTCTCGCCACGCGCTCCGTTCGGCGGCTTGCCCCGCATCGAACGAGGGCTTGGCCTCGGCGTGCTTCATGAGTCGCGGCGCGGAATAGAGCAGTTCGCCCTGGAGGCTCTGGGCCAACCGCGTCGCCTCCGGCGTGCCCTCAGCGTGAAGCCGCTGGCACAGCTGGACCCACGCGCGGGCCGACATGACGAGCATGACGTTCGTCCGCGCGGCCAAAGGCAAGAAACAGCGGGCCCGGTCGAACGCGTAGTTCCGCCGCATCCGTGCGACCTGTCTGACCGCCTTCTCCGACGTGTCCTCGATCAGCGCCGACGGCAACCGCATCAGGGCCGGGTCGCGTTCTCCCAGTCGCGTCCAGAACGTGACGGACTTCTCGTAGGCTTCGAACGCGGCGGCCATCGACCGCCTCCATGTGTCGTGCTTCGAAGGGGGCACGCCGAGTTCGTGCGGCTCCATCAACCCTTCAGGACCGATCCGGATGTAGCGCGTGGAGCTCTCTTGGCCGCCGGCTGTCGGACACCAACTCCAGATGCGATAGGCGAGGAGCATGGAGACGCCGTCCACGAACACGGCGACGGGCACCATGTCGGCGATGGACTGGTGTCCGTAGTCGATCATCCGGAAGATGGAATCGACCGATTTGTCCAGGTTGGTAGGATCTATCTTGGAAAGGATCGCCTCTAGCCCTTCGTTGTTCCGCGAATAGCGCGCTCCGGACGCGGCCAAGAGTTCGGGCGTCAACGACGGGCGTCCCGCAGCTTCGGCGGCCGGTGTCGGTCGGAGGGAGACGCTCGTGACGTTCATGTCTTCAAAGGCCAGACGGGGTTCCATCTTACTCTTGCCAAAGGCGGTAAGTTGACGGGAATGCGACTCTCGCGAGCGGCCTGGGCGGCCACGGCCCTGTTCGTCCTCGTGTGCGCCCTTGCGGGTTACATGGTCGTCGCAAAGATCTCTCAACGGGTCGAGGCGGTCGCCTTCGTCACGGGCGCCTTGTGCGTCTGGCTCGTGGTCAAAGACCACATTTGGAACTGGCCGATCGGGCTCGTGAACTCGGCGGCGAGCGTGGTCGTGTTCTGGCAGGCGAAGCTTTATGGCGACGGCGTCTTGAACGTGATCTACTTCGTGCTCGGGGTCTACGGTTGGTACTGGTGGCTCTACGGCGGCGAGGACAAGTCCAAGTTGACCATCCTGAAGTCCCCCCGGGGCGAAACGATGGCCGTCATCGCGGTCTCGGTGGTCGCGACGGGCGGCCTGACGGCCTGGCTGGCGCACGTCCATGACGCGGCTCCGTTCATCGACGCCGCCACCACGGTCTTTAGCCTCGCCGCGCAGTATCTGTTGACCCGGAAGTACGTCGAGAACTGGCTGTTCTGGATCGCGGTCGACATCGTCTACGTGCCCTTGTACTGGTGGCGGGGCCTCTACCTGATGGCGGTCCTTTATGCCGTGTTCCTCGGGATGGCCGTCACGGGGTACATTGAGTGGCGGCGCAAGTTCGAAGCGCGAGGGACCGACGACGTTCCGCCGGCCGATGGGCCACTCTCCTGAGCCCATGACGTCCGGGCTCGTCATCGGCAAGTTCTATCCGCTGCACCGCGGGCACAAGTTCCTGATCGAGACGGCCCGACGGCAGGTCGACAGGTTGACCGTCATGCTCTGCGTCCATGAATCGCAGACGATCCCTGGTCACCTTCGAAAAGCTTGGCTTGAAGAGTCCCACCCCGATTGCGAGGTCGTCGCCGTTCCGGACACGTTGCCGGAAGAGCCTGTGGCCTGGGCCAGGTTCGTCGTGGAGACGTTCGGCCGGGCTCCCGACGTCGTGTTCTCCTCCGAAGACTATGGAGCCCCGTTCGCGGCTGCGATGGGATCGCGGCACGTCATGGTCGATCGAGGTCGTCGCACCGTCCCCGTGTCCGGAACGGCCGTCCGCGACGATCCCCTCGGTCATTGGGAGTTCCTCGAACCTTGTGTCCGGGCGTACTTCGTCAAACGGGTCGTCGTGACAGGTGCCGAGTCGACGGGCAAGACGACGCTGGCCCGTCGGCTTGCAGAACGGTTCGGGACGGAGTGGGTGCCGGAGTACGGCCGAGAGTACTGGGAAACCGTCAAACTCGGCGGTTCCGCCATAACGGACATCGCGACGTTCCGGGTTCCTGAATGGCAGAGCGAGGAGTTCGTCTTGATCGCCGAAACCCAGCAGTCCCGCGAGGACGCCGCCGCCCGTCGAGCCGAAAAGGTCTTGTTCTGCGACACTGACGCGTTCGCAACCGGCCTCTGGCACGAGCGCTACATGGGGTCGAGAAGTCCCGAAGTGGAGGCTGTGGGCCGGCGTCGAAGGCCCGACCTCGTCCTGCTTTGCGCGCCGGACGTTCCGTTCGTCCAGGACGGTTTCCGCGACGGCGAGAGCGTCCGGACGACGATGCACGGCACCTTTCTGATCCGGCTTGCGGAAGGCGCGATCGTGCCTCGTGTCTTGACGGGGGACTGGAAGGCTCGCGAGGTCCGTGCGGTCCGCGCCGTCCAAAGCCTGATGAAATAAGTGGACCGTACACCGGTGGAGAGTGGTCCGGTGCACGGGCGCTGGAGGAGTGGGACGAGCCGGTTCTTCTTGACCGCTCTGATCCGGTCAGAAGTCCGTGCTGTCTCTAGCTTTGACACTGTGGCCCCGCCGATCGTTCCCGTCCGGATCTGGGCCGGGACCGATGGCCCTGTCGCAGGATTCGAACCTGGATGTCACATTCCCTTAACAGATGTCCAATGAGTGGTTCGCCGATCGCCGCAAGTGGCGGCAAAGGAGCAACCATGAACCCGAAACACATTCCGTCGCGGTCCGCCTTGGTCCTCGGTCTGACCCTCGTCTCGCTCTCGGCCTGGGCCGACGACCTGAACCCTCCGACCTGGAGGCTGGGTAATCCGAACGCGACGGTCCAAGAATGGGACTTCCGCACGCCGAACGTGCCGCTCGCTCCGGACGGCAACGTGTGGGGCAGCAACGGCGGTGGCTTTGTCAACCCGTTCGGGACGCCGCAAATGTCGTCGGTCAACAATGCGGGCTGGTTCGCGACCTTGGGCGGCCGGGGCGGCGTCTATGACATCACCAACGGCAGCATCACGTTCGACATCCCCAACGACGGCCCCGACCCGAACGTGAAGGAAGTGTGGATCCAGATCACGTCCTTCCACGCCGGAGCCCTGTTCCTTCCGGACGTCACCGTCAACTCCACGGTCTTCAACGGCCCCGCGACCCTGGTCACCTCGCAGTACCTCACGGACGGTTGGACGCACTCGACGTGGTCGGTGACGATGGCGAGTTGCCCGCCCATGGAGCACATCACCATCGCAAACCTCTCGCCGACGATTTGCGGCGTCGACCAGGTCGTGGTCGACACGATCTGTGGGCCCGTCCCGGAGCCGGCGTCCCTCTCGGTGCTGGGACTAGGCTTGGTGGCCCTTCTGAAGAAGCGCCGCACCGGTCGATAATCCGTACGTGACGGTCGACGAAGCGGTCGAGGTGTTCGTCAGGGCGTTCTGCCATTTGAAGAGCAGGACAAGCCCTTACCTCCTCGACCGCTTTGACGGCCTTTGGATCCTGCACGATCCGCCCGGTCGCCGGAACCCGAGGAAGACCGAAGTCGTCACCACGGTCACTGAACCGGAAGACACGGTCTCTCGCATCGCCGCGTCTGGAACGGGCTGGCACTTCCTGTGCGACGTCCAAGGCCTCGAAGACGGTTACGGCGCCAGGCGGGCGAAGTACAAGGACTTGGGGTACCGGGCCGTCTCCACCGAGCGGCTTTTCGTCCACGGTCTTTCGGACGTCCCGGAATTTACGTCCGATCCGCCTCCCAGGGTCGTCACCGACGAACCGGTCCTTGCGTCGATCCCTCAGTCGGCTCCCCAGAAACGAAAACTTCAAGAAGGGACGCGCATCACGTGCGTCTGGGACGATATCAGCGACATCGGTTGGGCGTCGAGCGTCCGTGTCGGAGAGAACGCTTGGGCCGCCGACCTCTATGTCCACCGGCCCTATCGGGGTCAGGGTTTCGGACGGGCGCTGATGAGCCGCTTGCTTCAGGACGACCGCGAGTCCGGCGTCCGGACCAGCGTCTTGCTGGCGACGTCAGACGGCGCGCGCCTTTACCCACACCTCGGCTACCGAGAGATCGGCGTCTTGCAGATGTTCTGTCCGGTCCGACGGCCGTAACAGGACGCCGCGGACTACGACGTGGCCGGGTGGGCTCCCCTCTGGCGGCCCTCGCGTTTCGCCTGGCCGATCATGACGTACTCGCCGACGTTATGGAGCGTCAGGACGCCCACTGCCCGTCCTTCGTCGACGACAGGCACGGTCTCACAGCACCCGTCGGTGAACTTCGCGAACACGGTGTCGACCGGGTCGTCCGGGCCTGCGACCTGGAACTGCCTGTCCATCGCTTGGGCGACGACCTGCCCCGGGGCTCCTCGCGCCAGGGCCTCGAGCAACTTTCGGCGCGTCAAGACGCCGACGACACGGGACTCGGCCGCTACAGGGAAGTCCTCTTGAAACCCTGCCAAAACGTGACCTGCGGCGACCTCTAGCGGGTCGTCAGGACGAAGCGACTCGAACCGGGTGATCATGACGTCCCGCACGCGCACCCCGCTCAAGAGGCCCTTCATCTCGACGCTCTGTGCCTCCTGGGCGGCACCGAACCAGACGAACAACGCAATGAAGGCGAGCAAGGGGTTGAAGAAGAGGCCGACGAACCCCATAAGCAACGCGAGTCCCTGACCGATCGCGGCCGCGAGCTTGGTCGCTTGGACGTAGTCGAGTCTCATCGCCAGAAGGGCGCGGAGCACGCGACCGCCGTCCATCGGGAACGCCGGGATCAGGTTGAAGACGACGAGCGCTACATTGACATAAAAGAGCCGTTCGATCCAGTGTCCGGACGTCACGGCAAGGCCGCCAACATCCGACCACCCGTGCGACAAGGTCAGGCCGAGACCGAGCGCCCCCGCCAAGACCACGTTGACCGCCGGGCCGGCGAACGCCACGACCAGTTCCTCGGACGGCTTCTCCGGCATCCGGTCCAGTCGTGCGACGCCTCCGATCGGGAGAAGCGTGATGTCCTTCGTCCCGATCCCGTACTTCTTGGCGGCCAAGGCGTGGCCCAGTTCGTGGAGGACGACGATGAAGAAGAGCACGAGGACGAAGCCGATCCCGCTCAGCGCGTCGCCCCAGTCTTGGCGGGCCGAAAAGTGCGAGACCCCGATCCACAACAGGAGGAACAGGAACGTAAAGTGGACGAACACGTCGATCCCCGCCAACCGCCCGACCCGCCACGCCCACCTCATGTCCATCTAGACGACTCAGGCGGGCCGCGCTGCTCCAGGACCCGCATAATGGGGCCCACCCATGGCGGATTACGACGTGAAACCACTTGAGGGGTTCCATCCGGAAACGGGGCTGTTGCTCGCTGCTTTGGTCGACAGCACCCGCGAGTGGCGCGAGAACCTCGAATCGCCTCCGGTCGAGGCGCTGGCGTGGCAACCTTCTCCCGGTTCGCACTCGATCGGTGCCCTGATCCTTCACATCGTCGACGTCGAATCGTATTGGTTCGAAAACTTCGCGGGCGGCCGAGAGCGGGATCCCGAAGAGACCAAGCTGTTCCTCAGCGAAGAGACGCAGCAATACGGAGCGAGCTGGCCCCTGCCTCCTGCTCAGCCCGTCGAGTGGTACTTCGACCTTCACGACCGCATCCGGGAGAGGTCGTTCGAGGCGTTACGTGGGATCGAGCCGGACAAGGAGTTCGCGCGAAGGGACTTCACCTGCACGCTCCGATGGGTCGTCGCGCACGTCGTGCAGCACGATTCCTATCACGGTGGTCAAGCCGTATTGCTCCACGAACTGTGGAAGAAAAAATCGGGCGTCCAGACGACTTGACGGTCAGCCGTGAAACCGGACGGTCACCACGCGGTCGACCGGCACCCTCCTCACGGTCTGCCTGCGTCCCCCTGGCCACGACACGTCGACGTCGACGGCAGTATGCCGGTCACCTAAACCGAAGTGCAGCGTGAGGTCGTTCTGGTCGCCTTCCCCCGTCCCGGCCTCGACCTGCCGCGTCAGAACCTTGTCGCCCAGCCGGATCCGGACTTGTGCGCCGACCGCGCTCCGGTCGACTTTGCGACCGTCGCCCTGGAGCCGCACTTCGAGCCAGTGCCGCTTGGCGGACCGGTTAGCGAACAATCGGCCCGCCGAGACGAGGTCGATGCGGCCGTCCCGGTCGAAGTCTGCCCAAGCCGATTGGTAGGTCGGAGGCAGTTTCTCCAGCCCTGATCCGGCCGTCGCGTCAGCGAACACGAACCCGCCGTCGTTGCGGAACAGCACCGGGTAGTTCGGGCGGTCGAAGGAAGCGGGGAAGTAGACCGTCGTGAAGAACAGGTCGAGGTCGCCGTCGTTGTCAAAGTCGGCCGCAGAAGGACTGGCGTACGACTCCTGATAGAAGACTCCGCACGTTCCTTTGTCCTCGAACGCAAAGCCCTTGGCCTTGCCTTGGTTGCGGAGAAAGCGCGACTTGGGCTGGTCGCCGCGGTCGTCGACGTGGGCAAAGTTCCCCGCAAAGAGGTCGATCAGGCCGTCGTTATCGAAGTCGCCCCAGGCCGCACCGATGGAGTGGCCGCCTTCGAAACCGGGCGATGTGGCGACGGCGTTCCGCTCGGCCGCGTTGTCCACGAACCGCCCCGATCCGTCGTTGACCCAAAGGCGGTTCGGCTGGAGCCGGTAGTTCGAGGCATAGACGTCGAGGTCGCCGTCCTGATCGAAGTCACAGGCGGTCACACCGCGGGTGCGATACGTCGCGTCCTGCCATGTCAGCTCAAACCCCTTCTCGCGCCGGTTCATCAGGACGAAGCTCGGATAGGTGACCTGCCTGTCCCAGTCTTCGAACCCGCCGACGTAGAGGTCGACGAATCCGTCGCGGTCGAAGTCGCCCCAGCACGCGCCACGGCTCGAAGTCGGCGGCAAGGCGGGAAGGCCCGCCTCCTTGAAGCCGTTGCCGCGCTCGTTGTGCCAGAGCTTCATCTGGGAGAACGAGAAGAGGTCCGGAAAGCCGTCGTTGTCGTAATCGGCGGCGACGGAAGATCCGACATCCGCGAGCTTGGTGAAACGCTTGCCTTTTTCGTTGTGCCAGGCGGTGCCGGCCGTCACCAGGTCGGGCCAACCGTCTTGATCGAGATCGATCCAGCACGCCGCGTCGTTACCCAGGCTCAGCCCGACGGCGGCCGTGACGTCGACGAAGGCGGGCTCGGCCGTCAGCGACGCTCCGGCGAGACTCCCCAGCAGCGCGCCCCACATGTCCGCCTCAGTCCACGTCGTGGATGCTGAACCGTTCGCACAGGGCCACGACCGACGCCTTCACTTGGGCGGCGACCGCATCGTCGTCGCGGCCCTTCAGAGCCTGCACGATCCACTCCGCGATCTGGACCATCTCCGGCTCCTTCATGCCGCGAGTGGTGACGGCGGGGGTGCCGAGACGGACGCCGGACGTGACGAACGGCTTCTCCGGATCGTTGGGGATCGAGTTGCGGTTGGTCGTGATGTGGACGCGCTCGAGCACCTCTTGGGCGACCTTGCCCGTCACGCCGAACGGCCGGAGGTCGACGAGCATCAGGTGCGAGTCCGTACCGCCGCTCACGATCCGGAGGCCGCCTTCGGTCAAAGCTTTGGCCAGCGCCGCCGCGTTCTTCTTCACCTGCGCCGCATAGTCCTTGAAGGACGGTCTTAGCGCTTCGCCGAACGCGACCGCCTTCGCTGCGATGACGTGCATGAGCGGGCCGCCCTGGATGCCCGGGAACACCGACATCCGGATCGGCTTATCGAACTGCTCGTCGTTGTAGAGGATGATGCCGCCTCGCGGGCCGCGCAGCGACTTGTGCGTGGTCGAAGTGACGATGTGCGCGTGCGGCACCGGGCTCGGATAGACGCCGCCCGCGACCAGCCCGGCGTAATGGGCCATGTCGCACATGTGGAGCGCGCCGACTTCTTCCGCCACCTTCATGATGAAGGGAAAATCGATCTCGCGCGAATAGGCGCTCGCCCCGCTGACGATGATCTTCGGCTTGCGTTCTAGGGCCAGCTTCCGCAAGGCATCGTAGTCGATGCGCTCGTCCGGGCCGACGCCATAGGCGGCGATGTCGTACATCTGGCCGCTGAAGGCGACGGGCGAGCCGTGCGTCAGGTGGCCGCCTTCGGCGAGGCTCAATCCCATCAGCGTGTCGCCGGGCTTAAGAAAGGCGTTGTAGACGGACATGTTCGCCTGGGCGCCGCTGTGGGGCTGGACGTTGGCGAACCTGCTGCCGAAGATTTCGCAGACCCGGTCGATCGCGAGCTGCTCGACTTCGTCGACGACCTCGCAGCCGCCGTAATAGCGCTTGCCCGGATAGCCCTCGGCGTACTTGTCGGTCATCACGCACGACATCGCCTCGCGCACGGCGCGGCTCGCGATGTTCTCGCTCGCGATGAGCTCGAGGTTGTGTTCCTGCCGGACCTCCTCCCTGCGGATGATGTCGGCGACCGTGGGGTCGGACTCTTTCAGAGGGATGCGGTGCGGATGGACCGTCGCGGCGGACATGGGTCGAGTGTATCCGGGAACGGGGACGGGGAGGGGGAGCGTTCGGGTGGCAGGGCATGGAGCGCGGACTTCAGTCCGCAGGAGCCCTGGCTTCAGCCAGGCAAGACCCCGCCGATAGGGACTTTTAGCTGTGTCGTAGTGGAATCGTGATGCATCGGTGACACATCGGCCTCGCAGCACCGTAGGTTCAAACCGCCGCTCGTGGTCGAAAGCCTAAAGAGATCGGCAAAGACGACCGATGGCTCGCACCACGCTCTGACGCCGCGCGCAGGCTCGTAGGCGGCCAATGTCCCGGGGCTGGAGCGCGACGTTATTCGCGAGCACGAACTTGCCTCTCATCGGAAGATTCACGGTAGGGTCGGGCCGTACGCAGGTCCTGGCGTGGGACCCGTTCTGCTTGCTCCGTCGATCCGTAGTCGGACTGTGGCGACGGCGCGGCGACGGCACGAGGGCGCTTCTAAGGACGTGGGACGATGAGTGTGAAAGCCCCCCACACATTGGAAGCCCGACCAACAGTCGGGCCGTTGGCAGGATCGAACGTGTCCCTATGGGACCGGGGTGCAAGAGACGTCACCCCGGCCACGCCGGCTACCAAGCCGCTTCAGGTGGTGCGCTGCAATTTGACCAAAGACACCCAGGACCGTGTCACGGTCGACCGTGGTTTTCCCATAACCATGTCGTTTCGTTCCAGTTCCATCCCCCACGGAAGTAGGTGCCCCGCTGATCGACCACGACGATCTTCTTGCCGGTCTCGTCCAACGTGGGGCTGCCGATGACGTAGGGTTTGACCAGCGAATTGCTGGCCTTGTCGAGGTAAACGGGAAGCGGCGCCAACGCCTTCCAAGACAGCCAGGTGTTGAGTCCCCAATCATAAGCCTTCGTGTACAACTGCTCCTTTCCGTTCCCCAGGCCCACCCCAGTGTCGCAAGCCGCTATGACGTAGTGCTTTCCTCCGTCAAATACCGTGACGCTCGACCAAATATGCTTCCCGGCCGGCCTACCGAGGTTTGTCAGACCCCACGTCTTGGAGACGGCGTAAAGTTCGCCGTTCCAGTCGGTTGCGTAACAGTCCCTATCGCCGGGCTGGTCGGACACGGATGCGAACCCCTGACCAAGAAGAGAATAGCTATTGTTGTTGAGGTTCCACAATCCGGACGGGTTTTCGATCCTCCACAGTTGGTAGTACTGGTCGACAGCGTATGCTGTATATTTGTCAGCGGCGCACATGTCATAAATGTCAACGCCGATGGGTGTGTTCTGAAATTCGACCGCAGGCAAGAAGAGATTGCTGTAATCTTTGACCGCATAGTCGATGGTATAACTCCAGCCACTATAGTTGATGACAGGAGCGATCGTCTTGGTCGTTCCAGGGATTCGACTCGAGGGGCCTTGAAAGCCGACTTCGCTAAAGCAAGTGAACATGCCCGGAGCGTTGGTCATCGTGTCGTACCACCAGTTCTTCGGAAGGTTGGTCTTCGCGCGGACGTTGACGCCTGCGTAGGTCGCAAGGGGCACTCGTAACGAAAAGGTCTCCGGACTCGGATATCGATCGCCCCAGTCCTTCCAAGACCCTCCGGAGCCAGGGCCACCGGTCCTTTGCCACAGGTGCGAGCTACGTGGGTCGTTTCCGTTGGTCTTGGGGGCGCCCTTGATGGCGAAGAAGCTGTTGCCGTTCGTCGCTGCACCAGGCATCGAGTAGTCGGCCAACGGCATGTTGCTGCTGTTGACGGACGTGCCAAATGGAGCGCGATACCAATACTGCTCTATCTGAGCACTCGCGCTTGATGCCATGACTCCTGCAATCGTAAGCGTAGCGGCTCGACATGCTTTCGATATCGAAGGTACGACGATGTTTGTTGTTAGAATGCGCCGATCGAGGGCGGAGGCGTAGCTTTGCTTAATGTTCTTCCTGTTTGTAGACATGCTGTGTGGGAGACCTTGATTCTGGACGTAAGAGGACTTCAGGATCTGTTCGGCTAGGGAACCGTAACGGTGTCCGCGACGAGTCCGTGATTCTGCGTTTCGCATTGTTCATTAGCCCTCCCGGGCTGACTCATCTTGCGTCGCGTCCGATCAGAAAACTGTGACCCGCGTCACAACCGCATGCTTTCCTCGCCGATCTAGTCCCTAATGGTGTCGAAAAGGGAATGTATGCGCGATATGACAGTTAGAAACGAACGAAGGCCGCGGTGCGTGAAGAGTTGCTCCGCGGCCCATATCGTATGGAGAGGTGAGGACTGCGGCTTGGTCGTCAGCGAGCGCGCCTTCTTCTGACAAGGGTCACCAGTGCGCCGAAACCCAAGACCGCCATCGAACAGGGTTCCGGAACGGTCGCGATGCGGATTCCCGCACCTCCGATGCGTTCGAAGTCCTGATTGATGTGTTTCGAGACGACGAACTCGATGCTACCGTTGCTGCCCAGACTCCAAAGTCTTCGCCCTGACGACGAGGAGCCGTCCTAGTCTGGAGGCTTGTCGGACGGCTCCCAGGGGTCTCCCTCTCCCCGCCTGGCCAGAAACCGGCACGACCAGAGCCACGGTGGCCCAGAAGCCGACGTTTTCGTCGACGACGGGGCTGGACTTCGAGCCGGTGCGGACGAAGCCTCCAGACTCGGTTCGGCGGCGCGCGGTGTGAGGTGGTGTCCGGAGTCTGGAGGCAGCAAACGGCACGTCAAGGAACAGCTAGTGCCAATTCTTGTTCTCGGGGGAAGAATAAGGGGCGCACCACCAGAGAGTTCCGTCGTAGAACACGATCGTGGCCTTCGAGCGCAAACGCCAGAGAATCAAACCGCTTTCTTCTTCGTCGCCGGCAAGGACTCGGTCTGGCTTGCCCAGCTTGGAACGGAGATAGGCGACTACCTTCTTTTCGGACTGGTCGAACTTAGCTCTGCCGACCCGATCTATTGTTGCCCCATTCTTTAGGATCGGGATATTGATAAGGTCGATGACGTCGTCTTTCGACGGACGAAACCTCTTCGCAAGGGTCTCTTTGGGAAGGTCATAGAACGACCCCCCTTTCTTAATGTAGGCTCTTAGGTCAGGGGTCGTAAAAACCAACAGCCCCTCTAAGCCGCCTCGGAACCACCAGTAATAGCCGACAGCATCGCCTTCGACAAATTGACGAGTGCCCTCGAGCAGCCCAAGCGTGGCGTACTTCCTCGACGCTGTTGCCACATCACCAGGTTTTGCAAACGGGCGCACAGATCGCAGGAAGGTCAAAGCGTCCAATATGATGCCTTGCGGCACAAAGGGCTCGCTTGTCCACTTCTTGGAGTGCGTCGTTGCCGTGGCCGGTGGCAAGAAGCTCCCATTTTCCAGCGAAACGAAGTCGCGGCTAAGCACACCACGGATTGTTAGGGCGGGAATGGCCAGATTAACTTCGTCAGCACCTCGAACCCTTGATATAACAAGACCAAGTACGCTCCCCTTCTTACTAAGTAGGGGACTACCGGAGCTGCCGGGGCTAACCGGAGCGGTGAATTGGATCGACAGCCCATCGAGGTCGGCCCGGATGGATCCCACGATGCCATCCGAGATGGACTGATCAAGCAATCCAAGTGGACTGCCTATGACGGCCACAGCTTCACCTGGAGAGGGCAAGGCATCCTGCAATCGAATCGCCGGATAGGAGAGATCATCAGAAAACCGAAGAATCGCAACATCGCGTCGTGAGTCAACCGCAACGGCGGTGGCGGCTACCTCTCTCTGATTGGCGAGGCGTACGGAGACCCGCGCGTTGGAGTCTTTCACTAGCTCTTTTTCGATCACATGCAAAGCGGTCGCCACATGGCGCCGGTCGAAGACAACAAAGCCAGTTCCGACCGAGTCCCCGGCAGTAACCGAGACCGTTGAACGGTGGACTGCCTCATACACGTCTTTCCAATCGGACTGGGCCAAGGCAGACGGATGGATGAGGAAGGCAAAGGCAACCAGGCCAAGGCCACGCCGCCAATCAAAACCAAGACGAACCAGGTTCATTCCAGACTCATGTTACTTCGCCGACAAGACGGCTCCACCGGCGCTGGAAGCCTTCTCAGCATCAACCAGCGGCTTCATGACGGTCTCCAACTCATCCCAACTCATCCCTGGCCATCCGGGCTGCTCTCTCGGAATCTTCAGTTCCATCGACATCGACCAAAAAGCTTCGCAGACGCGTCGCGAATGGTTGCTGCCTCCAGACTCCAAAGTCCTCTCGCTGGCGACAAGGAGCCGTCCTAGTCTGGAGGCTTGTCGGACGGCTCCCAGAGGTCTTCCTCTCCCGCTGGGCCAGGAATCGGCACGACCAGGGGGTGGCCCAAAAGCCGACGTTTTCGTCAACGACGGGGCTGGACTTCGAGCCGGTGCGGACGAAGCCTCCAGACTAGATTCGGCGGCGCGCGGTGTGAGGTGGTGTCCGGAGTCTGGAGGCAGCAAAACATCACGAGCGGGGATGATTGGATTGGTGGAATGGAGAAGAACATCGTCTACTCCGGTACGAACGCCAACTACACTCTGAATTTGGACACGGACGTCGAGAAAGTTCCGCAGGGAACCGTAGTCCGGGTCTTCAACTTCATCGACCCTGGAGTGAACCTGGCGGCTGTCAACGTCGTCGTCAGAACATCGCTTGCGACAGTAAGCCGTCTGCACATGGGAGAGTTCCTCTTCTGGAACGACGGAGGAACCGGCAGATGGTTAGTGGTCGTTTCGAACGGCTCAACCAATGTATTACCGACCCTGTAGGTCCTCAGCTCAAGGCGGTGCCAACGGCACCGCCTTGAGCAAGGCATAGATCCGAGCGATGTTGAAGGACAGGGGGTTCGGTACGGCATTGAAGTCCAGACGGAATTGCACGTGTCGCACCTTCTTCCAGTCTACGGATCCGCCGCCGCAGGGAAAATAGATACCAGTCGGATGCAGGGACCAACTTACGGTGCGCCCTCTGCCTGCTGAATCATAAACGGACATTTCCGCGATGTCGGGGAACTGGTCGCAGTCGAGGTAGATCCGTCTAAAACTGCTGAGGTCCGTCGTCGTTCCTGTCTCTGGGAAGTAGTCTAGGTCTTGGTGCCAGTAGACCTTTTTAGGGCTAATGAAACTGATTGCCGCACTGCCAATCGTGACCGTGAGTGCGGTTTGATTTGGATTCGAATTGATCTGAACGTAATTGGCCCTTCGGTAGAAGAAGCACTGTTGCCGGGTCAGGCCGCTCCATTCGTGCAAGTCCCACTTTTCGCCTGTCAGGACGACCGTGTAAGGAGGCGTGTTGAAATAGTCGAGAGTCAGGTACTTGACGCCCGGTAGGTTCTGCGGCGCCAGGACGAGCGCGGCGGCGAGGACGGCGGACATCGTGCCTTCATTCTATCGCAGCTTTTCCAGAATCGCGGACGCTTGCGTCCGTCGGCCGGCGGGCGGCCCGGTCTGGCAACGGTGTCCACGATGCATCCGGCTGAACCGGAGACCGTTGCAGACCGGGGCAAGGGCGTTGCGTCAGACCGGCCCTTGAAACTGCGCGGTGTGAGGTGGTGCGGACGAAGCCTCCAGACTAGGTTCGGCGGCGTGTGGAATGAGACGGTGTCAGGAGTCTGGAGGCAGCAACGCCTGTGGGCGGGCGAGGGCGTAGCGCATGCGTGACGTCAGTCGCGCCCACAAGCGTGCCACCCATACCGAGGTTCACGCTAAGGTCGTGCCACCCGCCGTCCGCGAACTTACGCCCGCTCGAACGCCCAGCGCACTTCGTCCACTTCGCCGAGCCACGTGAAAGGCGCGCCGCCGTACACCGAGTACCGGCAAAGGACGCGCTTGTCGCCCGGGTTCACGAAGCGCCCAGGCGTGCTCGGCGAGACCTTGACGGTCTCGAACGACGTGACGGAATTCGTCTGACCGAGTCCATCGTCCGTCCACTTGTTCTGAACCCAGTCGAAGAGCTCGATTTTGACCTTCAGCCCCGTCTTGCTCTCGCGGTGCCGGACCTGGAGGGTCAGGGCGGACACGTCGGGACTGAGGGCCGTCCCCTCGAACTCATAGACGAGCCGCGGCCCTTGCGCCTTCATGACGGGACCGTCGGTCGGGAAGGACGAGACGGTCTGCCCGTCCCTCAGACGGGCCCTTTCGACCTGGGTGCCGCCGCCTCCGCTCACGGGGAGGCGGACATCGTCTGGAGAAACGTGGAACCCGTCGCGGAACGGGTTGTACACGACCTGGAGTCCTGAGTCCGTCTGGAGGCCGAAGAACGGTGTCGCTCCGAGTCCACCGGCGCCCAAGCTGTAGACCTCATAGGGCGGAGCAAGATCGCCGAGACGGTGGTCCAAGGCATAGTCGTAGGCGCTGAGCTGGGTGCTGAAGGGAAGGTCCCCCAGCGTGTTGGTCACCAAGGCGGCGAACGTGCGCGCCGCGGGGTCGGCGGCGAACGTCACTCTCGTGTCCCGAAGGAACTCGGCCTGGCTGAAGTAGCCGAACGCCGGAGGGGTCGGCGATCCGTCCCAAGCCTTTGCGACGACGCGGGCCCGGACACCATAGTCCGCCCTGCCCGGTTCCTTCCGGACATAGCGCCTTCCGCCTGGAAGCCGAGACACGGAGAGGGACGACTTGACCGGGCCGTATTCTTCGACCAGGGCGCCCGTCGAGACGTTGTAGACCCGCTGGACCCACTCTCCTCCGTTGTTCGTGCCCGTTTGATAGACGCACGCGAGATGTCCGGAATCCGAAGAGAGGTCGGCGCCGATTCCGATGTTGCCGAAGTCGCGGACGAGCTGCAGGCCGGGGAACGTGTAGACCCGCGTGTCCGTGCCTTGGAGCAGGACGATCCTGTCGCCGTTCTCCGAAACTTCGCCGCTCGCGACCGCCGAACTGAAGACGAGCTGTCCGTCCGAGAACCTCCAGACCGCACATTTCAACCCACCCGTGCCGGGAAGGTTGACGTAGTCGCCAGAGAACGTGCAAAAGCGTTCGCTCCCACCGACCGCGTTCGGGTCGACGGCCGCGAAATCGCGCAGATAGGTGCCGTCGGACGCGCGCAAGACTTGGAGCCGGTCCGCCCCCTTGCGGTGGACAAGGATCAGGTCTTGCCCCGGCACGAACTTGTGGTAGTCGACGTCAGCCGCGCTCCAAACTACGACGGGCGTCCAGTCGACCTGTGCGCGACCCGCGACGGTCAAGGCCAAGGCAGCGGCGGTCAGAGCGGTTTTCATGGAGCCTCGCACGAACACTGTATCACGCGTTCCCGTCGCTTTGGCACGGGTTCGCGGCACTCGCTGTACAATGAGCGCGATGCTCACCACGCTCTTGGCCCTGACCGCGGTCGCCGCACCGCAAGATTTCAAGCTCGAACCGATGGGCGCCGTGACCGCCAAACTCGGTTACTACCCGATCCAGATCAAGCTCTCGGACAAGAAGCCCTCCAACATCACGAAAGAGCCGACCTATCGCACGGCCCCGAAGTACGGTGTCGTCAGGCTCGGGAACGGGCCGAAGGGCAGCGCCGTCATCGCACTCGACGAGCCGAAGGACGCGGACTGGAAGATCTATGTCGACAAGAACGGTAACGGCGACCTGACCGACGACGGGGACGGGGCCTGGAACAAGAAGAGCGACACGAACGGCCGCAAGATGTACGGCGTGATGGACGTGGTCCTGCGGGCCTCTTATGGTTCGGAGACCAAAGAAACGTCCTCGGCGGACTACTCGTTGGGCTTCTACCGGTTCGACCGGGCCGAGCCGAACCCGCTGCTGATGTACCGGCAGTCGGCGCGCGTCGGGACGGTGACGGTCGACGGAAAGGCGCACAGGGCCCTGCTCGTCGAGAACGACGCGGACGGGATCTTCAACAAAACGGTGGCCTCGGCGGACGAGGCGTCGAAGTCGCGCCCGGTGTGGCTGCGGATCGATTGGAACGACGACGACAAGCCGGAGACGCTCGACGTCCGCGCCCCGTTCAAGCACGGTGACGCGACCTACGAGGTCAAGATGTCGGCCGACGGGTCGAAGGTGACGCTAGAACGGACGACCAAAGAGGCGCTCGACCTGACGCCGAAGCGGCCGGAGACCAAGCCGTTGCTGAAAGCGGGCTCGCCGGCACCGGACTTCACCGCGCAGAAGTGGGAGGGCGGGAACCTGAAGCTTTCCGACTACAAGGGCAAGATCGTCGTGCTCGATTTCTGGGCGACGTGGTGCGGGCCGTGCATGCAGTCCATGCCGCACGTCGAGAAGGTCTATCAGGCCGTCAAGGATCAGGGCGTCGTCGTGCTCGGCGTCTGCGTGTGGGACGAGAAGGGCGCCTATGAGGAATGGGTGCCGAAGAACAAGGCGAAGTACTCGTTCCAGTTCGCGTTCGACCCGGCGGGCCGCGGCGCGGACGGGATCGCAGGTTCGAAGTTCAACGTGAGCGGCATCCCGACGACGTACATCATCGATAAGGACGGCAACGTCGCCGATTCGATCGTGGGCTACGAAGAGGGCGACAAGCGGGTCGAGAAGGCGCTCGAGAAACTGGGCGTGAAGGTCGACTGACGGCTCAGGGTTTTTCCTGACTTGTCGTCGGCCGGCGGGCGTCGGTACGGTCTTCCTTCGTGCAGAGGGAGAACGCCGTCGCCCGTCACGTCGTCGAGACCGCCTTCCGGATCCATTCCCGGTTGGGGCCGGGGCTGTTCGAAAGCGTCTACGAGTCGGTCATGGAGCATGAACTGGCCCGCCTTGGCCTTGCCGTCAGGCGTCAAAAGCCCGTTCCGGTGGTTTGGGACGGAGTCAAGCTGGAGGACGGATTCCGGGTGGACCTCCTCGTGGACGAGCGCGTCATCGTTGAGATCAAGTCGGTCGAGCACTTGGCCGACGTGCACTTCAAACAAGTGCTGACGTATTTGCGACTGTCCGGGAAACGGCTCGGGCTCCTGATCAACTTTAACGTGCCTTTGATCCGGGACGGGATCCGGAGAGTGGTCAACGGGCTGCCTGACGAGTAGACGAAGCGGCCATTTCTCGCAAAGGCGCAAAGGTGCGCGACGGTTTGTCGCCGGGTCGGGTTCTCGCGAAGGCGCAGAGGTGCAAAGGTGCGTAACGGCTTGTTGCCGGGTCGAGAGTCCAGGGCCGGCATCATCAGTTCAGACATCGACCTTGCGCCTCTTGGCTGTCATCGCGGCTTTGCGAGAAACGAATTCGTAGCCGTTCGCCACCCCGATCCGCCACATGCCCGACGGCTCCGGAAGAGCCAGGTAGCCTGACCCCATGAAACTTTGCCGCTTCGAACTGCGCGAAGACCCCGGTGTCGTGCGGTCCGGCGTCTTCCACGACGGACGCTTCTACGAGACCGACGGCGAGCAAGCGATCGGCATCCACGACCCAGGTGCGCTCAGGCTGCTGGCTCCGATCGGGCAACCTGTCGCGATCCGTGTGTTCCATTCGTTCCGGGCGATGGACGGCAGCCCGTCGTTGACGTACGCGTACATCAACCCGGCCCGGCTCCAAGGGCCGAACACCGAGATCGACGCGACCGGCATCGAAGGCCCGCTGGACTTCGACGTCCACGCCGTCGGCCTCGTGGAAGGGGCGACGCGCGAAGACGACCCGGTCGAAGTGGTCCGGTCCGTCCTGGGGTACGCCGTGCTTCTCCGGTTCTTCGACGTTCAGGAACGCGAGGCCCTGCTGTCGGCTGGAGTCGACCCGTCACCCGCCTACGAGACGTCCGTGCTGTTCGGCCCGCTCCTCGTGACTCCCGACGAGTTGAACGAGGCCCGCGCGAGCGACGAACCGACCCACTTCCGTTGGGGGGTGAAGGTCAAAGTCAACGACGAGACGGTCTACGCGGCCGACTACGCTCCGGAGTGGCCGTTCGGAACATTGGTGACGTTCGCCGCTGCAAAATCGCCCGTCGCGGCGGGAGAAGTGTTGGCGTGGCCTGCCATGGACAAGCCGCCGCTCGAACTGACCGACCTCGGACGGGGCTTGCTGCCCGCGGACAAGCTTTCGGTCAGTCTTGAGCCCCTCGGCACGTTGGTCGGCCGCATCATCTAGAATCCGGACACATGGGTATCACGAAGAAGGTCACAGGGAGCGGCGTACGGGTCCTCGCCGAACCGGTCGGACACGTCGGTTCGGTCAGCATCGGACTGTGGTGCCGGACCGGAAGCGTCAACGAACAGGATGCCGAAGCCGGGATCACCCACCTCATCGAGCACATGCTCTTCAAGGGCACGCCCAACCGTGGGGCGAAGAAGATCGCCGAGGAGATCGAGGGGCGCGGCGGCATGCTGAACGCCTTTACCGATAAAGAGCAGACCTGCTACTACTGCCGCGTCCTGGCCCGTGACGCCGAAGTCGCCATCGACGTGTTGTGCGACATGGTGCTGAACTCGTCGATCGAGCCCGTCGAACTGAAGCGTGAGCAAGGAGTCGTGCTCGAAGAGATCAAGCGGGGCGAGGACGAGCCGGGCGACCACGTCCACGACCTCCATATCGAAGGGCTGTGGGACGGACACAGGCTCGGGAAACCGGTGATCGGGACGCGCGAGTCGGTGAGTTCTTTCCAGCGGGACCATCTCGTCGGCTACATGGGGCGGCGCTACCGCTCGGGCCAATTGCTGTTGGCGGCCGCCGGGAACATCGATCCGGACGAGGTCTACCGCGCTGTCGAGCAGCGTTTAGGGGGCGTTCCGTCCGGTACCGATCCGGAACCGATGGAACGCCCGGGCCCGAAGCCGGGGACGAACCTTGTCTCGAAGGACGTCGAACAGGTGCATTTCTGCATCGGTACAGAAGGAACCTCGGTCTATGACGAGGACCTCTATCCGATGGCCGTCCTCGACGGGATTCTCGGTGGCGGCATGAGCAGCAGACTGTTCCAAGAGGTGCGGGAGCGCCGAGGCTTGGCGTATGCCGTCGGTAGCTACCACCTGTCGTACACCGCCGGCGGTGCGTTCACGGTCTATGGCGGCACGGGACAGCAGACTTGGAACGAGGTCCAAGAGGTCGTTCGGGCCGAGTTCGACAAGGTCATGGACGGTCAGGTCACCGAAGAGGAGCTGGCCCGGGTCAAGCGCAACATCAGCGGCACGATGGTCCTCGCACTCGAGGGAATGAGCGCCCGCATGATGCGCATGGCCAAGAACGAGCTGAACCACGGACGAGAGATCCCGGTCGAGGAGACCTTGGCCAAGATCGATGCCGTCACGCTGGCCGACGTCACGGAACTGGCCCGACGGGTCTTGCCGGTCGAGAAGGTCCGGACGACCGCGATCGGCGCGTTCTGAAGCCGCGATGGCCGTCATCGACGCGTTCCTCGAAGCTCCCGAGGAGGCGAGCGCGCTCATGGCCGCGGCCGAGACGGTCCGGCTTGCGACAGGCGCGGACGGTGTCGACGTCCTCTTCACCGTCGACGGCGGCGCCCTCGTACTCAGAGCGAGCACGTCTCAGCCGGAGCTGGTCGACCGCATGCGGATCGGAAGGGGCGTCGGTCTGGGCGGACACGTGGTCGAAACGGGCGAATCGGTCGTCGTCGAATCCGGTCTGCCTGGACACCCCCTCTTCGCACGGTGGCCCGACGTCGATGCACCGGACGCCGCCGCCGCCTTGGCCGTGCCCGTCGTCTGTGGCGAAGAGCGGATCGGCGCCCTCGTGTGCGAGTGGTTCCAAGAGCAAGACGGTCTCGAAGACCGGCGTGCCAAGACGGAGCAGGCCGGCCGGGACATCGGTTTTGCGGTCCGGGTGTTCCGCAGTGCCTTCGAAGCCGGATCGCACTTGAACCGACTTGGCCTTCTGGCCGAAGTGACGGACACCCTGAGCGGCACGCCGTATCTCGAAGAGATCCTCCAGCACTTGGTCAACATCACGGCACGCCGGTTCCATTACCGGGTCGTAAGCCTTCGGCTGTTGGACGACAAGGGCGAGACGCTGGTGCTGCGAGCGGCCTATTCCACGACGCGCGCCTATCAGCGCCGGCCCGTGATCAAACTGGGCGAATCGATCGCCGGTAAGGTCATCCAGCGCCAACGCCCGATCATCGTCGAGGACGTGCTCAGCGAGGAGGACTTCATCGGTCACGACTCCGCCGTCGAGCAGGGACTGCGCAGCATGGTCTGCGTCCCGTTGAAGCTCTATAACCGTGCCGTCGGAGTGATGAGCTGCTACACGGGCGAAGTGCGTCAGTTCCGGCCCGACGAGGTCGAGACCCTTGAGACCCTCGCGAAGCAAGCGGCCGTCGCGATCGAACACGCAAAGTCTCAAGTGCGCGAAACCTTGCTCCAAGAGATGCACCACAGGGTCAAGAACAACCTGCAGCAGGTGGCCTCGCTCCTCCGCCTCCAGACCCGGCAAAGCCACTACAAGTCGATGGAGGAGGCGATGAACGAAACCTTGGGCCGGATCGAAGCCATCGCGGCCGTCCACGACCTCCTCAGCAGGGAAGACCTCGACCACGTCGACTTACGGACGTTGGCCGAAACGCTCGTCCAACACCAACAGCAATCGTTCATCCTGCCGGGAAAATCGGTCGCGTTCTCGGTCCGCGGACACGACGTCTGGCTGAACACGAACCAGGCGACCCAAGTGGCGTTGATCCTCAACGAGCTCATCCAGAACGCCGTCACCCACGGGTTCGACCAGACGGACGTCGGTGAAATCCACGTGACGATCGAATCGACCGAGCGCCGCGTCGAAATCTGGGTCAGCAACGACGGAGACCCGTTGCCCGAGGGCTTTCAAAGCCACGGGCGACTCGGATTGCAGATCATCTCCGGCCTGGCGCGTTCCCTGGGCGGTACGTTCGACTTAAAAACGCGGCTCGGATGGACAGTGGCCCACATCTCGTTCGTGCGCGGGCAGAACGAATAGGCCGCGGACCGACCCCACAGTAAACTGGCCGGGTGAAGGGTTTTCAGGTCGGCGACGTTCCGTTCGGCAGCGGCCGCCTCTCCGTGATCGCCGGTCCCTGCTTGGCCGAGTCGCTCGACCTCTGCCTCGTCGTCGCGGAACGGATGCAAGAAGCCTGCGCGGCCTACGGGTTCGGATACGTGTTCAAGGCTTCCTACGACAAGGCCAACCGGACTTCGGCGGGATCGTCGCGGGGCGAGGGGATGGAAGCGGGCTTGAAGACGCTCCGTGCCGTGAAGGAACGGACCGGTCTGCCCGTGACGAGCGACGTGCACCTGCCACAAGAGGCAGCCGTCGCAGCCGAAGTGATCGATCTGGTCCAGATCCCAGCGTTCTTGTGCCGGCAGTCCGACCTCTTGCAGGCGGCTGCCGAGACCGGAAAGCCGGTGAACGTGAAGAAAGGGCAGTTCTTGGCGCCTTGGGACACGAAGAACATCGTTGAAAAGCTGGACGGGTTCGGCGCTCGGGGCACGATGCTGACCGAACGGGGCACGACGTTCGGTTACAACAACCTGATCGTCGACATGCCGGGGCTCGAGACGATGAGGTCGTTCGGCCGGCCCGTCTGTTTCGACGCGACCCACTCGGCGCAACGTCCAGGGGCGGCGGGAACGTCGACGGGCGGTGCACGCGAGTCGATCCCGGCGATGACAAGGGCGGCGGTGGCGGTCGGAGTGGACGCCTTGTTCTTGGAAGTCCACCCCGATCCGGCACGCGCACTGTCCGACGCCGCGACCCAGTGGCCCCTGGACCGGATCGACGAGATCCTGGCCCAGGTCGCCGCGGTCCGTTCGGCCGTCGTCGGTCTTGGGGTCTAGGGTTCGGCGGCCCTTACGGGACGATCGCCAAGATCATCACCGAGCAAAGCAGGGCCGCTGCGACCGAGTCGAACTTGAGCGTCCCGGCCCCGAAGCTCGTCGGCCATCCCAATTCGGGTCCGGCGACCGACCAAGACTTGATGCCGAGCTGAGCTTCGTTCTCCAGGTCGTTCCGGGTCGACGGATTGTCGACGACGACGTGGGCGTTCATGAACGACTCGATCGCGGCCCATTGGAGGGAGAAGGACTGCGATGCGGCCTGCGGAGCTTCTGAGCCGTCTTGGAAGGTCGGGGCTGCGGCGGGGCGCGCCCATGCCGTAAGCACGAGGCTGGCCGCTAGCAAAGTGGAAAAGCCGATCTTATGGAACTGTTTCATGATCACTCGTTCTCCCAAGCCGGCGCGCAGAAACAAACTCTCGCCGGCGAACGAATGATCCGGTGCCTCCCATTAGGCTTCCATTACCGGAAACATTAATCCGGTACGTTATAATGTGCACCACAACTAAACTCCGGAAGTCGTGGATTGGCAGTATTCGGATCGCTCTCGCTCGAACGTAAGGCTTGTCCCTGGCGGCTCTCCCTCTTCGGCCAAGTCCGGCTGGAAGGCGAGAACGGTGCCGGCAGGACGTTCGGCTCGTCGAATCTGGGAAGACTGCTGGCTCTGCTCGTGGAGCACGAAGGCCGAGAACTTCCAAAGCTCGAGGTCATCGACCAGATCTGGCCCGAGAGGAACCTCGAAGACGCCCGGAACAGCCTCCGGGTCTGTGTCCACGAAGTCCGGCGGACGTTCCGTGACCTGGGTCACGTCGGTGACGTCGTGAGCGGCGACCACCACACGCTACGGCTTGTGGAAGGCGTGGTCGAGACGGACGTCGAGACCTTCCGAAAGGGGATCAAGGCCGCTCGGGCCTCGACTTCGACCAAGACCAAGATCATCAACCTGGAAACGGCTTTACGCGAAGTCCAGGGCGAATACCTTCCCGGCATCGAGGACCCGTGGGCGACCGTCCGTCGCCGCGGCGTCGAAGACGAAATCGTCACCGCCGCGGTCGAACTGATCGAACTCCTCAACTCGATCGGAAAACCGGACGATGCATTGGCGATCGGGCGGACGATGCTCCGGGCGTTCAAAAGCCGGGAAGAGCTCCACCGGGCCGTCATGCGGACGTATGGCTTTAAGGGCGAGCCCGGGGAGGCGTTCCGGCAGTACGACGTCCTGTCGCGCGTCCTCGACGCTGAATTCGGGCTCGGGCCCTCCAAAGCCACGGACGAGACGCTCGAAAACTTACCGGAGGCCCTGGCCGGATCTGCCGGCGCAAGAGCGTTGACGGAAGCCTGTGCGGCAGAGACCCGCAGGGCCCTCGTTCCGCGGTTCGCCGCCTCGAGGTTCGTCGGTCGCGAAGCCCAATTGGCCGATCTCGGTCGATGGCTCCATCCCTTGGCCGACCGGTCCAGCCGCCTCGTCTCCGTGACGGGATTGAACGGCATGGGCAAGTCGCGACTGTGCGCCGAGGCTTGCGAGACCCTTCGCGACGCCTATGCGGACCGCGTCTGGTACGCCGAACTGCCCGCGGTCGTCACATCGGAAGGCTACTGGGCGGTCCTGCTCGAAGCGATCGCACCCGACCGGCCCCCCGGATCTTCGCCGGAGAAGCTGGTGAGGGCCGAACTCGGCAAGGGGCCTGCTCTGATCGCCATCGATTGCGAGGGCACGGCTCCGTTGACCTTGGACCCGTTCCTGGAGCGGCTGCTTTCGGACTTTTCCGACCTCAGGGTCGTCAGTGCGCTTCAGGTCCGGCTCGGTCTCGAAGCCGAGCGGGTGCTGGCTTTGAAGCCGATGTCGGTCCCCAAAGCCGGCGCCCCTTGGCACGAGGCCGAGGAGGTGGAGAGTTTCCGTCTGTTCGTCGACAGGGCCTCAAGGGCCAACCGGGAGTTTCGAGTCGACGAAGAGACCGCGCGGGCCGTCACGGAGATCTGCCGGGCGATGGCCGGACTGCCTTTGGCGGTCCAACTAGCAGCGGGTCTCGTCGGGGTCTATGGACCCGAAGGCCTGGCGTCGTCCCTCACCGACCTGAAGCTGTTGAGGCGAAGTCGTCTGGGCGGATCGCCGAACCGGAACGGCGGACTCCAGGAGGCGTTCGAATGGAGCCTCGACCAACTGGAACCGCGAACGGCCGAACGGTTGACCGACCTCTCGGTCTTCGCCAAAGGGTTCGACATGGAGGCCGCCGTCCAAGTCTTAGGCGACGAAGACCTCAGGGCGGACTTTCCCGACTTGCTGGACGGTGGTTGGCTCGAGCGGCGCTCGACCGGCAGAGGACCGCGGTTCGAACTGCTCGAACCCGTCCAGACGTTCCTCGAATCGAAGCTCAAGGACTCGGGCCGGCTGGAAGGGCTCCGTGCCGGGCACCGAAGGTACTACGAGAGCAAGGCGCTACGGATCGGGGCGGAATGGAAGGACGGCGACCGGACCTCGCTCGCAGACCAGGCGTTCGACGACCTGCCGAACTCTTTGGCCGCGGTCCAATCGGGCCTCGGCGGAGGTGCGGACGTCGAAGCGGCTTGCCGGATCGTCGGCGGCCTCGCTCAGGTGTTCAACTTCCGGGCCCACCCCGCCGCCTGGTTCCGGGCCGTCAGGTCTGCCGTCCAAGCGGTAGCCGGCCTCGAGACGGAGGAGGCGGCTACGGCCAACGGAGCCCTTGCGATCCTCGCGTTCTTCGAGTTCGATTTCGAGCTGATGTACCGCTCGGCGTCGCGACAGACCGCCATCCTGGAAAAGCGGAAAGCGTCGTCGTCTGAGACGGCTTCGGCCCTGACGCGGCTCGCCCTGGCGAACAGGGCGCTCGAGCGGTTCGACGACGCCGTCGTCCTCTACCGGAAGGCGATCGTCCTCGAACGGCGTGGTGGAAAGCCGACGATCCTGCACCAGGCCCGGTACAACCTCGCTCTCTTGCTCGAAGCCACAGGTCGGCCTGGAGCCTTGCGCCAGTACCGAAAGGCCGCACGCGAATCCGAAGATCAAGGGGACGTCCGTTTCATCGGGCTCGCAGCGAACTCACTGGCCCGCCTCGCCCGGCTTCAAGGCGATCTTCGGACGTCCCTGGCCGCCTCGCGAAGGGCGCTCGAAGTCCTCGAACTGGGCCATGACGACCGGGCCAAAGCCTTCGTCCAGAACGAGCTGGCGATGTCCTTGCTCCAGTCCGGTCAGACGGCCGAAGCCGTCTGCCTGGCGTCGCGCGCCCTTGAGTCCGCGATGTCGATGGGAGAGTACAACCTCGCGCGCTCGACCCTGTCCGTGCTCGCTAGCGGAATGGCGTCTTTTGGAAACGGGACGAAGGCCGCTCTCGCGGTCGGCGTCTTCGAGCACTTCCACTCGCGGGTGCCTGTGCGGCCGTACGAGGAAGACGTCGAAAGGGTCTCTTCCGTTCAAGCCGAGCTGACAGTGCCCGTCTTCCAGGTCCCGCGCCATGCGACGGACCTCACGGACGTCCTAAGGCCGCTCTTCGGCCTCGACGAAGCGTCGATCGCATAAAAAAGGGTTCCGGCCAGCCGGCCGGAACCGAAGGATCGATCAGTTGCATTCGTTGGATGTGCTTAAGCGGATCAGGACAGGATTTTCTTCTCTCGCTCAGAACACGACACTACTGTACCATTTCTCGTTTTCGATAAGGCGTCTTGAGGTGCAAAAAAGTCATCCAATCCCGTATTCCAGGTTCAAAAAAGACGAATGTTGCCGAATGGGCCGCGTGACAATAGTCACTCGGAATGTAGATTTCTTAAAGGATAAGAGACACGATCGGTCAGCACATGTGAAAAGGCACATGCGAGGAAGGGACGGATGCGCGCCGACGACGACGCCTAGGCGTCGCGGTGCGACGGCAGTCCAGCCGTTATCCGCTGACGGGAGACCGTCCTAGAAAGGCGGAGCGAGGGCCGGACTGAGGCACGATGCCTGAGCCCGTCGTCTCGTTCGCCCGCCCGGAAGGCGTCCTAAGGGGACGTCCGGGTCAAAGGGGACGACGATCACGGTCACTATGAGACGCTCTTGGAGCGTGTAAGCGTGCCTCTTCATAAGATGTTGCACCTAGAGGTCTCCATTATAGGAAAGATTCCGCCGTGCGCGGTGTTTTCCCGCCGATTATCGTGCGAAGTCCCGTAGGGCGCCCATAATCGGGCTCGTGTCGTCAGGCTTTCCCCGAGTGCCGCGCGTCTGGGCGGGCGCGGTCTTCAGCCCCGGCCGCTTCGGCATCGTTCATCCGAGCCTGCCATGGCGCGAGGTCATGGAGGCCTATTATTGGGACAACCTGCTCGTCGCGATGGACCTGGCCCAGGAGTCCGGAATGGGGCTGAACGGCGCCTATCTCGGAGTCTTCCGGACGATCGAGGCCGAGCACGCGACGCGGGAGGAAGGCTTGCTTTTGGACCGCGGAGACTGGCTGCTCCTGGAGTACGTGCCCCAAGAGGGCGCGGACGACGAACTCCCTTGGATCGAATCCGTCGTCCGGGAGGAGTGCGGCCGCGTCACGGACGAGTTCGGTCACTCCCTTGGCCACTCGGTCCTGTTCACGTTCCTTCACCCCGACGGCGACGTCCCTTATGTTCCGGGCAGGGAAGGGTACTTCGTCGACAAGTACCCGTTCGACAAGGTCTGCCTCCCGTCGTCGCTCTTGCGCAGACCGGACGAACTCCGGGGTGCGGTCCGGCACGAGTTCGCGCACGCCATGGCCTTGAACCGATCGCTCGGTCAATGTCCGTTGTGGCTGCACGAGGCGGTCGCGATGGTCGCCCAGGACGGGCCACGTCGCCGGGCCCGGCGCCTTGCACAGTGGAGAGGCCCGGTCGAACTGGAGGCGGCCTTCCGTAAGGACCGTGAAACGCCGGACGGGTCGGTGGCGGTCCGAGAGGCCTACACCCAGGCCGCCGTCCTTGGCGGCTATCTGGACGGACAAGGCGGGCGCCGAAAGCTGGGTTCCTTGATGGACGCGTTCACCGACAACGGGCTGCTCCAGTCTTTGTGGATGCAAGCCGTCTCGCAGAGGCCTGAAGACGAAGCGCTCAAGCAGGTGTACGGCTTCGGACTGAACGACCTCTTCGCTCGGGCCTACGAATGGTCGCAGAGCGACGACCCGACGTCAGAAAGTCCGTGACCGGGCGATAGTCCTCCGAAACCTGGCGATCAAGGTTCTGACCGGCGTCTGGATAAAGACGGCCATGAGGATGAAGACACTCGTTTGGATCGGGCTCGCGTTCGGGATCGGCGCCTTAGTCTCTCTGGGCCGCCGAAAGTGGGACGAACAGGGCCGGCGGCGGCACCGAGACCGGCTGTTGGACGAGGCGCTCGAAGAGACCTTTCCAGCCAGCGACCCCGTTTCGATCCCCTGACGGAAAGTCCAGGCCGGGCCCGGGTTTAGGTACAACCCGGAGTCATGGCCAAAGACCGAAAGCGCACCCCCCTGCACACGAAGGTCGCGGTCGGGTTGACGGCAGGAGCCGTCACGGGCCTTGCCGCCCAAGCGCTCCTTCCGGGCGGTGCTAAGAACGACGGCCTGGTCTGGGTGAACGATAACGTGATGACCCACATCGGGTCGGCCTTCCTCGCGATGATCTTCATGATCGTCGTGCCGTTGCTTCTCAGCGCTCTCGTCCTAGGCGTCGCTGAAATCGGCGAAGTGGCCAAAGTCGGTCGGATCGGCTTACAGGCCCTGGCGCTCACGGTCCTCCTCAGCAGCGTGGCCGTCGGCATCGGCCTCGCCGGTGTCAACCTCGTCCGTCCCGGCGACGTGATCCCAAGGGAGAAACGGGAGGAACTCTGGGCGGGCGTCAACAAAGAGGAAGCGGGGAAGAAGGGAGCGGCCGAGAAGGCGGCGGAGGTCGATCCGCCCGTGTTCGGCATCGTGCCGAAGAACCCGTTGCTCGAAGCGACGCGCGCCCTCTCCGGCGGGCTGATCCCCTTCATGTTCTTCGCCCTTGTGTTCGGTTTGGCCCTGGCAGGCGTCCCCGAAGAGAAGGCGATGCCCGTACGGTCGTTCTTCGAAGGGCTTTTCGCCGTGTGTCAACGGATCGTCGAGATGGCGATGTCGTTGGCACCTTTCGGCGTGTTCGCGTTGGTCTTCAAGACCGCGAGCGTCCTCGGTCTTCATGCTTTGGCCGCCGTCGGGGTCTACGCGGCCGTGGTCCTCGGGTGCCTCGCCTTGCACATGTTCGGAACCTATCCGGTGGTCCTCAGGTTCGTGGCCAGGCGCGATCCTCTGGAATTCTTCCGACAGACGAAATCGGTCATGCTGACCGCTTTCGCGACCAGTTCCTCGAACGCCACGCTGCCAGAAGCGCTGCGCGTCGCGGAGGAGGAGGTCGGGCTGCCGCGCGACGTCTCGTCGTTCGTCCTTACGGTCGGCGCCACCGCGAACCAGAACGGCACGGCGCTGTTCGAGGGCGTCACCATCCTCTTCTTGGCCCAGTTTTACGGGATCTCACTGGACTTTGGCCAGCAACTGACCGTCATGGGGCTCTCCATCGTGGCCGGGATCGGTACGGCGGGCGTGCCGGGCGGGTCCTGGCCCATGATCACGGGGGTCATCCGACGATTCGCCATCCCGGCCGAATCCATCGGGATCGTGCTCGGGGTCGACCGGATCCTGGACATGAGCCGCACGACGCTGAACGTCATCGGTGACATGACGATCGCGACTTGCGTCTCTTCTTGGCAGAAGCGTCCGGTCGCGATCCCCGAGTCAGTGGAATGACGCGCGGGCCAAACGGTCGCCGTCTGAAGCGCGTCTAGAATAGGTCATGTCGACTTGGACGCTTGGTCTGGCCCTCCTCACGGCGGCCCCCGCAAGCGATGACGACCGCGACGTCGTCCAGACCGCGATGCTTTCGTTCCTCAAACACGAGCCGTGGTACGCGTCAGACTGGAAACCCAAGGACTACGTGGTCCTCGGCACCAAGTTCCGGGAAACAGAGCGCGTGTCGTTCACCTCGGCCCTCGATCATCTGCGCGAGTCCGTGGACGCCGATCTGAAGGGCATTCGCGAGGGTCTGGCTACGACGGCACACGAGACGAAAGCGGACGTCGAACGGCTTCGTCGCGAACTTGCGCGGCTCGAGCGCAGCAAGAAGTCTCTCGACGCTATCAAAGACGCCGACACGGACTCCGGGCCGAGATACGTGCCACAAGGGATCGCTCCGCTCGCCGGTCGCTCTTGGGACAAGCGGATCAAGGTGACCGACAAGTCGAACCGGTTCCTCTTCCGCCGCGACGACAAGAACGCGGATCCCTCTCTGGAGAAGTGGACGGTCTACGGTTACGCTTCGCCACCAAGCTACTCTTCGAACGGCCGGTATGCCATCGTCGGGTTGGGCATCCCTTGGAGCATGCACAGCTCGCTCGTTACGTTCTTCCTCCAGCGCACGGCGGAAGGTTGGAAGATCAGCGCGACGCACGCGACCTTTTATGTCTAAGGAGACCCTCTCCCACGCAGAGATTCCGTTCGAGCGTCAGCGTTGAGCCTTTCAAGGAGCAGGGGACTTGGCTTGAATGACGGCCTCCCCTCGATTCGAAAGTGGCGGGTACCAAGAGGTGTCACGGGCGTCAACCGGGCATGACGACGACCGGAACCGTCGGGCACGCGGGCCAGCCGTCTTTGGCCTTGCCAGCGATGACGAGGCGGACAGGCTTGCCCGATGTCGCCGCGGCCCGTGCGATCTCAGCAGTGACGTCGTGGAGATAGAGTTTGGCGCGGCGGTTGATCTCCGTCGCCGGATCGCCCGCGGAGCGTCCCCACCGGACGTACACGAATTCGCCGCGCGAATCCTTTTGAAGGAACGGGCCCGACCATCGGGGTGTGCCGTCCTTTCCCGGGCCGAGTTTCAAGCTGAAAGGGAGCACCAGGTCGGCCTCGGTCGTCCGTCGGACTTCGACGGGTCGGGCCGACGATCCTTTGCCCTTCTGAAGCGAGGCGAGCACGCCCGGCATCGGCTCTCGGGCGACGATCTCGAACGGCACCTCGACGGTCTCCATCCCGACGGATCGTACCACCGGCGCCCGTAACGTCGGGCGAACGACCGCAAACCCGGAATCAAGCGGGCAGAAGTTCGTACCGCGTGTTCCGGACACGCGGCGTATAGCCCGCGTCTTCGATCAGCCTCTCGAACTCCGCCGCGTTCAGGATGAACTTGTTGCCGCGTGCGCTGACGACGTTCTCCTCGATCATCGTCGAGCCAAAGTCGTCCGCCCCATAGCCGAGCGCGACCTGCGCGATCTTCGGCCCCTGGGTGAGGATCGAGAGCTGCACGTGGTCGAAGTTGTCGAGGTAAATGCGCGAGACGGCGAGCGTGCGCAGGTAGTCGAACGCCGAGGCCTTGCGCTTCACGGGCAAGTTGGTCTCTTCGGGCTGGAAGTTCCAGGTCACGAACGCGCGGAACGGGCTGCACTCGTCCTGCAGGTCGCGGATGCGCTGCAAGTGCTCCACGCGGTCGTCGGTCGTCTCCACGTGGCCGAACATCATCGACGCGCTGGACCGCATGCCGAGCGCGGCCGCCGACCGCATGCACTCGAGCCACTCGTCGGTCTTGTCCTTGTAGGGCGCGATGATCTCACGGACGCGGTCGACGAGGATCTCCCCGCCTGCACCCGGGATGCTCTCGTGCCCCGCCGCGCGCAGCCGTTCGAGCGTCTCGGTGACGCTGAGCTTGCTGATGTGGGCGACGTAATTGATCTCGGCCGGGCTGAGGGCGTGGAGGTTGACCGTGGGGAACGCCTCCTTGATCTTGCGGAAGATGTTCTCGAACCAGTCGACCTTGAGCTTGGGGTTCAGGCCGCCTTGGAACAGGATCTCGGTGCCGCCCTTTTCGACCGTGTCGCGCACCTTCTCGAGGATCTCGTCCTCGCTGTGCGTGTAGCCTTCGTCGTCGCCGGGCACGCGGTAGAAGGCGCAGAACTTGCACCGCATCCAGCAGACGTTGGTGTAGTTGAGGATTCGCCCGACGACATAGGTGACGACCTTCGGGTCGGTGCGCCGCTCGCGCCGGAAGTTGGCCATCGCGGCGAGGTCGTTGAGGTCGGGATGGGCGAACAGCGCCTTCGCGTCGTCGGCCGTGATGCGGGCGTCGGCGAACACCTTGTCCGCGATCGCGTCGATCGTCTTGGCGTCGGGTCGTTCAAGGACGGGCATCGCCTAGAATTGTACGCTTTCGGGCTTGGAGGGGGTGGGTTCGGGTCGGTCCGGACAGAGCGCGGACGTCGGTCCGCGTTCGGTTTATGGAGCGCGGACTTCAGTCCGCATTCGGTCCAGCGGACTTGAGTCCGCACCCTGCCGGGACTGACGCTCCCGGCCAGTGTCCAAATCGACGTCGCCTGCGACAAGAGTGACGACGCCGTCTCCAGCTTCTGTCTGTGCTCGACGTGTGCTCCGGATGTGCTCGACACGTGCTCGACACGGCCGTTCCGAGCACGTTCCGAGCACGTGTCGAGCACGTGTCGAGCACAGAGGGTGGCGTGCAAGGGAATCTGGAACGGGGCAAGAAACCTGCATTTTCGGAGTCGAATGGTATGCGATGGCAGTGTGAGGGCTCCCCTGACGACCCAGGCTTTGAGGGTCCGTGTCACGGATAGGGGTGCAAACGGGCACGGACATCCGGTTTCACCCATGCCTCCCGGGAAGAGGTCACCCTTGGTCAGGCCACAAGCCGGACGACCTGGGACGCGACCCGTGGTGACGTCCTTGACCCGGTCTGCAACGGGACAAGCGCGCTCGGAAGGCTCGTCATGGCGCGTTGCCAGACCGAGCCACCCGTCAGATGACTCCCTCCTCCCGGTTGGCCAGGAATCGGCACGACCAGAACCGGGATGGCCCAGAGGCCGACATATCTCGTCACGACGACGTGCTTGGACTTCGATTCGGTGCGGACGAAGCCTCCAGACTAGGCCCGGCGGCGCGCGGTGTGAGGTGGTGTCCGGAGTCTGGAGGCAGCCAAGACCGGTGCGTGGCAGGAGTTTGTCAGCAATGGCTGGAATCCTTCCGTGGACAGAAACGTCCGGAGGGTCGTACTGCCCGAAGCCGTCGAGCGCATTGCAGGAATCTGGAGTGGGGCGCTCTCAGACTGAGTTCAAACCTTTGCCGGTAAGGGATGTTTAGCCCAGTATCTGTTCACTAACTAAGCCAGGGCAGTGTCCCACGGCGTGTCAAGAGGACAGCCCGTCTCTCTTGCATGTGGGCCTGGGATCGGTCCGAGCCGCAATTGTTGCCATACTCAACACGAAGTTGTTTCCGCGGCAGAATGCCGCCGGGAAGGCAGCCAACCCGATCACCTTACTATTTCACAAGACAAAGCCACACTAGGGCTGCCTCTGGCTAAGTACAACTGGTATTACTGATGCGCACAAGAGGAGCCCAAACATACCAAGAGCGAGCATGGACAGACGCTTACGGTACAAACCCGACTTCTTTCTACTCAAGGCTAATGCAACGCAGATACCTGCGAATACTATTACAAACGGGAGCTGTACAGCTCTACACCATTGCTGTAGTTCTCCGATACTCACTTCATCACACGTTTCCACCAAACCGACACTTTCGGCCGGGTGGCCCGGTCCGGACGGGTGGCCCGGTCTGGCAACGGCGTCCACGCTTCATCCCGCCGGACCGGAGACCGTTGCAGACCGGGTCAAGGACGCCGCATCAGACCTGCCCGTGAAACCGCGCGTTGTGCGCCGGTGCGGACGAAGCCTCCAGACTAGGTCCGGCGGCGCGCGGTGTGAGGTGGTGTCCGGAGTCTGGAGGCAGCCAAAAGTCAATCCAGCGTGTTGCCATGCCTGGCCCATCCTCATGCCGAGAACTCGCCACTCGGCCAACCTGTCCCAGCAAGAGCTTCACCGTAAGAACCGGAGGATCTCAAGGTTTCCCTTCAAACCCATTTCTGCACCGGAGCTTCTCCTTAAGACCGCTGACAGCTTCGGGGCCTTCAATGGCGTCTTAGTTTGCGTTTGCCTAAATGCGTTAGTAAGATTACTGCTGAACTCTTGTGGCCTGAACTCGTGGAAATTGCTGATCCCTTCCGCAAGGGTCAAATCGTCGTCACTGGTGAAACCCATGTTATCACGGGCTGGATCCAAGAGAGATGTCCACAGGAACAGCACGACTCCTCGTTCAGACTCAACAGCCAGCGAAAGGAGGACTTTCTTCCTCGTTTCGCCCCTAACCGGAACCTCAAGGTGGCTTGCTGCAACAACGCGGACTCCCCGGACGGAGTCCCCCAGTAGGGATTCGCTGACTCTATCTGTAACCTCTCGGCTTAATCCCTCCAGAAGCAAGATACTGGCCACTCTCATCCTTTGATCCGGATCAGTGCTGAGTTCTTGTAAGAGGGAAATTGCATCCCCTTTCGACAGTACTACAACCGTCCTTATCGCAACGATACGCCCTTGAAACTGCTTACTTGAATCCTTAGCGTACTTAATTAAGAAGGGAATATCACTCTTTTGTGCGTCAGATAATGAGCGCAGCGTCGTCACCGCTTCATTGGCCGAGCCGGGCAATTCTGCGCGATCCAACGTTTTTGCGAGTGTAGCCGTGCGACTTTCGCATGCAACGAGCGGGAGCATACAAAGACTCAGCATGAAGAGCAGCTTGATAGTGTGATTCTGAGAGAGCACTATTCAAGCTCCCTAACGGCTTCCTTAATGAGTTCCATCTCAGCCTCTCTAATGACTTCGTCGACGTACTCCCAATAAGACTCGCAAAAATGGTGGCAAAGTTCAAGAGATTCACCAATAAACTTCATGTTGCAGCATTCCATACACTCAATCAAATTGCGCGAAGGTGTTACACAACGAGAAACCTCAATTGGTTTCGGGGGTGGCCCCCCGTGGCCCTTACCGATGCTTGGATTGATCCTTCCACCTGAAAGCGATGGTCGGGGCGGTGGATCAGGGTATACTTCGCCGGGTCGTCCGTTACGTGGATGCGCCCTGAAAGGAGACATGCCTGGCATGCCGTACTTGCCTTGTTTGCCACAAGTAAAGTAATAGTCTCGCGCCAACTTTGCGCACACGAAGTCATGGAACAGCCCCCAGGGCGGGCAATTGCATAGTGCGTAAATGTACGCGTTCCATGGCTTGCTACACTCGACACAGTTTGACGGTGGGCTCGGGGGAGGACACACAGGACCAGGTGGCCCGACATTGAGTCCGAAGCGATCAGTGAGACCTGTTGGCCGCCCCAGACAATAGCTGAATGCGAATTGCCTTGGCCATAAGACATCCCTCGTCGTCCACCTGGTGGTCTGCGAGCTATAGTGCCGGTACGGCAGGGAGACATCGGCCCAAAGGAGGCCCGTCTGGGCGTAGCCCCAGGTTCCCACCCATGTCCTGGTCACGGTCGGCGCGGCACCGCTCACCCTCTTTCCGTAGGCGGCGTTCCGGATCGTTTCCAGCGTGTTGCCCGAGGTGTCGGTCACGTACGTCACCGAACCCAGAGCATCGGTCAGGTAGTCCTTGCGGGATCCGCCCGTCGTCTTCTCCGAGACGAGCCTCCCGTGCGCGTGCTGGTACGTCTTGACCGCCATCAGACTATGTCCGTTCCTGCAGGATCGTGAGCCCGTCCCAGACGAGCGTCGTCAGGGTCCCCGAAGTCTGCACCGAGCGCTTGAGGCCGTCGCCGTCGTAGGCCATCGTCGTCCTTGTGCTGCCGGAGCGGTACAGCGTCATCCTGTTCTCCTTATCATACGACATGGTCGTGACGGTCGGAACGAGCGCCTCCTTGACCGCCACCAGGTTGCCGTTGTCGTCGTACGTGTAGGTCGTCGTACCTGACGAGTTAACACTGGACGGGTGGCCCGGTCTGGCAACGGCGTCCACGCTTCATCCCGCCGCACCGGAGGTCGTTGCAGACCGGGGCAAGGACGCCGCGTCACGTTGGCCCGTGAAACCGCGCGCTGTGAGTCGGTGCGGACGAAGCCTCCAGACGAGGTCCGGCGGCGCGCGGTGTGAGGTGGTGTCCGGAAGTCTGGAGGCAGCCAAAGCCACCGCCAACTAGTCCACGCGCCTCAATAAGAAGGCCCTCACGTTCCTGCCAACGGCCGCCATACCAGCGATATCACCCCTTTCATTGATGTCATAAGCCGTGTCGAGGATCCATCCTGTCGGGATCCCCGACGTCACGGTGTTCAGGTCGATCGGACCTATCCCAGGTTCAATGAGCATGGCTCGGACACCGTTCGAACCCGGGGCGAACACCCCTACGATCTGCCCGCGCTCGTTGAGGCCTTCCGGAAGCATCCCCAACCCTCCGATGTCCTCCATGGCTTTGCCGGACTCACACCTGAAGCCTCGATAACCCAAGAACGCAGACCAGCAATAGCCGATGACCGTCCCCTTATTGTCGATCGCCGAGGCGAAGCTGTTGTGATAACCCGGCAAGACACCAAGGTTCTTCATCCCCTCTGAAGGCGTCCACCTGAAGGCCCGAGGATAGCCGGGCATCGGGGGCGTGCTGGCCGTACCGCACACCTCGCCTTGGTCGTTGATGTCGGTCGCGCCCGATCCGAAGTCAGGGTCGAGCCTCCCCAAGAGCGTGATCCGGCCCTCGGCGTCCCAAGTGCACGCCGTCTCAGGAGTGGCGATGTATCCGCACGCTGTACCCGACGAGTTCACGGCCTGCGGGAACGACCATGAAGACCCCGCCGTCTCGAGGATCTTGTAGCCCTTTCCCAGTTTCCAGGAGAACGGCTGCTGGTTCTTGACCGAGCCGCCCATGTACCAGTCGACATACCCGACGACCAGTCCGGAGTCGTTGACCCCGGTTGCGAGCCCCCGCCTTAACGAGGCCGAGCCGGGGCCGAGCCGCTGCATCCCAGTTGCGGCAGTCCAGTACGCAGGCGCACGGTCGTTGATCCCGGTCGAGCCCACGACCATGCCGGTGTCGTTCAGGGCCATAGCCCGTGCGTTCCCCTGTAACACGGCTCCCAGGTCGACGCATTCGTATCGGACTGCGAACGCCGATGAAGCGAACATCAGCGCGATCACGACCACCGAGCCCCTTATCGAATTCATCCCACGTCGCCTCCTCATGGTTTCTGACTTGGCACCTTCACACGATGTTCGGATCGAACCACAGTTATGTTCAACTTCGAGCGTGCCGAATGAGGATCGACAGCCTCACGTTTCGGGTTACTGCAGTCTCCACCCCACGGCGTCCGTGCTGACCGTGAACGACGACGTCACCGCCACGGTCGCGACCTTGACCCGAAGGCGGGCGCGGACGCGCTTGGTGCCCGCTTCCACGTACCGCGCGGGGTTCGTGGCCTTGACCGTCACGGTCGTGTCCGACTGGGGCGCCGTGCCCGTCTTGGCATCGACCGTGTCCCAAGCTCCCGCGGAGAAGTCGTAGAGGTCGACGACGTACTTGAGGCCGATGTTGCTGACGTGGAACGTCACGTCCGACTCGAGAGTGGACGGCAACACGGACGGGGAGGTCGAGTCGAACTCGATCGTGACCGGAAAATCGTTCTGCCCCGTCGCGACGCCCTTACGGACATTGAGAGAGTTGCCGTCGGCCGTGGCCAGGCTCGCGAGGTCGCCGCTGACGAGGATGCCCCGTGTGATGCGGAACGCGTCCGGAACCAGTTTCGCGACGGGCGCGAAGAGGCCGTCACGGACGTTGCGGGCGTGGTAGGTCGGCCACTCCAGCCCGGATGTCTTGTACTGCCAGGGCAGCGTGTAGAGATAGATCGTGACGACGGTATCGGACGCCACGACGGCGAGTTCGTAGTCGCCGTCCCCGTCGACGTCGCCGATCGTCGCACCGTTCATGTAGGTGAAGCCCGTCGTTCGGAGAGGGAAGCCGGGCAGGTCTTGTCCGGTCGCGGTCATGCCGTAGAGATAGCCTTGGTTCGAGACCATCATGTTGTGGTCGGCAAAGATCTCCTGCACTCCGTCGCCGTCGACGTCGGCCACCGTGTACGGCCCTTCTGCGCCGCCGCCGTGGGTACTCACATAGGGGAATCCGGCGCGGGTCTGACCGGTCGCCGTCCATGTCCAGAAGAGGTTCGAACTACCGGAGACGTATCCGGCCTGACCGTCGAGGACGTCGAGCGTCCCGTCGTTCTCGAGGTCGGTCACGGTCGGGCACCCGTAGCTCCAGGTCTGCATGAGCTTGGGCCAGCCGGGGAGCATCGTCCCGTCGTACTTGAAGGCGTAGGTGCCGGGCGCGTCCTTGTGCGCTCCGACGACGATGTCAAGCTTGCCGTCGTGGTCGAGGTCGGCGAGGGCGGCGCACTGGTAGCTGAAGTTCGCGCCGGGGATCTGCTTCGGCCAGCCGCTCATGACGGTGCCGTTGCGGCGGATGAGATAGAGTGAGTTGTAGGAAGCGGTGAAGACCTCTTTGTCGCCGTCGCCGTCGACGTCCGCGACGGCGCAGCTCTGGGCCGGGACGTGGTCGATCGTGACGGGCCAGTTCCCGCCCCACTCGGTGCCGTCCTTCTCGAACACATGGACGCGGCCCGCGCTGCTCATGCGTTCGCTGACGATGATCTCGAGCTTGCCGTCGTTGTCGAGGTCGGCGAGCGCGGCCGAGTATTCGACGTTGTTGTTGTTCAGCGACTTGGGCCAGCCCGCGAGGACCTGGCCTTGGGCGTTGAACACGTAGAGCCGACCGCCGCTGGTGAAGCCGCGCGTGGTCTGGACGATCTCGATCTGGCCGTCGCCATCAAGGTCGGCCACGCTCGGCGGATATTGCGGGAAGCCCGTGGTGTTGACCGGGAAACCGGGGACGGGCGTTCCGTCGAGCTTCCAGGCGTGGAGCGCGCCGAGGGTGCTGGGCACAAGGATCTCGAGCTTCTTGTCGCCGTCGAGGTCGGCCATGACCGCGCCGCGGGTCGGCACGAAGTTGGCGTGCCGCCCGGTCGTGACCGGCCATCCCGGCATCTGGGGGATGTCGTCCTGGACGCGGGTCTCGTCCGGTGCAGGTCTCTCGACCGGAACTTTGCGAACGATCCCGGCCACGTAGGAAGCGGGATCGCTGACGACCGCGGCGACGGCCTGAGGAGCCGGAACGGTGATGCTGGCGAGAAGGGCAACGAGGATCGGCATGGTCGGACCCGGAACTCCTATTCTATGACACTTTCAGGTCTACGGCGCAAGCCGCGCTCATTCTCGGCCGACGATCGTGTCCTAACTGCCGTCGAAGAAGGCGATCGCCTTTTGAATCGATCCGTTGACCGAGGTGAAGTGGTCTCCGGAAGTCTCGATGGCTTCGATGTCCTTGCCTGCGGAACGACCTGCGTCGGCCATCGCACGGGACATGACGCCGAAGAGGCGTTCTTCGCTTCCGAAGTACAGTCGCGTGGGACATTTGAGGCTCTTGACGAAGACGTTGGGCGATCTCATCTCCAATTCCGCGCGGCCGGCCCGGTCGTACGGGACGATGTCGGCCACGCCCGGGCTGTTGCTGAACTGAAAGTGGTCCGGTGCGCCCGAGAACGACGCCGCGGCGCGGACATCCTTCGTGCAGAGGGCCGTGAGCAATGTCAGTGTCCCGCCCGCGCTGTGACCGGCGACAAAGATCCGGTCTTTATCGACCGACGGATCCGATCTCAGGGCCTCGAGGGCCGCAAGCACGTCGTCCACCTCGTCATAGAGCAGGGTGAAGTCTCCAGGCTGACCGTTCTCACCCCGTAGGATCGGGGCCATGACGACATAGCCTGCTTTCCGGAAAGGGTCAGCCATGTCCCAGTCTTCGACTCCAAAGGCGAAGCCACCGTGGAGGAACAGTACGGCAGGACGGTTCCGCTCCGTGGATTTGCTCGACCAAGCCCGAAGTTTGAGCCCTCCCGATTTGTATTCCACGACGCGGACACCCGATGGCGCTACGGGCATGTCCTGCAACTGGGGGGACGGAGCCCGGAAGGCCAGCCTGGTCTTGAACGACGCCCGCGCCGTCGCGTAGTCCTCAGACCTGACCGCCGCTGGTTTCGGCTCTTCTCGGCAGCCTTGGCTCAAGAGGGCGGCACACGCGACCGGAAGGAGCAGCCGTAACAAGCCACTGCCCTTGCCCTTTCGGCCTGGCGCAAGTGATTCGAAGGTATGCAATTCCGATCCTGTACTGGGCGAAGTATGTCACGGCACCGGGGGGAAACGTTCACGGCTTGACAGTAGACTGGACCGATGATCTCCGAGCTCGTGATCCTTGGTTTCGACAAGCTCATGCCTCGCGACGAGGCCGCCCACGACGCCTCGTTCGTGACCTTCCGCAAGTCGCTGACGGCGGCTTTGAAGAAAGGGAACGACACGTGGGTGGTCTCGAGGATCGACCCGGACGTCCGGATCTCGTTCGGCGAAGAGAACGGAAAGGCGGCGCTGCTCTCATCGTGGAAACGATCGCCCTCTGCGAAAGCCGCCTTCCTCAAGGAGTTGCTCCTGATCGTCGGACTCGGGGGCGGGTTCCGCGAAGGATCCTTTTGGGCGCCGTACACGTACGCGTTCTGGCCGGACGAACTGGACGCGTTCGAGAACGCGGTCGCGGCGGGCGCCCGCGTGGAGCTGAAAGAGTCCATGTCGCCGGCGTCCAAGACCCTCGCGGTGCTCAGTTACGACATCGTGCGGCTCGTTCCGGAAGACAGTCGCGTTTCGACCGAATGGCGAAGGATCGAACACCGAGGCAAGAAGGGCTTCGCCAGAACGGGCGAAGTCCGGTCCGGTGCGGACGCCCGGGCGTGCTTCACGAAGGTGAAAGGGTCGTGGCGGCTGACCGCGTTCGTCGCGGGGGACTGACGCGGCCAGCGCAAAAAGGACAAAGCGAAAACAGTGGATTTCGGTCCGATCAATAGAACGCTTCGTTCCGTTCGATCCGGACGCCGACCAGACGTTCGGTCGAGTCGTTGTTGACCGTGATCATCTTGAGCGGCCCGTTGTTCGCGTCCATGTCGATCTGCAGTTGGAGGTTTTCCGTCGCGTTGGCACCGTTGGGGACCTTGATCCACACGTAGTACGGCGTGAACTGGTTGACGGTCCTGAATCCGAGCGTCAATTGGCGCGACATCCTGTTCGACTGGTATTGGTCGACCCAGCTCGGCGTGTTCTGAGTCGACGCGAAGTCCTCGGGGTTGTTCACGTCAAGGGTCGCGTCCGCGTTCCGGGTGATGTAGACCTCGTACTGCATGAGGTCCTGAGAAGTATCGGTCCGAACCAGTCGGACGACCATGTCCGAGCTGTTCCCGAGTTGGCTACTTCCGCCGCACCCGGCTCCAAGAATGAGGGCCGCAAAGACGGCCAGAGATAGCATGTGTCTCATGCCGTCTCTAACGCCGGTCTAGCGTTCGGGCAAGTCACCGTCTTGCACGATTAGGCCCTGGAAGTTGCAGACCTGAAGAAAATACCGAAGGCCGCAGGTGCTTACCGAACCTGCGGCATCTGTTTTGGATTTCGTAAAGAAGCTCTCAGTACGTCGCTTCGTTCCGGTCGACGCGCACGCCGACGAGACGCTGGGTCGTGTTGATGGTCAAGTCGTATGCGACGGCCGGTCCGTCGACCCCGTCCACGTCGATCTGCAAGTTCAGTGTCTCGAACGCGGCACCGGTGTTCGGGACCTTGACCCACACGTAGTACGGGGTTTGGTCGCTCCGCGTCGTGTAGCTGATGTTGAGTTCCGTCGTGCTGCGGTTCGACGCGTAATTGTCGCTCCAGGACGGCGCGTTCTGGCTCGACACGAAGTCCTCAAGGTCGAGCGTGTCGAGGGTCGTGTCGTTGGACTTCGTCAAGTACAGCTCGTACTGCGTCATGTTCTGCGTGCCGTCGGTCCGCTTCAGATGGACGACGATGTCGGAGTTTCGACCGAGCGAGCTCGAACCGCCGCACCCGGTCAGAGAGAGGGAGGCCAAGGCAAGGATGAGGCAGGCGCCAAGCGTGCGTCGCATGTCTCAGTATGACCTTTCAACAGGCGACGGACAGGCTTCGCGATCGACGCGCGACAGGTAGCCTTTTGCGACCATGTGCGTCAGACCGTTGATGATGAGGCCCGTGACTTTGTTGCTCGTCGCGACTGTGGCGGTCTGCGCCCTGGCTCAAAACCGTGTGGTCAATCCTGGTTTCGAATCGGGATCGCCTGGCGCGCAACCTCCTGGATGGTTCGTCCCGCAACCGAGCACCGACGCGGGTTATACGGTCGTCGTCTCGTCAGAGGGGGCCAAGGAAGGGAAGCAGTGCGCCGTGCTTTCGAAGACCGGTTCCGGAGCCGCCGGCTTCGGGAACATGATGCAGTCGGTTGACGCGCAGCCGTTCCGCGGAAAGCGCGTCAAGTTCAGGGCTGCCGTGCGCTTCGAGAAGGCGGGCGACTTCGGTCAGTGCCAACTGTGGATGCGGGTCGACCGGAAGAACGGGGAACAGGGGTTCTTCAACAACATGGGGGACCGGCCCGTGCGGACGTCGACTTGGGCCTTCTATGAGATCGTCGGCGACGTCGCCGCAGACGCGGAATCGGTCAATTTCGGCATGCTGATGGTGGGCAGCGGCTCCGCGTTCCTCGATGCCGCGAGCCTTGGTGAAGCTTCCGGAGCGACCACCGCCGCGGCTCCGCCCAAGGCCTTGACCGACCGTGGTCTGGAGAACCTCGTCGCCTTCACGAAGCTGCTCGGAACCGTGCGCCACTTCCATCCGAGCGACGCGGTCGAAAGGGCCGACTGGGAGGTCGTCGCCTACCAAGGCGTGACGGCCGTCGAGGGGGCCAAAGACGCGACCGAACTGGCCCAGAAGCTCGAAGCCTGGATCCGCCCGCTCGCGCCGACCGTCCGCGTCTTCCCGTCGGGATCGAAACCGCCCCTGTCCGCAGGTCTGAAGCCGACTTCGGACGCCGACAAAGTGGTCGTCTGGGAGAACGTCGGTTTCGGCGGAGGCACGGTCCCCAAGGAGCAGAACATCTATCGGAGCCGGCGGAAGTTCGTCGACGCCCCGGGCGGGAAGGTTCCTGAAGGGACGACCGACCCAGGTCAGCCTTTCGAGGCGGATTTAGGGGGTGGCGTCTCCTGCTCGGTGCCCCTCGCGCTCTTCGCCAAAGGCGAAACGGCACTCCCGGTTTCTCAAGTGCCGGAACCAGGAGCCTCCAAGCCGGAGTTTTCCGGCGACGACCGGACGACCCGCCTGGCCGCGGCCGCGCTCGGATGGAACGTCTTCCAACACTTCTATCCGTATTTCGACGTCGTCAAAGTGGATTGGCCGGGCGTCTTGCGGCGGACCCTGACGGCCGCTGCGACGGACGCAGGCGCGAGGGCGTTCTTGGACACCCTTCGCACAATGGTCGCTTCGGCCAAGGACGGGCACGGTTATGTCGCCCACACTTCGGACGACCGCGCCGCGCAGCCCCCGATCGCGGTCACTTGGGTCGACGAGAAGTTGATCGTCACGGTCGCGGGCGCCGAAGCGCTCGGGCTGAAGCCGGGGGACGAGATCCAAAAGATCGACGGTCGCTCCGTTTCCGAAGCCTGGAAAAAACTGGAGCCCACGATCTCGGGCGCGACGCCTCAGTGGCGGCGGTATCGGGCCCTCGGCGAACTTCTCGCGGGCCCCGACGGATCGACGGTGTCGATCGAGGCCGTCCACGGATCGGGTGCCGCGTTCACCGTCTCCTTGCCGCGCTCGAGCGACAACCGGATCAAAGAACCGCGCCCGGCAGCGATCGAAGAGATCCGGCCGGGGATCTGGTACGTCGATCTCGACGGCCCGCGGGCCGATCCGGAAGCCTATTTCAAGAAGATCCCTGACCTTGCCAAGGCGAAAGGTCTGATCTTCGACATGCGCGGCTATCCGAACCAGGTGGCGATGGACGTCCTGAAACGGCTGTCCGACAAGCCCGTCACGTCCGCGTTGTGGAACGTTCCGGTCTTTATGAAGCCGGACCAGGAAGGGGTCGACTTCGTCAAGTCGAGGTGGCCGGAAGAAGGTCCGATCGAGCCGCGGTTCAAAGCCAAGACGGCGTTCCTCACCGACGGGCGCGCGATCAGCTACGCCGAGAGCGTGATGGGCATCGTCGAGGCGTACAAGCTCGGCGACATCGTGGGAGGAACGACCGCGGGGACGAACGGGAACATCGACCCGTTCCGGTTGCCCGGCGGCTACACGGTGGTCTTCACGGGCATGAAAGTCCTCAAGCACGACGGTTCGGTCCACCATGGCGTGGGGATCGCTCCGACGGTCCCGGTGTCGCGGACGGTCAACGGGATCCGGGCCAAGCGCGACGAAGTGCTGGAGAAGGCGATCGAAACGGTGTCGGCGGGGGGATAGAATCCCCGGTATGGCGAGCCGGCAAGAGACGGTCGACGACGTCCTGGGCGCCCTCGAAGGCGTGCCGGACGTGAGCGCGAAGAAGATGTTCGGCGAATACGCCGTGTACTCCGGTGCCAAGGTGACGGCGCTCGTCGCCGACGACATGTTCTTCATGCGCCCGTCGTCGGCGTCCGGCCCGTTCGAAGCGGAGTGCGAGCTCCTTCCGCCATACCCCGGCGCGAAGGGGCACCACCACGTCCCCCGCGCAAAGTGGGCGGACAAAGGTTGGATGCGGGCGTTCTTCGAAGCGACCGCCGCCGCCTTGCCGGAACCGAAGCCGAAGAAACCCCGGGTCTGAAGCCGTCGTCCTTTTCGACGACCCGCGCCGATCCCTTCGAAGGGCGTGGGTAAAGTCCGATATAAGGCAGGATCGATGCGGATCGCTGTACCAAAAGAAACCGCGCAAGGGGAAAAGAGGGTCGCGCTGACTCCCGACGGGGTGAAAGAACTCGTCGGCAAAGGAGTCGAAGTGACGGTCGAGAAAGGGGCGGGTGATGCCGCCCTTTATAGCGACCAAGACTATGAAACCGCCGGAGCCAAGATCGCCGAAGACGTCGGCCCCGTCTTGGCGGAGACCGACTTCGTCCTGAAAGTCACCGGCCCGACCGACAACGCTCCCAACGCCGAGATCGACCGGATCCGGATGGGGGCGGCGTACGCCAGCTTCCTCTTCCCGACGTCCAACCCGACGTCGGTCGACAAGCTGCGGACGGCGGGACTGACCACCTTCGCGATGGACCTCATGCCGCGCATCTCGCGCGCCCAGAGCATGGACGTCCTGAGTTCGATGAGCACGGTCGCGGGCTACAAGGCCGCGCTCCTCGCCGCCGACTACCTTCCGAAGTTCTTCCCGATGCTGATGACCGCGGCGGGGACTCTCCCGCCCTCACGGGTCTTCGTCATCGGCGCGGGCGTCGCAGGCCTTCAAGCGATCGCCACGAGCAAACGCCTCGGCGCCATCGTCGAGGCGTTCGACGTCCGGCCCGCCGTCAAAGAGCAGATCGAAAGCCTCGGCGGCAAGTTCGTCGGGATGAACCTACTCACCGAAGAGGCCGAAGACGCCGGCGGCTACGCCAAAGAGGTCTCGAGCGACACCCATGCCAAGGAACTCGACCTCATCGCCTCGCGCCTGCCCAACGTCGACGCGGTCATCACGACCGCGCTCATCCCCGGCAAACCCGCCCCCGTGCTCATCACGAACGACATGCTCAAGAAGATGCGGCCGGGTTCCGTCGTGATCGACCTCGCCGCGCCGAACGGAGGCAACTGCGAGTCCACCGTGATCGGCAAGGTCGTCGTCCACGAAGGCGTCACCATCGTGGGCCGCACCGACCTCATCACGAGCATGGCCCACGACGCGAGCCGGATGTACTCCAAGAACATGACCACGTTCCTTTCGCTCCTGATCAAAGACGGCGCGCTCGCCCTGGACATGGAGGACGAGATCGTCAAAGGCACCATGGTGACCCACGAGGGCAAGGTCGTCCACGAGGTCACGCGCCTCTCGCTCGAACGAGGAGGCGGGGCTTGAGCCTTCTCGCCGTCGTCACCATCTTCGTCCTCGCGGTCTTCGTCGGTCTGGAGGTCATCGCCAAAGTCCCCCAGACCCTCCATACGCCGCTCATGTCCGCCACCAACGCCATCCACGGCGTCATCCTCGTCGGCGCGGTGATCGTGCTCGGCACGGCCCACGATCCGCTCGGGATCGTCCTCGGGTTCGTCGCGACGGTCTTCGGCGTGCTCAACGTGGTCGGCGGCTTCGTCGTCACGGACCGCATGCTCGAAATGTTCAAGCGCAAGCCCAAGAAGGAGGGCGAAAGTGCCAAGTAACGACCTGATCAACGTCGCCTATCTCGCGACCGCCGTCACCTTCATGCTCGCACTGAAGCTGATGAACGGCCCGAAGACCGCGCGCAACGGCAACCTGCTCGCCGCGGCGGGCATGGGCGTCGCGCTCCTCGCGACCTTCTTCATGCCCGGCATCAAGAACCTCGAATGGATGGCCCTCGCCTTCGTGGTCGGTGGCGTGCTCGGCACGTGGTCCGCCCGCAAGGTGCAGATGACGGCCATGCCCCAGATGGTCGCCCTCTTCAACGGGCTCGGAGGCGGCGCCGTCGCGCTCGTCGCCCTGCTCGAATACCGGAACTTCTCCGCCGAAGGCGTCACCGACGCCGTCAAGATCTCGACCAGCGTCCTCAGCCTCGTCATCGGGTCGATCAGCTTCTCGGGAAGCCTCGTCGCCTACGCGAAGCTCCAAGAGCTCATGACGGGCCGCCCGATCACCTATCCGGGACAGAAAGTCCTCAACTTCCTGTTCCTCCTCGGGGCGGCCGGGCTCATCGTCTCGCTCATCGCATGGACGCACTCCATGCCGCTCTTCTACGTTCTGCTGATGCTGGCGCTCGTACTCGGCGTGACCCTCGTCCTCCCGATCGGCGGCGCGGACATGCCCGTCGTGATCAGCCTTCTCAACAGCTTCACCGGGTGCGCCGCGGGCCTCGCGGGCTTCGTCCTTGGCAATACCGCGCTCCTCATCGGCGGCGGTCTCGTCGGCGCGAGCGGCCTCATCCTCACGCTCCAGATGTGCAAGGCCATGAACCGCTCGCTGGAGAACGTCATCTTCGGCGCCTTCGGAGGCGGGCCGACCGGGGCGATCGCAGCGACCGCCGGGCCGCAAGGCACCGTGCGCAGCTACTCGGTCGAAGACGCCGCGATCATCTTCGCCAGCGCGAACAGCGTCATCATCGTCCCGGGATACGGCATGGCCGTCGCCCAGGCGCAACACGTCGTGAAGGAGCTCGCCAACAAGCTCGAAGAGAAAGGGATCGACGTCAAATACGCCGTCCACCCCGTCGCCGGACGCATGCCGGGCCACATGAACGTCCTCCTCGCCGAGGCCGACGTGCCCTACGAGAAGCTCTTCGACCTCGACGAGATCAACCCGATGATGCCGGAGACCGACGTCGCCCTCGTCATCGGCGCGAACGACGTCGTCAACCCCGCCGCGCGCTACGACAAGAACTCGCCGATCTACGGCATGCCGATCCTCGACGTCGACAAGTGCCGGACCGTCATCGTCAGCAAACGCTCGATGAACCCCGGTTTCGCCGGCATCGACAACGAGCTCTTCCTCTTGCCGAACACGATCATGGTCTTCGGCAACGCGAAGAACACGATCGCGTCGCTGTCGTCGGCGGTCGAGCAGATCTGACCGAGGGCTCGGTCCGGGGGAAGGGCACGTCATCCCGAGCGAAGTCGAGGGACCTCCGAAAGGCGGGAGGAGGTAAAGGGGGTCCCTCCGTTCCCTTCGGTCGGTCGGGATGACGTGGCGCATGGGGTGTGGGGCGAACCCTGGTCACGTCATCCCGAGCGAAGCCGAGGACTCTCAGATTCGTCATCCCGAGCGAAGTCGAGGGACCTCCGGGGTTCTGCAAACTAAAGGGAATGAGAGGTCCCTCCGCTCCCTGCGGTCGGTCGGGATGACGTATCTACAAGGGTGAAGCGACAAAACCAGATCGCGTCATCCCGAGCGAAGTCGAGGGACCTCCGGGTAGCTAGCCGGACGCTGAGTCGAAAGAACCGCCGTACCAATCCGCCGCTAAATCTCTCCAGTCAGGGTTCGACGACTCCACGAGCCTGACCTTCTTTTCGCGCCTCCAATTCTTGATCTGCTTTTCTCTTGCGATGGCTTCGGTCACGTCGGTGAACTCCTCGGACCACACGAGCTTGTTGCAGCGATACTTCTTGCTGAAGCCTTCGAACTCGCCGGTCTTGTGCTGCCAGACGCGGCCGACGATATCGGTGGTCACGCCCGTGTACAGCGTCCCCGATGAGCTCGCAAGGATGTAAACGTAAGACCGCGGCTTTCTACCGATCGATCAGGCTACCTTCCGGAGGCCCCTCCGCTCCCTGAAGTCGGTCGGGATGACGCGACCCTAAGTGAGGGGGCTCAAACTCTGATCACGTCATCCCGAGCGAAGTCGAGGGACCTCCGGATCCCGTTGGCAGCGCACAAAGGGAGGTCCCTCCGCTCCCTTCGGTCGGTCGGGATGACGCGACCTTAAGTGAGGGAGCCCAAACACTGATCATGTCATCCCGAGCGAAGTCGAGGGACCTCCGAAAGTCGGTGCAGCAAAAGGGAGGTCCCTCCGCTCCCTGCGGTCGGTCGGGATGACGTGCCTCTGAGGCTGCGGCAGAACCTGATCACGGCGTCCTGTACGTTGCCCAGTACCTTCAGATCACGTCATCCCGAGCGAAGTCGAGGGACCTCCGATCCCTGCAAACGATTGGGAACGGGGGGTCCCTCCAAGCACTGCGGACGGTCAGGACGACGCGTTCTTCAGTGAGGGAGCCCGGACACCGATCATGTCACCCCGAGCGAAGCCGAGGGATCTCCGTCTTCCGTTGGCAGCGCACAAAGGGAGGTCCCTCCGCTCCCTTCGGTCGGTCGGGATGACGTGGCCGAAAGACATGCGCTCTTCCGCGCAGAGTCCTTGCTTTGAAGCGAAGCTCTCCCGCTTTGAAGCGAAGCTCTCCCGCTTTGAAGCGAAGCTCCATTGCTTTGAAGCGACGCTCCATTGCTATGAAGCGAAGCTCCATTGCTTTGAAGCGAAGCTCCATTGCTTTGAAGCGAAGCTCCATTGCTTTGAAGCGAAGCTCTCTCGCTTTGAAGCGAAGCTCCATTGCTTCAAAGAAAAACCTTCCCGCGGGGCGCGTTTGAACCTGAGACCAGGTTTCGGGGCTCGAAAACGCCCTCGGCAGGGTCCGCCTCAGTCCCTGAGCAGGTGATTGAAAACGAAGTACACGCCGAAGGCCGCGAAAGCCAGAACGACGATCGAGCAACCACAGAAGGTCACGACGCAGGCTGTTTGAGACAAGTCGGACCGGTTCCGGCCTGGGTCGCCGAACGCCGGCACCGTCAGGCCGCGGCGCCGGCACTCCTCGATCTGCTCTTCGATGCGCCTTCGCGCGTATCCGTCGCCGAAGTCCGCCGGCGGCCCCTTTAACTTGAGCCGGTGGAGGATCCTCTGGGGGTCCTCGCCGCAGTCGGCGACGAACAGGGCGACCGCCTCCCATTGGCCGTCGTCCAACTCCTCGGACAAGAACCAAAACCGCCCCGCCTCACGCGGATAGCCGAGTTTCCAGTACACGTCGCCGAGCCGCCGGCGGACGTCGAGGTCGAAAGGAAAGGCCGTGAGGAGACCGTGGAGCCTGTCGCGCGCAGGCCCGAGCTTCCCCTCGGCGATGTCGCGTTCGATCCGCTCCCACGTCTCAGCTTTGGGCACGACGGATTATGTGACGTGCGGGACGGTTGGCCCGGTCTGGCAACGTCGCTCACGATGAAACCGTCCGTTTCCGGACCCGTTGCAGGCCGGGTCGGGTGGCCCGACCAAGGGGTGACCTCCTTCCGGATGGTCCGGTTGCCAGGACACAGGGAAGGCCCGAATCAGATCGCTTGGAGTCCACCGTCCCGAGCGGTGCTGGAACGTTCAGATTCGTCATCCCGAGCGACGTCGAGGGACCTCCGGATGCAGACGTGCACCGCGTGACGCGAAGACTTGTCTTCGTGCCACGGAAACACGCTTCGCAAACACGTTTGTGCCGTAGAATGAGGACGTGAGGCGACGAATCTTCATCCACCGTCTCGGGAGTGGAGAGCACACGTTCCTTCGGAACCGGGGTGAACCGGCACGGTCGTCCGGATCACCCCGGCCACCCAGGAGGAGGTTACCCATGGTCGGGCCACCCGCCGCAAGCTTGTGGCTGGAGTACACGGGCTGCAAAACCACGTTCATCTCTTGGGGGACGCTACATTGAGAATCTTGCTACTTCACCTCAGCGACCTTCACTTTGATGGCGCTGGTACGAACGCCGCAATCCAACGTGCACCAGAGATTGCCAAGGCTGCTTTGGGTGATATTCCCGGAGTCGGAGCCGTCCTTTGTTTGGTCACCGGAGATCTTACGGACAAGGGGGATCCCGAAGGTTACTCCTGGGTGGAAATGTTCTTCGCAGATCTTCAGGATTCTCTCAAGACGTTTCAACCCAATATCGAGTATTTGGGTGAGATTTACGTTCCAGGGAACCACGACATAACGCGGCCCGAGGACGCGAAGGATCTATTTGGGCTCACGACCGCTCTGACCAACCTCCGACATCCCAGGAACTTACTTGGGCCCGGCTCGGTCGAGGTTGCGATTGCCTTAGAAGCGCAGGCAAAGTTCTTTGAGTTCGAGAAGGCGCGAACTGGACGATCAAGTGACTCTGTCACTGAGAAACTAAGCTGGGTGCGGACATTCAAAATTGACAACGCAAATCTTGAGATCGTGTGTCTGAATACATCCTTTGCCTGCTTGGATGAACATGATCAAGGTCTCTTGAGCAGCTACTGGCCCGAGGATTTGAGCGTAACTGATGGATCGTTTCGGATCTGCCTAATGCACCATCCTTGGAATTGGTTGAAGATTGAGAACGGCAGGGGCATTCAGAAGCATTTGCAGGGGTTTTCAGATTTGGTTCTCTCCGGACACGAGCACGATGGCCAAGAGTACGTCAGGCACTCCAAGGCTTCCGGTGAGACGATCTTTTTCGAAGCCGACGCCCTGATCCCGCCCAAGGGTCCAGGCAGCCAAGGATTCTCAACAATTGCACTTGACTTTGATACTGGTCAGCGCCGAACCAGCACTTTCCTCTGGCACGACAATCGTTACGTGCCAGGAGCAGCTCAAGACTGGTTCAACATGCGCCGTGATGTCGGTGTCACAGACGGCTTCATGGTCACAGACAAGTTTCTTGACTTCCTGGATGACCCTGGAATGTCGACAGGTGGAGTTAATGGTACCATCCGTTTGGCCGATGTCTTCGTTTACCCGAAGCTCCGGGATGTTACTTTTGAGACCCATCGGGCTCAGCAGCAAGGTAAGGGGCCAACTGGCCCCGTGACTCCCGTGAGGAATAGGACGGCCGCTAACGCTAAGGGACCGCAGGTTGAATCGAGGCCAGTAACCACAGTCACGAAGGATGAGACGAAAATTGATCGAATTATCCCGGCCTCAGATGCAATTTCGAAGCTCGCGACGGAACCTCGAATGCTGGTTGTCGGGGAGAGTAAGTCCGGAAAGACGACTTTGCTCCGCAAGCTGTTTGCGGACTTGAGGTCGATGGGCAAGGTGCCACTGGTGCTGTGTCCGCACGATCTCGGATCACCAGAAATTGATAGCGTACATGCTGCCCTGGCCAAACGCGCAGTCGAGCAATACGGAGAAGGGGCCGATACCAAGTTCCTCCAAGTGCCGATTGAGAAGAGGGCAATCTTGATTGATGAGTTCCAGGAAGTCAAGCTCAAGTCTGAGCAGCTAAAGACTCTTTTAAACAGCATCGAGTCTCTATCGGGTATGACCATCCTTTTCGGTGACGAGTTGTCTGTTCTTCGTCACGTATGGGCCGCGTTCAAGGACCACACGATCCTCAACTTCAGAATCTACAGAATGCTCCCACTGGACGGAGCCCAACAGAAAGAGATCGCCAGAAAGGTACATAACGTCCAGGTAGCTTACACAGATGATGTTCAAGTCAACGAGGCGTTGGTCCAGCTTGAACGTAACTTGGACGGGATCTTGGGTCAGATGACAGTCACCCCACTCCCTGGTGACGTGAAGGCCATTGTTCGTGATTTGATCTCACAGCAGACTTCAACGGCCGAATACGGTGCGTTCGGGTTCTTCTATGATCGCATGGTTCGGAATGACCTGTCTGACGGGGTGGCGAATGCCGGGAAAGATGCACAGGAAATACAGCTCAATGCTCTCATGGACTTCCTGACCGAACTCTCGTTCACGATGTACTTAGAGCGGACTTTCTACGTCACGGACGAACAGATCAACCAAGTCATCGCCCTGTTCCACAAAGAGAAGATTCCGTTGGAGAGATCACAGTTGCTGGCGGTCTTAAACCGTGCAAGGATGATCGTCCAGGACGACTCAGGCTACAAGTTCCGTGAGCGATACCAGCGGTATTACTTCATGGCCACGCGACTTAAGGACATGCTTGGTGATGAGGACACGCAAGAGGATGGCCGGGCCATTCTGATGGCAATGGTAGAGACCCTGCACGAGCAAGAAAGCGCTGACGTGATCCTGTTCACGATCTACTTGACCAGGAGCCCCTGGCTGATGAAGCAGGTCATCACCAAGGCTCATACAGTCCTGGGGAAGCTGGATGAATGCGACATGAGTACGTCGTTCGACTTTGCCCAGGTTGACAAGCACAAGCAGAAATCCGAACTAGAGATCTATGAAGGGATCGATGTGGATGACCACCACCACTCGACCTCGGCTGAAAGCGACGACGATCTGGATGAGCAACTTTTGCTGACCATTAAGAGCATGTCAGAGGCGTTCAATACGATCAACATCATCGGACAGGCTCTACGCAATTACTCGACAAAAATCAAGCTCGAAATTCGGGAGGGACTGGCCGAGGAGTGCTACGGCCTAGCGCTGAGGGCCCTGACAGCCTTCATCGGACTGGTCGAGCAGGGACAGGGTGAACTTATCAGCTTGGCGCGAAAGCATCTGAAGGTGAACATTGACCCGACTAAGGAGAACCAACTCGCATCGACGTTGTTGGGTGTTTGTAGTTTCGGCATAGTCAGACGCACCACACTTGCACTGGCATCTCCCCACCTCGCTGATACACTTTATGGCGTGAGGGCCGATGCCACAAGCGTCTCATCAAGGATGATCAGAACAAGCCTGCTCCTTGACCTGAAGAGAATTGAGGACACCGCAGTAGCCGCATTCTATGAGAACCTGGATGGTAACCCTATTGCTAGAAATGTTCTGACAAACGTTGTGGTAACGAATCTGAGGACATTTGATTCAACCCACAATCGCCGTCAATCCCTGTGTGCTGCGGTTAAGGTAGACCCGAACATGCCTGCCCTTTTTGGGTCTCCGTTCAAGCCGAGGCTTGCTGGCGAAAAGTGAATTAATATCCGGCAAGTGGCCTGATCAAGGCTGACCTCCTCCTGGGTGGCCGGGGTGAACCGGATGGTCGTGCCGGTTGCACCCCGGTTCCGAAGGAGCCGGCCCGGTCCGACGGCTCCCGTCACGACTTGCGGCAAGCCGGCCATGCAGCAAGAGAAGGGGAGAGGTCCCTCCGCTCCCTGCGGTCGGTCGGGACGACGTAACCCCAAAGGGCCGAGCGGGCCTGACGCCACCAAGTCCGCCGCAGCATCAAAATCGAAGACTTTTGCAAACTGCACCCTCCTGTGCCCTAAGGAATCCTTCGCGCCCTACCAAGACTCCCTAACAGGCGCAAGGCGCGGAGCCGGAAAAGATGCCAGGGCCAGGTCCGATACCCGTCCCCCCGGCAAAGAAGGCCCCACGGAAACGAAGGAACAGCACAATGGCAGACTACAACAAACTCAGCGACTCACAACTGGCCGATTGGCTGGCCAACCTGGCCACGGTGGCAGCGGCGAATTCCGGGGTCCTCGGACTCACTCCGCCTCAGATCGCCCAATTGAACACGGCGAACACCGCCTATGCCGCCTCGCTCGCGAACAAGATCGCCAAGGCGAACGACGCGAAGGTGGCGACGATGGGGAAGAACGACCAGCGCGCGAGCAGCCTGTTGACGGTCCGCACCTTCGCGAACCAGTGGCAGGCGAACCCGAGCGTCCCCGATTCGCTCATCCAGCAGCTCGGGCTCAACGTCCACGCCGACGACCCGACCGAGCGCCCGGTCTATCAGCCCGTGAACCTCGTGGCGAACGGCTGCGACCAGGTGAACAGCCTCGTCTGGGGCAAGAACGGCAATTTCCCGAACACGGTCTACATGATCGAGTGGCAACTGCCGGGCGGGGAGTGGGAGATCCTCGACAGCACGATGAAGACGAGGTACGACCATGAGGGCACGACCGCGGGCGAGCAGGTCAGCTACCGCGTCTACGCCCAGCGCGGTGCGAAGAAGTCGCTGTTCTCGAACGTCTCGACGGTGTTCTCCGGCGGTATGCCGGGCAGCGGCGAGCTGAAGGTGGCGTAGACGACGGTTGTTTTCTGGACAGTCGGCATGGTGGCCCCGCTTCGGCGGGGCCTGTCCTTTTTTGGGGGAGTGCTATCCGACAAGGAAGATTGGCGTTACGATAAGTTCGTCGAAGTTAGCGTCGGGGCCAAACAGGCGACGGTTTGGCACCGTCACAAACGGACATGGTGCTCGTCCCCATTCTCGCATCGACACTGTTGGCGCCCGTCAACCCTGCCATCGTCAAGCCGAAGAACCTGAACCTGAAGCAGATCACGCAGCCTTGTGTGATGTTGACCGGTCAGCGCGGCGACTCGGTGGAAGCGGCAGCCGCGCACTTCGTCCAGTTCCTCTCGAACAACGGCACGATCACGACGTGCGTGCACGACTCGATCGTTTTCCCCGGGGAGAACCGCATCGACGTGGACACCGACGCTTGGAGGAACGAATCGTTCGGAAGCGGATTCATGCAGTCGTTCGACCTGCCCGTCGGAAGCCGGTTCGACTATTGGATCGTGGTCGAATTCGGAACGGTGCGATCGGGGCCGGTGCGCACTTCGGGTGAGTTCCTGGATACGACCGATCGGACGTACAACGGCGGATTCTACGAACACGTCACGGTGCCGGTCACGGAGCCGTGCGGCGGCATCGCGTTCGAATCGTTGACCGAAGGTCCGTGTCGTTTCCGTGTGACGAGGATGCGTTACACGCCGCCGAACGTGGGGTCGGGCTAGGGCGCAACACCGCGCAAGACGACAGGTCCGTCTAGTTCTACAACCCTTCTGCCCTTTGACGCGTAACTTTGTCCGTGAAGGAAGGAGAACGCAAGGAGCGGAGGTTCGGGCAGGCCTTGCACACGGGGATCTCGCTGTTCACGTCGGTCGGTGTCGCGGTGGCGGTGCAGATTTCGTGGGCGATCAACCACTCGATCGGCTGGGCGGTGTGGCACGGGCTTCTCGGATGGATCTACGTGATCTATCGCTGGATCGTCGGCGTGCCGAACTAAGCCGCCGTCGTTCCGTCCGGGATCCTGACGGGCGCCCCTACTAAGGGCGGCCCGTCTTGCGCACGCCCTCGGAACGCAGCGCCACATCGTATGAAACCCCCTTTTCGGCAGGCTGCCCATAAAGTTCGGGATGCTGGTACGTGCCGTTTTCCGGTCCGACTTTCTGCACCTCGGTCTTCGGTCTTCGGTGGCGGACGTAAGGGTCGTTGCGGTCTGCGTCGACGCGCCAGGAGACCTTCGTCCGAGGCGCGCTGGTGCGGATTTGGAACCGGTTGCCTCGGATCTCTTTGCTGACTTTGGCGAGGACGAAGCCGTCGGCGTCCGCGTCGTCGACGACCGTCAACTGGTACTTGAAGTTGGCGTTGATGTCGGCGAAGTAGGAGGGGAGTTCGACCCAGGCGTAGCCGTCCGCGCCGGTCACGACATTGCCGACATAGAAGTTCTGCGGCATCGGGCTTTCGGTGGAGTAATGGAACAGGTACCTATGGGCCGGGTCGGCGGGATGGTCGATACGGAAGGCCTTCGTTCCGGACGCGCCGAAGTCCCCTTCGGCATAGATCGAGATGCCGTTCGGGCTCCAAGACTTTCCGTAGACGCCATAGTTCACGCCGGTGGTGCTGAAGCCCGAGCCGTACAATCCTTTTCCGGTCGAGCTGTCGCTTTGAGCGATCGCGCCAAAAGAGTTCCCGGTCGTTGAGGTGGCCCACCCGGAAAGGGCACGGGCCGACGAACTGTCGGCCACGCCTCTGACTCCAAAACTGACTCCGGACGTGGCGAGCGACGAACCAAAGACCGCTGCACCGCTCGGACTGTCCACGATGCCGGAGACCCCGATCGTCGCCCCGGTCACGGCGGTGGCTTCTCCCTGGACTCCGATGCCGGTCGTGCTAGCGGCCGTGCCTTTGACGCCGACGGTCGACCCCGTCGAGGCTGTGGCGGTCCCTTCGGCGCCGAAGCCCGAGGTGCTCGAACTTTGAAAACGGCCGCCATACGTCGTTCCCGTCGACGAACCGGCCAGGGCGTAGATCCCGCGACCGGACGAACTCTCGCTTTCGAAACGTCCGCCGTACGTCGTCCCGGTCGCCGCGGACGCCCAGCCGAAGACGCCCCGACCGGACGTGCTCGGACTCGTCCCATAGACTCCGTAAACGGACCCGGTCGCTGCGCTCGCTTCACCGGAGACCCCGCTCGAGCCCAGCGCGGTCGACCCGTTCGCGCCCTTGATGACGGCCTGACTGCTCGAAACGCCGGACACGTTCAAGGGGTTGGGCACGGCTTGGAGGAACGCCGTGGAGTTCAGACCGTCGAGCAGGTCGGCGTTGACGTTCGTCAGGCCCGCCCCTCCTCCTTTGAACTGTCCGGCGATCGCTGTTCCGGTGACGTTGGAGTGGCCGCTTTGCGGAGTGCCTGGCGTCGTCTGCTGGACTTGGACAAAGGGTGGCACGACGGCGATCTGGGCGCGCACAGGGCGGGCGGCTACGATCAGACATGCGGTGGCGATCAGGGCCATTGAGGCCAGAGTCAGCGGAACGGCGGTCGTCGGTCGAGGCATTAAGGGTCTCCGGTAGCTGGGGTCGGAGACCATGGTAACACGGAATAGTCACCGCGTACGACCTCTTCGTGCGATGCAGGCAGACCTGACAGGCCCGCCGATCACATCGGTTCCATCTGCGCAGCCATCACACTCCGTGCGTGGCCCGGACTCCATCCGCCCAGTACTTGAGAGTGGAGCTTCAAGTCGAGGCACCTTAGCTTCCGCAGTTGTGGTCCGCGAACACGGGATGTCTGTGGGACATGGACTGTGAAGGCAGCGAACGGGTGTGCCGCAGTGGCGTCGAATCCCAGATCTGGACTCAAGGGAGATTCTGGCATTACGAAATCTGCCGACGGTCCGACTTGACTTCGAAACTACTGTCGTGATGTTTTAGTAAGATGAAGTGAGGTCCGAGCTCTAACACATGGGAAAGAAGACGAGCCCCGTCATACAGACGCTCCAGAGGCAGCTTTGGCCCGACTCGGTCACGGACTTTCTTTTGTGCACCGGTTATGGCGCGTTCTTCATGGTCTTCTGCCTCGGGACTGTGATCGCACGGATTCCGATCGCGGCAGTGGTCACGTTCGCTCTGAGTGTCGTCCTCATCGTCGCAGGAGTCGGGCTCAAGCGCGAAAGGAGATGGGCTGCGAACGTAGCCTCTGTCGTCTTCTTCTTGACCGGATTCTGGCTGGTCGGTTTCCACTTTCAGAACAGGGCGAACGAACTCGGCCGGCCCGAACGCTAACGGCCTTTCCGGGAACCTCTCGCGTCGAACGGCTTTGCGGCCATTGGTGCCGCCTTCGTCGATAGCGGTGAACCGGCCTCGGTCCGCTCGACCCGGGGCGACGCGAAGATCACGCTTCCGTAGCGGTCGGTCCCGAACCGGCGTCCTCCGCCTCAACCTCAGGTCCACTGAGAGCGTATTCCTGTCCATGAAGGAAGGAGAACGAAAGGAACGTCGTTTCGGGCAGGCCTCGCACACGGGGATCTCGCTGTTCACCTCGGTGGGCGTCGCTGTCGCGGTCCAGATCTCTTGGGCGATCAACCACTCGATCAGCTGGGCGGTGTGGCACGGGCTTCTGGGATGGATCTACGTGATCTATCGCTGGATCGTCGGCGTGCCGCAATAGTGCGGCCTTCTCTCCGGTCCGGCCGATACGGGACCGTCGCCGGAAGACGCCTGGAGCGGGTCGGTAGGTGCAGATGAACGTTCGATGACAGTCCGGACAACCTCCCGTGAAGCGCGGAGATCCACCGGTACGTTGCTTCCGGTCGGCGCAACGGAGCGCCGCCATGAGGGAAGAACGATATGACCACCACCTTTCGGGCGCTCGGCGCCCTGATCGTCGTCGCGACCGCCGTCACGTCCCACGCCGGATATTACAAGCTCTTCGGAAGGGCGAACGAGCAGATCTTCTTCGGGCCGTCCGACAACCAACAGATCGAACAGACCAACGGGATCAAGAACTGGTCGGGCGACGTTCATGGCGAGAACAACACGGACTACGCGGTCGGGCATGTCGACGTCCGGTTCGGATTTCACCGGGGCTCGGTGATGGTCGAGGGGCTGTTCTCGAACGCCTATTGCGAGGCGCGCACGGAAGAAGACGTGACGTTCCGGCACCCCCTCGGACTGCCCGTGACCGTGCAGGCGAATTTGGTCGGAGCGGCGTCGCTCTTCACTCCTGGCGACGTCAGCGTCATGCGGGCGATGTCCGGCCTATCGATCAACGGCGCGGTGCGGGTCTTCTATGAAGACAAGTACATCGGCCTGAGCCACACGACCGTCAGTCCACAACCGTTCACGTTCCAGGTCAACTCTGGCGACACCGTCCGTGTCTACCAGCAGACCATCTTCCAGGTCACCGGCCCGTCGACGGACAAGCTCTACTTCGTGAGTTGCAACGGCGGTATCCAGGCCGAATTGAAGGTCATGACACCGATGGCATCGATGGTCTCGAGCACGGGGAGCAAGTATAAGCCTGTCGTCTCGACCGTGCGGCCCTAATCGCGGGGAAGGAATTTCCCGCCAAGAAGCACTTAAGGGAGGGTTTTCTCGCTAAGACGCAAGGGACATCAAGAAGCGCTAAGGAAGGGTTTTCCCGCCAAGCCGCAAGGACTCAAGGGAGCGCCAAGGAAGGGTTTTCCCGCAAAGACGCAAGGGACTCAAGGGAGCGCCAAGGAAGGGCCATGCAATGTGGCGATCGTGCGCCCACCGCAATGGACGCGAAGGGCGCACGGTCTTGGCCTCAGGGATCAAGCCGTCAGTTCACCTTCAACGTGACTTTGGCGAGGTATTTCTTAAAATTGCCGGAGTGATAGTTGACGTCGCGCTGGTCCCAGCGGATGATCCAGACGTTGTACGTGCCGGCGGGGACTTTGAACATGCCTTCGGTCGAGGCCCACATCGTGGAATCGTCGGCCGATTCGATCATGCGCTCGTCGATGAAGTCGCCGTCGGTAAGGTCGGCGTTCTGCTTGTGGACGACGAAACCGAGATAGCCGCCGAACTTGACGCCTTTCGGGTTCTTGACCAAGATGTTGAACGGCTCGTCGGCCTTCCACGTGTACACGGGCGGCTTTCCTTTTTCGTGCTTTTCAGGGTCGCCCGTCGCACCGACAGGCTTCCAATCGTCGTCGGTGTCCTTACAGATCCAAAGCTTGGCCTTCCCGTTCTCGTCGTGCGCGGCGGCTTCTTGAGCCGGAGATGCGATCGCGGCTAAGGCGACAAGAGCGTGAAGAATGGGCATCCTTGGACTATACCGGCCGACGGGTCTCTCCTGTCCCTTCCCGTCGTCGCGCGGTCCGAATCGGATCAGCGCGCCTCTTCAGACCCGTGCGGTCCGCGCTCGAAGCGCTTGTCCGGCACAAGCCAGATGGCCGCGACGAGCCCATAGAGGGCGCAGCTCGCCCAGGGGAGCGCGAACGCGAGCGGAAGGGAAACGAGGTAGACCGCCGTCGAGAGCTTGCCCTTGACGTCACGTCCGAGCGCGACGGCGACAGGCGAGTCCTTCCCGTTCGCAGCGACGAGTGACTTGGTGAGGACGTAGTAGGCGACGCTCGCCATGAGGAGCACGAAGCCATAGGTGGCGACCGGAAGGGGCGCGAAGCCCGTCTCCCCCATCCACGCCGTCGTGAAGGCGACCAGTGACAGCCAGAACAACAGGTGGTTGTTCGCCCACAGCACGTTGCCCCGGACATGGTGGACGCTTTGGAACATGTGGTGGTGGTTGTTCCAGTAGATCGCGAGGTAGACGAAGCTGAGGACAAAGCCGAGGAACTTCGGCGCGAGAGGAAGGAGGGCTGCCAGCGACGCCTCGTGCGGCGCGCGCAGTTCCAGAACCAAGATCGTGATGTCGATCGCGATCACGGCGTCGGAGAAGGCTTCGATCCGCCCTTTCGTCATGTCTTACGGGGACGGACGGACGTCGCACCCCGTTCGGATCACCAACGCTGTAACGACATGACGAACTCGCCGTTCTTCCGGTCGTACCTCACCACGATCTGGTCCGGACCGATCGACGTCACTTTGCCCTTGTACGCCTGTTTGCTGAACCCGGAATCGACGGTCAGATCGATGACGCCTTCACGCGTGTTCAGCGTGCCCTCGGCGGTCCACGTATCGTCGTTCGGGCTTTCGTTCGCCATGATCACGTGGCACGAGCCGTCCCAATCGAGCGTGACGTACGAGAGGCCCCGGTTCGGCCCGTAGGTGAAGCTGCCCGACCATTCGCCCGCCATCTGGGGCACGCTCAATCGACCGATCTCGCCGAAGGGGCTCTTCAAGGGGTCGCCGACGCGGTGCGCCTGCATCGTGAACTGCGTGTCCTTGACGATCCGGCCGCTCGAATACTGGTCGAGGTCGAGGATCAGACCTTTGCGCTGGACTTTGCCGTCGCCTCGGAACTCGACCTTGGGGCCGGTGCTCCACGCGACCGTCACCGTGGCTTGACCGCTCTTCAACGTCCCCGTGAGCTGGCCGATCCGCCGCTCGCCCGTCATCTGGAGCCATCCTGTGTCCATGAGGACGCCTTTGAGGTTACTGCCGTCGACGAAGACACGGCCCATGCCGCCACCGCCGCGAGAGACGGTCCAAACACCGTTGTACCGGTCCCCCTTCGACTGAACGGCGTCCAGGGCCGGCGACGAAGAAAGGGCGAGGCTCAAGAGAACTGCGGTCGTCATGAAGGGCGCAGGTTACCGCCTCGTGATGCTCAGACCGCACGGTCTGCACGCTCCTCGGATCACGAGATTCCGGTTCCTCGAAGCTTGAAGGTCGCCACGGGCACGATGCCGACAATGACGAGCAGACACCAGGACGACAGTTTGCCGAGTCCCACGGGCGTCCAGCCGTCGACTTGGTCCGGATAGCTCCAAATGTGCAGCCACGTGCACACTTGTTCGGCGAGCCACACGAAGCACCCGATCGCGAAGAAGGCCACGACCATCGGCATCTGCCGTCGGCGCCCTGGGACAGTCGTAAACTCGACTTTCGTCCGTGCGAAGACCGCAAGGACACCCGCTACGATCCACCACCGCGTGTCGGCGAACATCCTGTTGAGGAAGAAGTTGGCGTAGATGGCCGCGCACGCCGCGAACGTCCATGGCCACTTCGGCCAATCGAGGAGCACGAGGCCGAATCGCCGCCAGGCCTGCATGACATAGCTGGCGACGCTTGCGTACATGAACCCGCTGAAGAGCGGGACACCGGCGAACTTCGTCACCGCGTCTCCCGGATACTGCCACGACCCGTGACGGACTTTATAGAGTTCAAGTCCGAGGCCCAGCCCGTGGTATACGGAGATCACGGCGAGTTCTTTCCAGGATTCGAGCCCGCTCGCGACGAGGGCAACCTGCATGCCGAGGCACAGGACGAGAAGGACGTCATAACGGCCGGGTCCCAAGGGTAGCGTCGCCGCACCGGCCGCGAAGATGAAGAGCGGGAAGACGGACGATCGCACCTGGTTGACGAAGAACGTACGGAATTCCCCCTTCTGGTGCCGTCCGATGGCCCGGACGGCCAGCGCTTCACGCATAGCGTCTGTAACCGCAGCCACCGCTAAGAGGTGCCCGTCGCTAGGGCCTGAAACGCTTGCGAGGGCTGAGGCGTCCCTGGGGTTAAGCCCATGGTCGTGTCGAGCCTTCCTTTGTTCGCCTTGTTCGTCCCGTTCTTGACGACGCCCCCTTTGACGGACGACAGCGTAGCGGGCCTCCTTCATCGGAGCGACGTGCAAGCCGAACTCAAAATGACGAAGTCGCAGGTCGAAAAGTGGGAGGCCATCGATCGGATCCGGGCTCCGAAGCGCGGCGGCACCTTTGAACAGGACCCGGTCGTTTTGACCGATCCTGCCGAGCAAGAAAAGAAGGACGCCGAGAGGGAAAAGAAGGCTTGGTCCGTGATCGGTCCGGACCAGTCCGTACGGTTGCGCGAGCTGTTCTTGCAGAGACAAGGCGTTCGGGCTCTTTCGCGCGACGACGTCCAATGGACGCTCGAGTTGACGGATCCCCAAAAGGGCGACGTGCGGAGGGCGAAGACGAAGCGGGACATGGCCCTTCGGACCTTGCTCGATCAGTCCAAACGGGCCAAGCTCGACCCGAAAAGAGTGAGGGACGTCCTTGACGCCGTGGACAAGCAGTTCATCGACGACTTGAACGTGGTCCTGACGTCCGAACAAGCCGACAAGCTCGCTCAGGCAGGCGGTCGCCCCTTCATCTTCAACGATCGGCGGTGACGCCTGCCGGCCCGTCGACGTCTTCCAGTTCCTGAGGACCGACGGCCACCCGGATCACGTGGGAAGCACTTGCTTCTATGACGGCCTTCGCCCCTCGGTCGCCTTGCAGTGCGAGCAACGCATCGCGGTGGGCCGGTCCGAACAGGACAGGGTTCCCGGTCCGACCTTCGGCGCACGGGACGACGATCGCGGACGTGTCACCGGCGCCGCGATAGGCGGCAACGATCATCGAGACGGTCTTTTCCTCGATCCACGGCATGTCGGCCAGAACGATCAGCACCGCACTCTCCGGCCGGACGGATTCGACGCCTGCCCGGATCGAGGTCGACATTCCGACCGCGTAGTCGTTGTTGAGCACATCAACGACGGGTTCCGGCCCTAAAGCGTCCCGGACGCGGTCGGCCTCGTGCCCGAGAACCACGACGACTCGGCCGTCGACCGCATTCCTGACGCGTGAGACCGTCAGCCTGACGAGCGGAACGCCGTCCCGAAGGCACAGGAGCTTGTTCGTCCCGTGGCGGCTGGACAGACCGGCCGCCAGCACGACCGCCGTCACGTCAGCCACGCCGCACCTGGACGATTTCGGCCATGATGCTCAGGGCGATCTCTTCCGGTGTTTCGGCACCGATCTGCAGACCGACAGGCCCTTTGAGACGGGCCAGATCGACGTCTCCGAAACCTGCCGAGCGGAGCCGCTCCAACCGTTCCGCGTGCGTCGTCCGGCCACCGAGAACGCCGATGTAGGCGGCTTCAGAGCGGAGCAAGGCGATCAGGGCCGGATCGTCGATCTTAGGGTCGTGGGTGACGGCGACGGCGTAGGTCGAAGCGTCCGGCCGAAGGTTTCCGACGGCGACGTCCGGCCAGTCCGTTTCGATCGCGTCGGGCGGCACGTCGAACCGCGAGGACACGGCGAACGTGGCCCTTGGTTCGACGACGACGGTTTCAAAACCGAGGGTCCGGGCGAAGGAGACCAACGGGACCGCGATGTGGGCCCCGCCGACGATGATGAGACGCTCGGCCGGGCGACGGACGTCGACGAAGACCTGCACGGCTTCGTCCCAATGTGTGGTCAACGAGGACTCCGAACCGTCAAGGAGCCGAACGGTATGAACCGGTTCCTGGCCAGAAACGTCGGTCGTCCAAACGTAAGGCGTCCGGGAAGCCGTCCATTCTCGGGCCTGGGCCCACACATCCCACTCGGACCGTGTGGAGCTCTGTGCGGGACAGGGTGCCACGAGGACCCGGATTCCTCCTCCGCACGAAAGGCCGACGTCCCAGACGGCGTCCGCGCTCGCCGGTCCGTACTCCAGGAGGGCGTGTCGGCCCGTTTCCAGACAGCCCAGCGCCGCTTGAACGACGGACGTCTCGACGCAGCCGCCGCTGACCGACCCCCAAACGTGTCCGTCTTCACGGACCAGCATGACGGCTCCGGCTTTCCGGGGCGACGACTTCCACGTTTCGACGACGGTCGCCGTCGCCAGCCTGTGTCCGCCGGACGACCATTGGTCGACCGCGTCGAACGTCCGACGGTCCATCAAGCGGTCTGCGTGCCGATCGGCAGTCTCCGTAACCTCTGGCCCGTGGCCGCCGCGATCGCGTTCAAGACCGCCGGCCCTGAAGCAGGGAAGCCGACCTCGCCGATGCCTCCCGGCTGTCCGGTGGCGCCCGTCACGAGGACGTTGTGCTCGGGAGCGTCGGAATGGACCGCCCAGCCCATGTCCCCCCATCCGCTCTGTTCGACCCCGCCGTCTTTGATCGTGACGGCCGACCGGAGGAGCGTCGCGATGCCGTCCATCGTCGCACCTTGGACCTGGGCCTGAACGCCGAGCGGGTTGACGGCAAGGCCGCAGTCGACGACCGACTCCATGCGGCGCACCTTGATCGTCTTGTCGGGCAGGATTTCGACTTCCGCGATCTGTGCGATGAAGGAGCCGTAACCCGCGAAGCACGCGACACCACGGCCACGGCCCTTCGGCAACGGCTTGCCCCATCCAGCGAGTTCGGCCGCCCGGCTCAAGACCGTCTTCAGCCGTTCGTTCTGCAAGAGTTTGAGCCGACCCTCCACGGGGTCTTGTCCGCCCGCGACGAGCAGTTCGTCGAGGAAACACTCTTGGACAAGGTTCTGGTACGTGTTTTCGACCGAGCGCCAGGCGAAGGTCGGCACGGGCGACTCGATGCTGCCGTTCTGCATCCCCGCGTTCGGCAAGGCATAGGCCAGGCGGGCGTTGCCCCAGGCCGCCTCCGACCCCCGGCTCCTGCCCGGCAAGAGGCACTGATGATAGTACGCGGCGGGCAGACCGTCGGCGCCGACCGCGCCTTTCATGGCGTGGTAACTGACCGGACGGAAGCTGTCGTTGCGGATGTCGTCGTCCCGCGACCAGAGCACTTGGACAGGCCCGCCCGCCTTTTTGGACAGGTTGACGGCCTCGCCGATGTAATCGGTCAAGAGACGTCGTCCGAAACCTCCGCCCACGAGCGGAACATGGAGGACGACTTGCTCGGCCGGGATCTTGAGTTGCCTCGCCACCTGTTCGCGCGCGGAGTCCGGGACTTGCGTCGGTGCCCAGATCTCGCACCCGTCGTCGCGGACGTGGGCGGTGCAGTTCATCGGCTCCATCGGGGCATGGGACAGGTAGGGAAGCTCGTACACCGCTTCGATCGCCTTCGATCCGGACGGCATGTCCGGGAACGCGCCGACCGCGGCTTGGAACCGCTTGGTGATCTCGGCCGAGTCGAGGGCAGCATGGGGGCTCTCGGTCCATTCCGTCTTGAGAGCTTCGCGGCCCTTCATCGCCGACCAAGTGTCGTCCGCGAGCACGGCCACCCCGTTTCCGAAGGCGAACACGTCTTTGACGCCGGGCACCGCGCGCGCTTCCTTATCGTCGAACGACTTGAGCGAGGACCCGTAGGCACGCGGTTTGGAGAGCATGGCGACTTTGCAGCCCTTCGGCTTGGAGTCGATCCCGAAAACGGCCTTGCCCGTGACGACGGCGAGGTTGTCGATGCGCCGAGTCGGCTTTCCGACGATCCGGAAGTCCTTGGGATCCTTCAGCGTGACCGAGGACCGCTCCGGGACAGGGAGTTTGGCCGCGGCCTCGGCGAACTCTCCGAAGCCTGCGCTTTGACTGCCGCTCACGATGCGCCCGTTGTCGATCGTGACGGTGTCGACCCCGACGCCCCACTTTTGGGCCGCCGCTTGCCGCAACATGAGGGCCGCGGTCGCGCCCGCGAGGCGCATCGGCTCGTAGGAACCCCTGATGCTCGCGCTGCCGCCGACGCCCTGACGTCCGTATTTCGTTCCGTCTCCGGGCGCTTGGACGACCTTGATCGTCTTCCAGTCGACCCCCAGTTCTTCCGCGACGAGCATCGGCAACGACGTCCGCGTCCCTTGCCCCGTGTCCGGTCGAGGAGCCGTGATCGTGACCTGCCCGTCCGGTCCGATCTGGACGAAGGCGGTCAGTGACCCTCCTTTCAGCTTGCCGTTCCCGAGGCCGAAAGCAGGGAAGTCGCATCCGATGATGAGTCCGCTTCCGGCGACGACGCCGACCTTGAGGAACGACCGGCGGGAAAGGGCGCTCACGCCACGCCTCCCGATTTCGCGGCACGCTTGACCGCGGCCTTGATCCTCTGGTAGGTGCCGCAACGGCAAAGGTTCCGGTCCATGGCCTCGTCGATCTGATGGTCCGAGGGAGACGGCGTTTCCTTGAGGAGGGCGTAGGCGGCCATGATCTGGCCCGACTGACAATAGCCGCATTGCGGCACGTCTTCCTCGATCCAAGCCTTCTGGAGGGCGTGGGTGCCGTCGGCCGGCAGCGATTCGATCGTCAAGACCTGCTTTCCTGCGGCCTCCTCGGCCGTGATCTGGCACGACCTCTTCGCTTCGCCGTCGACGAGCACCGTGCACGCGCCGCAATCGCCGACGCCGCAACCGTACTTCGTCCCGCACAGTCCGAGCGTGTCGCGGAGCACCCACAGGAGCGGCGTGTCCGCCATGACGTCCACGGCTTGGTCTTTGCCGTTGACCTTGAATTTGTACGCAGGCATGATCGATCCTCTGAAACCGACCGTTCCAGTCTATCAGAAGGAAGGGCCGCTTGCGTTCACGGTTTCGGTGTCCGCGCCGTAAAGGCGACCATCGCCGTCAAGGTCGTGTCACTGACGTGGTGCTCGATCCCTTCGGCGTCGATCTCTGCCGTCTCCCGGTCGACCCCGAGCGCGAGCAGGAACGCCACGACCTTGGCGTGCCTGGCTTTGCACTCCTCGGCCAGTGTCCTTCCGGCGTCCGTCAGATTGGCGCTCTTGTACGGCCGCAAAGCGACCAGGCCGGCCGTTTCGAGCCTCTTCAACGTTTTGGAGACCGTCGGATGCGCGACCCCGAACCGTTCGGACAGGTCGGTCAGCCGGGCTTCGCCCTTCTCCTGGATCAACTCGAGGATCGCTTCGACATAGTCCTCGGCGAGCTCCGTGCGGTGGGCGTCCCGGGTCCGGTTGAATCGATGGGCTTCGGACATGCGCCTGTTCCGCCGAGAATTGTACCCATGGCTACACTTTCGCGTCAGGGTTGTGCTATGCTGGTCAGAAGTTAGCCTAGGCTACAAACAAAGGTCGACATGCTGGGTTTCGAGTCCACTGCGAACAAAGGGAACGGGTTCCGGTCGTTGCCGGAGGTCTTCCGGTCCGTCGCCGTCCCGAAGAACGGGTCGTGGCTCCGAAGGTTCTTGGCGTTCGCCGGGCCAGGGTTCTTGGTCAGCGTCGGCTATATGGACCCCGGGAACTGGGGCACCGACCTGAAGGGCGGGTCGCTGTTCGGTTACGCGCTCTTGTGGGTGATCTTCGTCTCGAACATCGCGGCGCAGTTCCTCCAGATCCTGTGCGCCCGGATGGGGTTGGTGACGGGGAAGGACCTCGCGATGGCCTGCCGCGACTACTACAAGAAGCCTGCGGCGATGGCGCTCTGGCTCTTGTGCGAGATCGCGATCGTGGCGTGCGACCTCGCCGAAGTCGTCGGTTCGGCGGTGGCCTTGAACCTCTTGTTCCAGATCCCCCTCGCTTGGGGCGTCCTGATCACCGGCTTCGACGTGCTTCTCCTCCTCGCCTTCATGAAGCTCGGTTTCCGGAAGATCGAAGCGATCGTCTTGACCTTGGTCGCGACCGTCTTCGCCTGTTTCGCCTATGAGATCGTGTTGGCCAAGCCCGACTGGGGACTCGTCGCGAAGGGGACGTTCGTTCCGACGATGCCGAACACGGAAGCGCTCCTCGTCTCGCTCGGCATCCTGGGCGCGACCGTCATGCCGCACAACCTCTACCTTCACTCGAGCATCGTCCAGACGCGGCGTACCGGCGAAGGAAAGGAGGGCCTCCGCGAAGCGATCAAGTTCAACACGATCGATACCGTCGTGGCCCTCAGTTTTGCGTTCTTCGTCAATGCGGCGATCTTGATCTTGGCGGCATCCGTCTTTTCAGGTTCGCGGACCGGGGTCACAGAACTGCAACAAGGGCACGAACTCTTGAGGACCGCGCTGGGAGGCGCTTCGGCCACGGTGTTCGCCGTCGCCTTGCTCGCCTCGGGCCAGTCGTCCACGATCACGGGCACGCTCGCCGGCCAGATCGTGATGGAGGGCTTCTTGAAGATCAGGATCGCGCCCTGGCTCCGGAGAATGATCACGCGCCTTCTTGCCATCGTGCCCGCCATCGTTCTCATACAGCTCAGTGGCGGAAAGGACACGGTCCAACTCTTGGTCCTATCGCAAGTCGTACTCTCGATGCAACTTCCGTTCGCGATCTTCCCGTTGGTCATGGTGACGAGCGACAAGCGCCGAATGGGCGAATTCGTCAACAAGCCTTGGGTGAAGTGGCTGGGCTATGGCGTCTGCACGGCGATCGGCGGCCTCAACGTGTACTTGCTCGTCGAAACGATCGGCCCCGTCTGGGTCGGCGTCATCGGGGCGGTCATGGCGCTCTTCGCGGCGTACGTGATGTTCGTCTACAAAGGTCGGCCGGAAGAGCCGGCGGTCTAGGGGGCCGGCAACGGCAAGGACAGGGTCACGGTGGTGCCGCGCCCCGGTCCGCTCTCGATGGCGAGCAAGCCGTCGTGCGCTTTCACGATCTCGTGGACGATCGCAAGTCCCAGACCGGATCCGCCCGCGTCACGGTCCCTCGCCGCGTCCACGCGGTAGAAACGGTCGGTCAGACGGGGCAAGTGTTCCGGCGCGATACCCTCGCCCGTGTCCACTACGGAGAGGAGCGCCCGTCCGTCCGAAGCGACCTTGACCGTCACCGTCACCGTCCCGTCCGAAGGCGTATGCCGACGGGCGTTCTCCAAGAGGTTGAGGACCGCCCGCTCGAGCCGGTCGGCGTCGCCGTTGACCCCGACGGCCCTCTCGGCCAGGTCCACGAGGACTTCAGGGCCGCCCGGAGGGAGTTTCGCGACCGCGTCGCTTGCGATGACGCGGAGGTCAACGGTGCCCGTCGGCCGAGCCAACGTTCCCGCATCGGCTTGGGCCAGTTCAAGGAGCTGTCGGACGAGGCGGGACATGTCCCGAGCGGCTTCGTCAGCCACCTTAAGGGCATCGCGGGCTTCCTCTGGCGGGGCGTCGAGACCGGCGCTCGTCGCGAGTTGAAGCCGCGTGAGGGGCGTCCGAAGCTCGTGCGACGCGTCAGCGGTAAAGCGCTTCTGCTGTTCGAGCGAAGCCTGTAACCCATTGACCGACGATTCGACCCGCTCGGCCATCGTGTTGAACCGGCCGCCGAGCCGTGCGAACTCGTCCAGGCCTTGGGTCGGTAAACGGGCCGAAAGTTCGCCCTCGGCGATGGCGCCCACCGTCGCCTCCATGTCCGCGATCGGGCGGACGACCCGGCCCGTAAGAAAGTACGCCACGCCGAGGGCGGCCACGACCGCCAGAGGGATGACGGTCACCATCGTGCGGACTTGCACGGTCGCAGCGTCCTCGATGAACGTCGTTTCCTGAGCCGTCTGGACGATGCGCCGGACTCCGTCCTGTCCCAGGAACGGCATGGTGAAGACCCGGACAGGTGTCTTGCGGTAGAGGCGGTCCGAATAGCCCGCCCGTCCTTGTCGGGCCGCGTCGATCGCCGGCGGGTCGAAGAAGTCGGCACCCTGAGGCGGTGGTCCCTCCGTAGGGTTTTCGAGGACTCTCGGGCGGCGGATGGCGGCGATCAGGTCGGAGTCGTCCCCGGGGAACGGGCCTTGTTGCCGAAGCGCCGGGCCTGGGCCAGGTTGCCCGTCGCTCAACATCGGTGGCCCGCCCGGACCCCCGATGCCGAATCTCGGGCCCCTTGGGCCGCGGCTGAACGCTTCTGCCCGGTCCCTGAGCCCCCGGTCGAGGTCGCTGCGCATCCGACTGAGGTTCACGGCCGTCATCGTTCCGCCGAGCGCCGTCAGAGAAAGCGCGACGACGGCCGCGATCCAGGCCGTCACCTGACCACGGAAGGACTTCAAGCGCCGCCCGCCTTCAAGACGTATCCGATCCCATGGACCGTATGGATCAACTTGACCGGGAAGTCCGCATCGACTTTCTTCCTTAGGGACGCGACATGGAAGTTGACGCTGTTCAGGAGGCTCTCCTCATCGTCCCAGACCCGCTCGAGGATGACGTCCCGCGTGAGCGTCCGACCCTCGTTGCGGGCGAGCGCCTCGAGGAGCGAAAACTCCCGCGGCGTGAGTTTGATCTCGCGCCCGGCCCTTGAGACCGTGTGGGCGTGGGTATCGATCGTCAAGTCTCCCACCGTGACCGTGCCGGTCCGATGCACCTTGTCGCGACGGAGCAACGCGTCGATCCGCGCTTTGAGTTCCCGGATGTCGAAAGGCTTCGGCAGATAGTCGTCGGCGCCGCCCTCCAGTCCCCGGATCCGGTCTTCGACCGAATCCCGTGCGGTCAACATGAGGATCGGCGTCGTGACCTTGGCGCGTCGCAGGTTTTCACACACCGTCCAGCCGTCGCGCTCGGGGAGCATGATGTCCAGGACGATCAGCGAGAACTCGGAAGCGAGGGCGGCCTCCTCGCCTTGGAGGCCGCTCCTCGCCACGTTCACTTGGAACTTCTCTTTTTCGAGGAACCGTGAGATCTGGGAAGCGATCACCAGATCGTCTTCGATGACCAAGATCTTCACGGTTCCATTATGAGAGGGTCGTCGGCGTCAGTCTTGCCCGCCGCCGCCTCGGCCGCCGCGTCCGCGTTGGCCGAATCCGGGTCCGCCCGTGTTCGGCTGGGCGAACTTGAACGGTCTGCCGAGCATCTGCTGCCACTTGGCCCGTTGGTCGACCGTCAGGACGGCGAGGATCTGCTTCTCAGACCTGGCTTTCGCCTCGGCCATCTGCTTCTGCATCGCCTCGAAGTCCGGAGGGCCGCCTTGCCCGCCCTGCGGCGGTTGCGGCCGCGCAGCGTCCATCGCCGCTCGGACCTGCTCTCGCTGGTCGTCGGTCAAGCCGAGCTTGTCCGCCACGTCAGGCTGGCTGATGGCGCCTGCTCCGCGCCATTGGAGCTGAAGCTCTTTGTAGCGCGCGTACTGGTCGGCGTTCAAGATCTCTTTGACCTTGGCGTCCATCGGGTCGGGTCCGCCCGGTCCGCCCTGGGGTGGACCGCCGAACTGTCCGCCGCCCTGCGGCGGTCCGCCCGGACCGCCCTGCGGAGGGCCGCCGAACTGTCCGCCGCCCTGCGGCGGGCCACCTGGTCCGCCCTGCGGAGGACCGCCGAACTGGCCACCGCCCTGCGGCGGGCCACCTGGGCCGCCCTGCGGAGGACCGCCGAACTGTCCGCCGCCCTGACGGGCCGGGAACAAGTCGGCGAGCTTCTGCTTTTGATCGGCCGTCAGTTTAAGTTCGGCCTGGACGTCCGGCATCATCAAGATGTTCGGGCCGCCCATCATCATTCTCGGGCCGCGTTGCTGGAACCCGCCGCGTTGACCCTGCGGAGGTCCGGCCTGGCCGAATCCCTGTTGCGCCTGCACTATGGTTCCGATCGCCAGAGCGCACACGATCGCTAACGTCGTCCGTTTCATCTCTTTCATCCATTGGGCAGAGCGTGGGGACCGCTTTGCTTGATGCTATGATCGGCCGGCGAGGTTTGGAAGTTGTTTGGGTTCTGGCCTTTTCCGTTCGTAATGATCCGATCGTCAGGCGTCGCAGAGCGCCTGGAAGAGTTCGAGCGCGGTCGACTCGACGGTCCCCAAGTTAGGATGGACCAACCAGTCTCTCAGGTCCGCTTGGTCGTATGCGTCGCGCACGGTCCGGATCACGGGCTCCAAAACGTCAGGGTCGAAGGACTTGTCCGAACGCGACCGGTTGCGCTTCAAGCACGTGCTCAGGTGGGGAAGGAGGGCGACCTTGTGGACGTGCCGTCCTCCGAAGGAACGGGCCGCCCACGCGTCGATGTTCTCCGGTCGACGGCAATGATCGAGCACGACCGTAAAGCCGCCGCCCAGATAACGGACGGCGACGTCGGCGGCCGCGTCCTCGGCGAGCGCGAACTGCCGCTCCGTCTCCTCGGTCCACTCGGGGACCGGCTGCGAGATTCCGCTGACGACCCACTCGCGGAGATCGTCGACAGGGATGCGGAGGCTCCGGGGGAACAAGGCGGCCAACGCCAAGGAGACGCTCGTCTTTCCTGAGGCCGGTGGACCGGAAACGATCACGATCGACGCTTCGGGATCCATGTGGGCAGATTACCCCTCGGGTCGCCGTTAGCCGGCCCGCGGTCGTCGGTCACAATCGGGACATGACCCCATGGGCCCTTGCCGTCGTGACCGCGGGAAGCGGGTCCGTCGTCGACTTTGAGAGCCTGATCAAAGAGGCGACCGACCTCACGGCCCACGCGCGTCTGCCCGTGCCGGCGTACCGGGCGCTTCAGGCTTCGAGCAGGAACCGGGAATCGGTCCATCGCGACCGGCCAGGGTGGTTTGCCGACGGAGACGGTACGGGCTTTCTGAGAACGGTCGAAAGAGCGGGCCGGACCGAGTGGACGGTCATGGAGCACGACGGTCCCGGGTGCCTGACCGCTGTTTGGACGCCGTACTTCTATTACAGTCTTGAAGATAGGACCGGCCCGAACGTCCGCGTCTATCTCGACGGTTCGGACCGGCCCGTCATCGACGAGCCGCTGATCCGGTTCGTTCGCGGCGAGGGGAGCGTGCCGGAGCCCTTTGCCTTTCCCACGGCCAGGGCGGGCGACTCCTATCTTCCTGTCCCGTTCGCCAAGTCGTGCCGCGTCACGATGACGGCCAAGCCCTTCTACTACCGCATCGACTACCGCGCCTACGAGCGCGGAACGGCGGTCCGGACGTTCCAGAAGTCCGATGGTGACAAGGCCCTGTCGCTTGCCGCGACCGTGGGCCGACGCTGGACGGCGCCTCCCCGTGTCCTGGCTGACAAGGACCTTCACGACTTACAGGCCCAGGGTTCCTACTCTGTCCGATTACCCGGCGGTCCCAGGGCTGTCACGGGCATCAGGATCGATCTCCCGGAGTCCGTGGGCCGGCCACAGTCGCTCCGCAACGTCGTCCTCGTCGCCACGTTCGACGGAGAGCGTTCGGTCTGGTGTCCGGTCGGAGACTTCTTCAGCAATGCCGACGGCCTTCACCCGTTCTCGACGATGCAACGCCGGTCCGTCGGCGACGGCACGTTCTTCTGCACATGGCCGATGCCGTACCGGAAGGACGCCACCTTGACGTTGCTGAACTTGGGAGACACGAAGGTCCGGGCCTCTTTGGCCGCAACGACGGCGTCGTGGCGATGGGATTCCCGGTCGATGCACTTCCACGCGTCTTGGCGGCCTGACGACGTCGCCGTGGGATCCGTATTCCAAGACTGGAACTTTGTCGACGTTCTTGGCAAGGGCGTGTACGTGGGAGACTCCTGGACGGTCGTGAACCCTCAACGCGACACGTGGTGGGGTGAGGGGGACGAAAAGTTCTATGTCGACGACGACTGGAAGCGGGGCTTTCCGAGCCACTTCGGCACGGGGACCGAAGACTATTACGGTTGGGCGGGCGGCGTTTTGCCCGATCGGCGGGACGAGTTCTCGCGACCGTTCCTGGCGAACGTCAGAGTCGGCGGCCTGGACGGACACACGATGGGAGTGAACGTCTGCACCCGGTCCAGGGCGCTCGACGCCGTCCCGTTCGACGACCGATTGAGGTTCGACATGGAGTCGTCGTTCGGCACCGACATCCGGCAGCCCTGGAACCTGCTGGGTTACTCTTCGGTCGCTTTTTGGTACGGTCGTCCTGGAGCTTCCGACAACCGGCCGCCCCAGCCCCGTGCCGCGAGTCTTCCCATTCTGACCGTACAGAACCTGCAGCGCCGCTCGGACGCGATCCGAGAGAAAGTCGGACGCGCGCGAACCCTCCGAACGTCGTATCAAGACCCATGATTTCGCTCCTCGCTCTTGCCATCGTCGGCACACGCCTCCCCGCAAACGTGACGTGGGTGGACGATGAAGTTTCGGCCGTCTTGGACTACTGGAAAAAGGAGTCCCCGACCGACGAGGATTGGCGACGGATCGCTTCGACGGAGGGATACCGCCGACTCAAAGAGCGGGAACTCGGCATGGGCCGGCTGTTCGAAGACCTCGCCTTCCGCAAGTATCTGGACACGCCTGCCTTGAAGTCACAAGCGGCAGAGTATCAGGCAGCCTTGGACAGGCTGAAGGCGATGGACTTTGAGGGCCTCGAGCGGCGGGCCCTCGACTATCTTCCCGAAGGCGCGAAGATCGAGGCGTCCGTCATTCCGTTGATCAAGCCGTCGTCCAACAGCTTCGTGTGGGACGTGGCCAAAAATCCGGCGATCATGCTCTACCTTGACCCCTCGAAATCCAGAGAGAACACGGAAGTCACGATCGCCCATGAGCTCCATCACATCGGCTACGGCACGAGTTGTCCGTCCCAAGACTTCTCCGATTGGGTGGCCAAAAAGCCGGCTGCGGTCAAGACCGCCTGGACCTGGATGGGAGCGTTCGGGGAAGGCTTCGCCGTCCTTGCCGCAGCCGGAGGGCCAGACGCCGACCCGATGTCGACGTTCGGGCCAGAAGCCGAATCGTTCCGAAAGGGCCTTCGTGAGCAGGCCCAGGACATGCGGCGACTCGAGGACTTCTTCTGCGACGTCGCGAGCGGAGCGGTCCAAAGCGACGAGGCGACGAAGAAGGCGCGGGAGTTTTATGGGGACATGGGCGCGTGGTACTCGGTCGGTTACGTCCAAGCCGTCACGATCGAGAAGGCCTTCGGACGGACCCGACTGGTCGGTTGTTATCGCGATCCCCGGCTGCTCTTGAAGACCTACAACGAAGCGGTCGAGAAAGGGAAGAGCGGTCTGCCGAAGTGGTCGGCCAAAGTGTTGGCCGCGATGGGTGTCGAGTAGGAGAGACGTGGGCCCGGAGGCAACGGAGGACGCATGTGGCGAGGGAGAGGGCCCGCCGCGACCTCGCGTCACACTCCAGGCGCACGCTCCTACGGTCTTGGCAGGGCGTTCGCCCGACCTCAGTTCCGTAGGCCCGTCATCGATCGACGGGGACAACCGTCAAGACGGAACGTCCGGCGGGGATCGTTCGGTGCCGGCAAAACGTTGGGCCTTTCTCTTCGCCCGACCGGTCTCCGTACGGTCGGCCGCGATCGCACCGATAACGAGGGGGACGGTGAGCCGTAAAGGGTGGAAGCTCGGGCTGAAGGACGGTGGACGAACTGCCCCGGATGCCGCAACGGTGACCTCTCGGTCCCAAAAACGATGACCTGAAAAAAGAAGAGCCCCGGGCACAGCGGGCCGGGGCGTACAGCAAGAGTTTTCAGTGCAAAAGGCGAGTCTACCTTTCGCTCAGGATTTTCTCGACTTCTTGCCTGAATTTCTTGAAGCTCTCGGGGCTGTACCCGACATGGAGTTCACGGACCTTGCCGTCCCGGCCGATCAAGACCGCGGTCGGAATCCCGGTCACGCCGTAGGCGTCCAAGTTCGTGCGTTCGCCATAAACGACGGACCACGGGATCTTGTGCTCGGTCATGAAGTCCTTCATCTTTCCGAACTCGACGTCCTTCGGGAGATTGCGGTCCGGCATGCCTTCGCCCTTGTAGTAGCCGTAGTACGTCGTCACGCCGACGATCTCCAGGCCCTTGTCCTTCAATTCGGCGTACATCTTCTCCATCTCAGGAAAGGCCGCGATGCACGGGCCGCACCAGTGGGCGAAAAAGTCCACGATCACGACCTTGCCCTTCAGGCTTTCGAGCCCTTCGTAAGCGCCGTGCGAACGCTCGCTGACGATCGCAGGAGCGGTCGCACCTGTCAACCGGATCATCGTCAAGGCCGCGTTGGCCCGGCGGAAGTTGGGCGAAGCTTTGTCGATCTTCGCGATGGCCGTCTCGAGGACTTCGATGGCCGCATCGCGCTTACCGGCCGTGGAGTACAGGTCGGCGCGTTTGTTCGCGAACGAGAACCGGGTCGACTCGTTGCTGTTCTTGCAGGCGGCTTCCAACTCGGCGGTCAGTTCCTCGTCGGTTTTCGGCTTGGCGTTCGGGGCCGACTGGTTCCGCTTCCGTATCGGCAGCATGCGCTGCGAATACGCCTTCGGGTCTTCGAACGTCAGCTTCCTTTCGACGGCGTCCAAGGTGGCCAGCGCCGGAGCTAAGCCCTTCTTGTCATAAATCGTGTCGACGAACACGTTCGTGGTCATCATGCCGATCTGGTTCGATTCGTTGAAGGTCGGGACAGGGATATCGTTCAATGTCACGGCCAACATGTCGGCCTCGCCTTGCGCGTTGCAGGCGGAAGCCATGAGGTACATCGCCTGAAAACGGTCCGTGTCGTTCGGGCCGGTCTCCAAATACCTCTTCGCCAAGTCGCAAACGGACTTGTTGTCGCCCGCCATTTGCATGACACGCGCCCAATCGAGGCATTCCGATGCTTCGACCTTCGTGAAATCGATCCCCGCGGTCAATTGCGCGATCTTGGCCTTCGTCTTGTCCGTCAGCTCCTGGAAGTCGACGGTCTTCTTCGCGTCCCGCGCCTCCTTGATCAACCCGGAGCGATAGTCGTTGACCTGTTTCAGGACGTCTTTGCCGCTGGCCTGTTGGGCGCCCGCGAAGCTGAAGACCGCGACCGCCGCGATGAAGGAGAACACGAACCTCTTCACAGTGAACCAGTGTACACGAGGAAGTGGGAATTCCCGTCCGTTTCGAAGATGTACCGGAAGATATGGTGGCCACGGTCATAGCCGTTTCGTACGTGCTCGCCGCGCCGGGGAGAGACCTGGATCTGGACAAAGCCGTCCACGGGCTTGCGTCCTCGACGCGACTTTCGCCCGGCGACAAGTCGATCCTCCGCAATGCGGTCGGAGGGGCGCGCGTGGTCTTCCTCGGCGAACTGACCCACGGCGACGGCACCTCGTTCGAAGTCAAAACGGAACTGGTCAAGTTCTTCCACGACGAGATGGGTTTCGATGCTCTGATCTGGGAGTCAGGACTCTACGACTGCGCCGAAATGGACGCCGAGCTCGGTGGCAAGAAACCGCTCGATGACGTCGCACGGTCGGGCGTCTTCGGACACTGGTCGACGGCCGTCCAGTCGTTCCCCGTCTTCGAGTACGCCCGCCAGACGCGCAAGTCCGAACGGCCGCTCCGAATGGCCGGTTTCGACCTCCAGAACTCGGGCACGGCCGGCTACTCGATGTTCCCCGACATCCTCGGATGGTTCGACGGCTCGCCCGCTCTCACCGCCGAAGACCGAAAGGCGGTCCAAGACGCTTTCGAGGCGGCGCGAAGCGCGGGCCAAGCGGCCGACCCCCAAAAGGCGATGGCCGACGCCGTCGCCGCCGTCAACGCGACCGCCCCCAGGTTCCTCCGCGCCTACGAACGAGAAAAGAAGACATTGGACAAGGCGTGGGGCGATCGGGCGCCGTTCCGGGCGCAGGTCTTGAAGAGCACGGAGCGGGCGGCCGAAATGCTCCGGCTGAACAGCGAAGCGGCCGAAAAGGGAACGGGGATCTCCGGACCGTACAACCTCAGAGAGGCCCAGAACGCGGCCAACTTAGCTTGGTTGCTCGACAACCCCCTGAAAGGGAAGAAGGTCGTCGTCTGGGCGCACAACGCCCACGTTTTCCGCGGTCTTCCCGGCGTCGGTTCCGGCGTCGGCCGCTCGCCGCGACCGGGCGATCTGGACTCGATGGGACGCCTCTTCGCTCGAGACCGCAAAGACCGGACGTACGTGATCGGGTTCCTGGCCTACCAGGGAAGCTGGTCGTGGCTCGGCAATCCCGAGATCACGTTCGAAACCGCGAAGGACGGCACCCTTGAAGCCGCTTTGCACCGCCAAGGGCACGCGCTCTCGTTCGTGGACCTCAAGGGCCTCCCCCCGAAGCACGCCCTCCGCAAGCCCCTGCCCGCCGTCATCGACAGGCAGAACCCCTTCACCCTTGAAACGGTGTGGCCGGACGGGTTCGACGGCGTGGTCTTCATCGACGCGATGAAGCCGCGGGTCCAGCGGAAGCCTGCAGGCTGACGGCTGTTCAATCGACAGGCGAAAGCTCTTGGTCCTCGGGAACGAGCACGCGCAACGCGCGAGGGAGGACGGCGCAGTCCACCGGCGTCTTCAGGCACGTCTCGCCGTCGACCGTCACCGACATCGGCGGCGTCGTCTCGATCCGGATCTTCTCCGCGTCGAACGACTCGACCTCCGGCAACGCCACGTGCAGCCCCTTCGTCACGAGGAGCGCGTAACGCAGCAGCTCCGACTTCTTGCTCGCCCGCACCGCGTAGCCCGTCAGCTCGCCGCTCACGAGGCTGGCGTCCGGCGACAGCACGAACGGCCCGCCGTGGAACCGCCCCGTCCCGACGACGACCTGCATCGTCGTCATGTGGACGCGCTTGCCGTCCGCATCGACCGTCACCTGGAACGGCCGCACGTCGCGCAAGGCCCGCAGCACCGCCAACGCGTACGCGCCCTTGCCGAGCAGTTTCTTGGCGAGCGGGTCGAGACCCTCCGCGATCTGCGTCGTGAGCCCGACCGTGACGACGTTGACGAACGGACGGCCGTTGACCTGTCCGATGTCGACGTGGGCCTCGCGCCCTGTCGCGACCGTCTTCGCCGCCTCTTCCAGGTCCGCCTTGATCCCGAGGTCTTTCGCGAAGGCGTTGCCCGTCCCCGCAGGAAGGACCGCCATCACGGTGCTGGTCGAGGCGAAGACGTTGGCGACCGCCCCGAGCGTGCCGTCTCCGCCGCCGACGAGCACGATCGGGGTCTGGGCCGCGACGAGCTCGCGCGCGCGGGCGACCATCTTGTCGGTCTTGCGGAAGACGTTCCAGTCATGGACGGTGACGCCGTGCTGCTCCAGCGCGGCCTTGGCGGTTTTGGCCCACTCGGCCCCGCGCCGGGAACGGACGTTCAAGATCGCCGAAACCGTCCGCGCCCCGTCCGCCACGCCTGCAAGGTACCTGGCCGGGCCGGCGACCTGCCGGAGCCGTCCGAACCACCCGAACCCGCTTCGATTCCCGGAGGTCCCTCGACTTCGCTCGGGATGACGTGACCGCTGATCGGACCCCTGACCGCTGTCCACGTCATCCCGACCGACCACAGGGAGCGGAGGGACCTCCCCATCCGAACCACCCAATCGTCCTTTCACCCTCCGACGTACACTCGGGCCCGTGGCCGACTATCCGCGGACCGAAGAGGGGCTGCAAGCAGCGCTTGGCGCACGCGAGAGAGCCCGGGAGGCGGGCGATGCCGCCGCGGAAGGCGATGCGTTGCTCGCGCTGTCATTCCTAGTCAAATGGGTCCGATCGGATACGTGTACGGCCCCCTTCGAACGTTCGTTGGAACTCGCGCTCGAGGCCATCGATGTCTTCCGACGGATCGGTGACCAGAAAGGTGAGGTGCGTGCTCTGATTCGCGCCGTATCGCCGATGGATCCACTTTTAACCCAGGAGCGTCTTGCTAAGGCGCGGGAGATCGCCGAAGGGCTGGGAGACATGAAGCTCATAGCTGACGTGACCGCCGCTCTGGCGCGCAGCTCGGGGCTCACCGACAAAGCCATGTCGCAACGGCTCTCGAGGGAAGCGCTGTCGCTTTACGAAGGACTTGGCGACTTTCGTGGTCAAGCGGGCTGCCATTTCAGCCTTTCGATCGCGCCCGGAGAGTCGCGCGACAAGATGCTCCACGCCGTCCAGGCTTTCGAGCTCTACCGTCGAAGTGGCGACGCGGAAGAAGCGGGCAGGGCCCTCATGCCCGCCATGATGAACGCCGAGACCGACGCCGACAAGGCCGCGTTGGAGCCGCACTGTCTCCTGGCCTTGGAAGACGCCCGCGCTTCGGGCGAGGCCAGCAGGATCAAACCACTGTTGCGTCAACTCGCGGCCATCGCACTCGCCCAAGACGACCTCAAGACCGCAAGGGCGCGCCTCCAAGAGGAGCGATCATTGCTTGATCCCGAGGAACCATCGCCGATAGAGCAGTGGGAGACAAACGTGTACTTCACCAAGATGATGTTGTCCGTCGCCCAGAAGGGCGGCAGCAAAGAAGACGTCGGAGAGCTTCGTCGCAGCCTCGGTGATTTGATGCGCAACCGCCCTCGGGCCTAGCAAAGCAGTTCCGATCTGACTCCCCGGACTCCCGGCGGCTGGTATGACCAAGTGTGGCCACTCGCTAGGGTGGTCAGGACAAGGCCGAGGGTTCGTGCGGCTTTGTCCTGGTTCCGCAAGGAATACGTCCGAAAATGACGGCCGCTGCGGAAAGCCAGGTAGAACCACGTCCATGGCCGTGAGACACGTCAGCGCCGGCCGCGCGACGAAGGCAAGTCCCTTCGGAACCGGGTCGCAAACGGCACCCCGACCAGAGGCGACGGGGCAGGCGAGCCATCCCCTTTCGGCCGGGCCACCCACCGCGAGGTCACCGCTGGTCGGGGCACCCGCCTCTAAGGGGCACACCCGCCCATCATGAAGGAAGACCAGCCCCAGTGGCTCGCTGATTGGAACCGGCTCAAAACACAATGTCAACATGGAAGATACAGGTCCGTGCTCCGTATCATCGGCCGTTACGAGTCAAAGTATGCCGAGAACGCGATGCACTTTCGTGGACTTCGAATGGAAGCTCTCTTTGGACTTGAGCGGTACAAAGAGCTCCTTAGATACATAGAAACCGGTATAGAGAGAAGCGAGTGGAACCGAAATCACTACATGTACTTGGTGTATGCCAGTGCACGCTCACGATCCTACAAGGGAGTCGAGACATGGCTCGGCAAGCTCCTGCAATCGGGGTTTAAGGACAGCGAACTCTTGAGCCTCGTAGCAGATGCGGACAGGCGACCCGGATCGCAGCTCTTGCAATCGATTGCAGATGGACTATCAGGTAGTGGGTCAGTTTGAAATAAG